>NZ_SRIC01000055.1 GCF_004684775.1 Streptomyces sp. MZ04
CCCAGCCGGGCCCCGGCCCCGTCCCCGTCCCCGGAACACCGATCCCAGAGATCGCCGGGCCCCGCAGGGAGAGCATGGCCGAGGCGGCCCGACTCCTGGGCTCCCGCCGCGGCATCAAGGTCGTCGAGGTCGACGGCTCCGGCATGCCCGATGCCGAGACCGCGGCAGCCGGCGGTTTCCTGCCGAGCCCGCACGCCAAGCTCGCGGGCCCCACCTTCGAGGAATGGCTCAACGCCCAGCCCTGATCTGGGGGGACTGGTGCGAACTCGGTGGGCAGGCGGCGGCCCGGTGTGCTGGGCCGTCAGGGCCTGTTGCCGCGGATCTGGGTGTCGTACCACCACGACGAGTCACTGACCGTGCTTCGGTGTCCGCCATGTCGGACCAGGACCAGGACCAGTACGAGGACCAGCACGAGGACCAGCAGATCGCACGGGCGCAGGCCGTCGACAGCAAAGGCGGGCCCGGGCACACCCTGTTGCTCGCACTGGCGCTCGCGCTGCCCTGTGTGAAGGTGACGTACACGGTGGGCGGCGAGGCGAACGCGCGCGGCGTCTTCGTCGGCATGGAGCCCGCCAACTGGCCCGACGTGGTGCTCGGAATGCTCCTCACCGAGCCGGCGCTCGGCGCGGTGTTCGGGATCGTCGTGTCGCGGGTCGTCTTCGCCTTGTTCGCGGCGCGCGGCGCCGTGCCCCAGGGGCACAGCTGGGCCGACACCGCGCGGCGGATCGCGTTGACGGCCGTCAATCCGTTCGCCGTGGGCCTCATCGCCGCCTGCTTCTACGGTCCTTGGTGGGGCCTGGCCACCGGCCTGATCGCCTTCGCGCTGCGCGAGGGAGTCGTCGTGGAGTACCGCACAGGCCGCCGCGGCAAGCGGCACCACGACGTCGGCTACCGGCCCAGCGGCTGGCTGCGCGGTGTGGCGGGCGCCGAGCAGTGGATCGCCGCAGCCCTCACCGTCCTCGTCCTGCCGCTGCTCGCGTTCAACGTCGCGCTGGACGGCAAGGCGTGGACCTCGGTACTCGAATGCCAGGTGCAGAACGGTACGGAGACCTCGACGCAGCGCCTGATCGAACTGGGCCGCAAGGGCAACGGCGTCGTCGGCTGGAACCTGGACACCGAGGAGGTGTCCAACGGGGCCGGCTGCGAGGACACGGGGAGCCTGCGGGTGCGGGAGGCCTGGTGGGAGTGAGTGGGGGACACGGCAGGCCGAGCACCCTCTACCCTCACCCTGACCCTCAGGTTGAGGGTTCACTCGATGAGCCCAACCACGGGCCGCTTCCGGTCGCGGCGATGAGTTTGCGCGGCCCGGGCAGTCTCATCACCGTCTACCAACACAGGACGTCTACCAACACCGGAGGAAGCACGTGCCACAACTGTTGCGGGTCCAGAACTTCAACGTCTCCAGCGACGGATTCGGTGCCGGTGAGGGCCAGAGCCTCGAGAGGCCGTTCGGGCATGCCGATCCGGGGGACATGTTCGCCTGGTGCGGAGCCACGGCGAGCTGGCCCATGCGCACCGACCCCGGAGGCAGCCGCGGCCTCGACGACTACCTCACCCGAGACTTCGCACACAACATCGGCGCCGAGATCATGGGCCGCAACAAGTTCGGGCCTCAGCGCGGGCCCTGGGAGAACTACGACTGGCGCGGCTGGTGGGGCGACGAACCCCCCTTCCACACCCCCGTGTTCGTCATGACCCACCACCCGCGTCCGTCCTTCACTCTGTCCGACACGACGTTCCACTTCGTCGACGACGAACCGGCCAAGGTCCTCGAACGGGCGCGGGAGGCGGCGCAGGGCAAGGACGTCCGGCTCGGCGGCGGGGCCACCACCATCCGGGAGTTCCTCGACGCCGACCTCGTCGACACCCTGCACGTGGCGGTCTCGTCGGTGAAGCTCGGGTCCGGGGCGCGGCTCTGGGAGTCCCCCGATGAACTCCTCGACCGGTTCCACCGCGACGTCGTGCCGAGCCCGAGCGGCGTGACGCACCACCTGTTCTGGCGAAAGTGACGTCAACCGCTGAGTAGCACTAGTCCACCCACACTCCGTCGCGCATGACGACCCTGCCGCGCAGTTCGGGCTCATCCCGCCACGCGCGCACGGTCTTCGGCACCACGTGCACGTACAGAAAGGCGCCTTCCTCCGCTCGAGGGTCCCACCCGAACTTGTCGGTGAACGCGTCTGCCGCGTTCGCCGGCACGTCCCGGTCCAGGAAGCACTCCGCCTCGCCCTGCAGCAGCACCACGTCGACGGTGTCGGGAAGCGACAGGCGGACGCGGGGCTCCTTGCGTACGTTGCGTGCGGTCACGGAAGTCTCGCCGGTGCACATCCATACGCCTCGTCCGTCCCACCAGAACCACAGGGGCACTTGGTGCGGGCCGTGCTCGGGGTGGGCCGTCGCCACCCAGATGTCCCGCTCCGCCTCGAGCCGGGCCAGAGTGTCGCGCCTGCGCTGCGACACGTTGCGATGAGTGGTTTCCGTGGTCTGCATGTTCGGTGACCCTAGCCAGCGTCCGCGCCGCACGCATGGGGCGCGGGTCCTACTCCATGCGACCGAACCGCCACTCAGCTACTCGTTGTCCGGCTCAGGGTCCCAGTCCAGGAGCCGGACCTTCGCCACCGTGCGCACATGCCTGCGCATGGCCGCAGCCGCCTTCTTGGGCTGCCGGGCCTCGATCGCCTCGAGGATCGCGAGGTGCTGGGCGTGTGACCGTGGCGGGCGGCCGGGCTGGCGCAGGGACTCGTTGCGGCTCTCGGCGATCTGGTCGGCGATGGAGCGCATGAACTCGGCGAGGATGCCGCTGTGCGCCGCGCCGGTGACCGCCGCGTGGAAGAGACGGTCGCCCTCCACGCCGTGCGCGCCGTCCTCGATCTCGGTGGCCATCCGGGCCAGGGCGGAGCGGATGGCCACCAGGTCCTCGTCGGTGCGGCGCTCGGCCGCCAGTTCGGCGAGCTTCGTCTCCAGGGCCTCACGCGCGTCCAGTACGTCGGGGAGCCGCCGGCGGCGCTCGACGAGCTGCTCGACGGGCTCGACGTCGAGGGTGTCGCGGACCAGGTAGGTGCCGCCGCCGTGCCGGGCCTCGACCAGGCCCTGGACCTCCAGGACGACGATGGCCTGCTTCACGGACGCGCGGCTGACGCCGAGCCGGGCCGCCAGGTCGCGCTCGGGCGGGAGGCGGTCGCCCGCTCCCAGGCCGCCCTCGGCGACATAACTGCGCAGGCTGTCGAGGACCTGCTCGTACAGGCGCGGCTTGGCCGCCACCGGGCGCAGTGCGTCGGTCATGCCCGTCCCCCTTGCCCGCTCTTGCGCGGTGTTGGTCCCCTGCGGCGGCAGCGTAACACCGGGGGTGGCCGGCTCACCGGGTCTGTGGATAAGTGGCCGAGTGGATAAGTGGCTGAGCCAATTCTTGTCGCGTCTCTTGACGGTCTCCACACACAACACCCAATGTGGTTCAGCCACTTGGCCACTTGGCCACTCCGCCACTTGACCACCGTGCCGCTTTGCCACTCGGCCGTTTGACCACTCGGCCGCTAAGCCGCTCAACCACTTACTGGCCTGGGGACCCAAGGACGGGAGCCCGCATGTCCGCCGAATTGATATCGATCCTCGTGCTCGTCGTGGTGTTCGTGATCGCCACCACCCGCTCCATCAATATGGGCGCGCTCGCCTTCGCCGCCGCGTTCGGCGTCGGCGAACTCGTCGCGGACCTCGACGCCGACAAGATCTTCGCCGGTTTCCCCGGTGACCTCTTCGTCGTACTCGTCGGCGTGACGTACTTGTTTGCGATCGCCCGGGCCAACGGCACCACCGACTGGCTGGTGCACGCCTCGATCCGGCTCGTGCGCGGGCGGGTGATGCTGATCCCTTGGGTGATGTTCGTACTGACCGGTGCGCTCACCGCGATCGGCGCGGTCAGTCCGGCCGCCGTCGCCATCGTGGCGCCGATCGCCCTCAGCTTTGCCGCGCGGTACGCGATCAGCCCGCTCCTGATGGGGGCGATGGTGGTGCACGGCGCGCAGGGCGGCGGCTTCTCCCCGATCAGCATCTACGGCACGATCGTCAACGGCATCGTCGAGCGCGAGGGCCTCCCCGGCAGTGAGATCACCCTGTTCCTCGCCTCACTCATCGTCAACCTCGTGATCGCCGGTGTGGTGTTCGTGCTGTTCGGAGGGTTGAAGCTGCGGAAGGTCGATGCGCTCGCGGAGGGCGGCTCCGACGACGCCGACGAAGCGGCCGAAGCGGCCGGTCGCCTCACCACCGCCCGCATCGCCACCCTCGCCGCCCTCGTGGCCCTGGTCGTCGCCGTACTCGCCTTTGACCTGGACGCCGGGCTGACGTCCATCACCCTCGCCGTCCTCCTCGCCGCCTGCTGGCCCGACGACAGCCGCGACGCCGTCAGCCAGATCGCCTGGTCGACGGTCCTGCTGATCTGCGGAGTGCTGACCTACGTCGGCGTCCTGGACCAGATGGGCACGATCGACTGGGCGGGCGAGGGCGTCAGCGACATCGGTGTCCCGCTGCTGTCCGCCGTGCTCCTTTGCTACATCGGCGCGCTGGTCTCCGCGTTCGCCTCTTCCGTCGGCATCATGGGGGCGCTGATTCCGCTGGCCGTGCCCTTCCTGGCGCAGGGCGAGATCGGGGCGGTCGGCATGGTGGCCGCGCTCTCGGTGTCGGCGACGGTGGTGGACGTGAGCCCGTTCTCGACCAACGGCGCGCTGGTGCTGGCCGCGGCACCCGACGTCGACCGGGAGCGTTTCTTCCGGCAGCTGATGGTGTACGGAGGAGTCGTGGTGGCCGTGGTGCCCGCTGTGGTGTGGCTCGCGCTGGTGGTGCCCGACTGGGGATGACGCCACCGCGCCATCCGGAACGGCTGACGGCTGACGGCTGACGGCTGACGGCTGACGAACAACCTAAGGAGTACGACGCGTGTCCTCTCTCTTCCCGGCCTTGACCGCGGCCCTGGCGGATCCTGACGGCACCGACGCGCACCGGCCCGCCCTGCGTTTCGGCGACCGTTCCCTGACCTACGCCGAGCTCGCGGCCACAGCGGCGCCGCTCGCCGCGCGCGTCACGGACGCGGGCCGGGTCGCCGTGTGGGCCACCCCCACCCTGGAGACCGCCGTCGCCGTGGTCGCCGCTCTGCTCGCGGGCGTCCCCGCCGTGCCGCTCAACCCGAAGTCGGGCGAGAGCGAGCTGGGGCACATCGTGAGCGACAGCGAGCCGACGCTGATCCTCGCGGCCGGGAGCGATCAACTGCCATACACGCTCGATACGTTGGAGCGCGTCGGCATCGACGTGCGCCCCACAGGGACGAGGCGCCCCTACCTCACCACCCTCGCGGAACGCCCCGCCGAAGACCCCGCCCTGATCGTCTACACCTCCGGCACCACCGGCCCGCCGAAGGGCGCCGTCATTCCCCGCCGGGCCGTCGCCGACACCCTGGACGCCCTCGCGGACGCCTGGCAGTGGACCGGCGACGACGTACTCGTCCACGCCCTGCCCCTCTTCCATGTGCACGGCCTGATCCTGGGCATCCTCGGCCCGCTGCGTCGCGGTGGATCCGTGCGGCATCTCGGCAGGTTCGAAACGGCAGGCGTGGCCCAGGAGTTGAGCGAGGGCGCCACGATGCTGTTCGGGGTGCCGACGATGTACCACCGGATCGCGGAGGCGCTGCCCGACGACCCGGCACTGGCCAAGGCCCTCGCACGGGCGCGGCTGCTCGTGTCGGGGTCGGCAGCCTTGCCCGTCCACGACCACGAGCGGATCGCGGCGGCCACGGGACGGCGCGTCATCGAGCGGTACGGAATGACCGAGACGCTGATGAACACGAGCGTGCGCGCGGACGGCGAGGCACGCGCGGGCACGGTCGGGGTGCCGCTGCCGGGAGTCGAACTGCGCCTGACGGAGGAGGACGGAGTGACGGCCGTCGCTGCCCTGGACGGCGAGACGGTGGGCGAGATCCAGGTGCGCGGCCCCAACCTCTTCACCGAGTACCTCAACCGCCCCGACGCGACGGCGGCGGCGTTCACCGATGACGGCTGGTTCCGCACCGGCGACATGGCGGTGCGCGACCCCGACGGCTACGTACGCATCGTCGGCCGCAAGGCCACCGACCTCATCAAGAGCGGCGGCTACAAGATCGGGGCGGGTGAGATCGAGAACGCGCTCCTGGAACACTCCGGTGTACGGGAGGCCGCGGTCACCGGGGAGCCGGACGCCGACCTCGGCGAGCGGATCGTGGCGTGGATCGTGCCCGCCGATCCCCAATTCCCGCCTCCCGCCGGGGAGTTGGCGGACCATGTGGCGCGCAGTCTGGCGCCTCACAAGCGACCCCGTGTCGTGCACTACCTCGACGCTCTGCCCCGCAACGACATGGGCAAGATCATGAAGCGGTCGCTGACCCATGACTGACGACCGGCGCCCCGTGTCCGCCGACGGACGCCCTGCGGCGGAGGACGGGCGCCCCATGACCGGCACCCGGCGGCTCACGGCGCGCGAGGCCATCGCCCTCGCCACGGACGACTTCGCCGAACTGCCCGCCCCGGCAGGCGAGTACAGGGCGGACGGCCCCCTGTCCTGGCAGGGCTATGACGCCTCGCGCGTGCGCGCCGCCGCCCGCACCGGTGAGGAGGAGTCGGTCGTCTGCGGCACGGCGACCGTCGGCGGAATCACCGCCGTGCTGATCGCGTTCGAGTTCGGCTTCCTGGGCGGGTCGCTGGGCGAGCGCACGGGTGACCGCCTGGTGGCGGCGTACGCATACGCGCGCGAGGCCCGCGTCCCACTCGTCTCGCTCGTCGCGACGGGCGGCAGCCGCGTCCAGGAGGGCATGCGCGCACTGGTCCAACTCCAGCGCGTGGCAGGGCAGTCCGCGCGCACCAGGCAGTCCGGACTGCCCCAGATCGCCGTGCTGCTCGACCCGACCACGGGAGGCGGCTGGGCCACCCTGGGCGCGGGCGCCGACGTGATCCTGGCGCTGCCGGGCGCCGAGGTGGGCTTCGCCGGCTCACGCGTACGGCCGCCCGACGCGGACGCGGCCGCGTACACGGCGGAGGCGCAGCTGGCGGCGGGCGCGATCGACGCCGTGGTTCCCCCGCAGGAGCTGCGGCAGGTGCTGGGGCGCTGGCTGCGTCTGCTGGGCCGCCCGTCGACCGAGCCCGCCCCGCCTCCCCCGGCCCTGGGCGCCACCGGTCTCCCGGCCACCGGCTGGGACGCCGTACGCAACGCGAGATCCCCCCAACGCCCGTGCGCGGCAGCCTACTTGGACACCTACTTCACGCACCGCTCGGCGATCAGCGGCGACCGGTGCGGCGGCACCGACGACGGCATGCTGTGCGGCTTCGGGGAGCTGCCGGACAACGACGCCGGTACGCGCACCAACGACGGCCGCACACGCGCCATCGCCTACGCCGCCCAGACCGGCACGGCCACCCGCCCCGCCGGCTACCGCACCGCCGCACGGCTGATCCGCCTCGCGGACCGCCTACGCATCCCCGTATTGACGCTGGTGGACACCCCGGGCGCCGCCAACGACGCGGAGGCGGAACGGCAGGGCGCGGGCGCCGCGATCGCGGAACTGTTCGGCGCCGTGGCCACCGCCGAAATCCCGATCACCACCTTGCTGATCGGCGAGGGCGGCTCGGGCGGCGCGCTGGCGCTCGCCGCACCCGTCAACACCTGGGCGACGCCGGACAGTTACTTCTCCGTCATCGCCCCTGAGGCAGCAGCCGCCATCCTCAAACGACCGCAGGAAGAGGTGCGCACTACGGCAGACCAACTCCGCATCCGCCCACAGGACTTGGAGCACCTGGGCGTCGTACGAGGAATCGTGGACACGAAGCACACGTCCTAGACCGTCAGCAATGGGGCTGCCCACGCCGGAGATCGCCGCCCGTCGAAAATGCCCTGGGTGGTCTCCGTCAACGGCCGGTAGCGTGCGGCCACCGACCAAGGGAGTGAGCCGGTGCGCCCCATGCTGCTGATCGATGTCGACGGACCGCTGAATCCCTACGCCGCAAAGCCACAGCGCCGCCCCCGGGGCTACCAGACGCACCGCCTGCTGACGCCCCGGTGGGAGGCCACCGAACGGCACCGAATGGAACAGTGGGGGCTCCCCGACAGGCGGGTGAAACCACTGCGGGTGTGGCTCAACCCCGACCACGGGCCGCCGCTGGCCGCACTCCCCTTCGATCTGGTCTGGGCGACGACCTGGGAAGAAGAGGCCAACGCCTTCATCGCCCCCGTGCTGGGACTGCCCGCGCTGCCCTTCATTCCGTGGCCCTCGCCGCGACCCGATCCCCCGGATGGCGTGTTCTGGAAGACGCCACAGATCGGCGCGTGGGCCGAGGGCCGTGCCTTCGCCTGGGTCGACGACGAGATCACCGATGCCGACCGCGCATGGGTGAAGGCCCACCACGACGGCCCCGCCCTGCTCCATCGCATCGACCCCCGAATCGGCCTGGTCCCCGACGACTTCGCCCTCCTGACGCAATGGGAAAAATCAGTGGCGGGCCCTGGTACTCACCCACGAGCATGCACCGCATGACTGACCAACCCGCACGCTGGACCCAGGCAACCATCTACCCCGACATGTGGGCTGACCCGGACGACGACCCCCGTGACGGCGAAGGAGTCAGTCCGGACGGCGAGCTTGCGACGCTGGAGGACTTCCTGAAGAACTACCGCATCACCCTGCGGATGAAGTGCGAAGGCCTGGATGCGGAGCAAATGGCCCGTCGGTCGGTGCCGCCTTCGACGATGTCGCTGCTCGGGCTGATCCGGCACCTCGTCGAGGTGGAGCGGGACTGGCGCAACTGGATCACCGACGGTGATCCCGTGCCGAAGCTGTACGGCAAGCGTGACGCGGACTTCGACGGAGCCGTCGCCGAGCAGGCCGAGGTCGACGCCGCGTACGCCGCTCTGGAGCGCGAGCAGGCCGCGACCGACGCCGCGCTGGCCGCCCACCCGGATCTGGGCGAGCGGGTGGGCAAGGACGGGATCGCGATACGGGAGCTGTTGGTGCACAGGATCGAGGAGTACGCGCGTCATTGCGGGCACGCCGACCTGTTGCGCGAGTGCGTCGACGGACGGGTGGGCCAGTAGCCATTCGCCTCCGGCGGGTGGCAGATGGCGGTGCCGCGCGGCTGCTCGGGCAGCCCATTGCTACGGAAGTACGAGGTGGGAGGGGTCGTCCTCGCGACGGATCTCGCTGGGCCGCGGCGTACTGGTTGATCGAGGTCCATGCCTGGATCTTCCCGTAGATCTTCGCGCAGCCCGACCGGCCTCAGGTACCTGGTTGGTACCTTGGTGGTATGCCATCGCTGAACGTGTCCTTCACGGACAAGGAATTCGAGGGAGTCCGCGCGGCCGCGGCGGCCGCGGGCAAGAGTCTCAAGCAGTACGTGCACGACCTCGGCGTGCGTGAAGCGGAGCGCAAGCAGTTCATCGTCGGCGCCTCCGAGTGGGCCGAGAAGCTGCGCTCCGAGTTCGACGAGGACCGCCCCCAGGAGATTCCGCCCTCCGAGCGCCATGAGGGGTCCACGGCCGCCTGATGGTTCTGTACATAGACGTCGCCTGGCTCTTGGACGTCCAGGAGTTCGCTGTCGCGCCCGAGGACATGACCGTGTCGGACTACTCCGCGCTGGTCGCCGCGGTGGCCCGGCACAAGACGAAGCTGCCGACCCTGGAATCCGCCGACCCGGACGCCGCGTGGCGCGCCGCCGCTCTGCTGCACACCATCGTGCGCCTGGAGCCGCTGCCCTATCGCAACAGTCTGTACGCGGCGTTCGTGGCGGCCCAGTACATGGACCAGTCCGGCGAGGGCATCGACCCGCCCTACGGAGCGCTGTCCGACCTCGTACGCAAGATCCGCGAGAGCCGCGTCAGCGTCTATGCCGTCGCCGACCAGATCAGGTCCTGGAAGGTCTGATCCGGTCGGGGTCCGCCGCCCAGGACGCGAGGATGCGCAGCCCGTCGAAGGAGGGTGTGCCGGGTTCGGCGGTCCACACGACCAGCTGCTGGTCGGGGTCCGTGCTTGCGGTCAGGGTGTCCCAGTCCAGGGTCAGCTCGCCGACGAGGGGGTGGTTGAGTGTCTTCGTGCCCACGCTCAGGGAGGCGACCTCGTGGCCGGCCCACCAGGTGCGGAAGTCCTCGTCGCGTACGGACAGTTCACCGACCAGCGATACCAGGCGCGGGTCCTGGGGATACTTCGCCGCTTCCCTGCGCAATTGCGCCACGGCGGTGCGGGCGACCTTCTCCCATTCCGGATAGAGCTTGCGCAGGGCGGGATCGGTGAACATCAGGCGGACGTAATTGCGTTCCTTCTCCGGGACTTCGGAGAAGTCGGTCACCAGGGCGGCGCCGAGCGCATTCCAGGCCAGCACGTCCATCCGGCGGCCGAGGACGATCGCCGGAGTTGCGGTGAGAGCGAGCAGGCGTCGCAGCTGCGGCTGGACCTTCTGCCGCGCTTTGCCGCGGGTCCGCGTCCCTGTTCTGCCCGCCAGCTCGAATACGTAGTCGCGCTGATCGTCCTGCAGGTGCAGCACCCGCACCAGGGTCTGCAGCACCGCTGCCGATGGCTGCATCCGGCCCTGCTCAAGGCGGGTGTAGTAGTCCATTCTCCTCTTTGCGCGCTCGGAGGAATATGTGAGCGTGAAGGAGAAGCCGCTACGAAAGGCATCCGGATGCCGGATTGGAATCCCCTTCCGGCGGCCCTACAGCTTTCGACTTTTAGCTTTCGGCCTTCCGTCTTCCGCCTTCCGTCTTCCGCCTTCCGCCTTCCGCCTTCCGCCTTCCGCCTTCCGCCTTCCGCCTTCCGCCCTACAGCGTCGCCCCCCCTGGAGCACACACCCCCATGAGCAAGGTCTTCATCATCACCGGCGCCGGCCGCGGCCTGGGTACCGACCGAGCTCGGCCAGGCCCGCCAGGTCGCACAGCAGGCCGTGGAGGCGTTCGGCCGGATCGACGTCCTGGTCAACAACGCCGCGAACTTCTACGCCGGCTACTTCGAGGAGATCTCCGGTGCCCAGATGCGCCGGCAGATCGAGACGAACCTGTTCGGCCCGATGAACGTCACCCGCGCCGTCCTGCCCGTCATGCGCGCCCAGCGCGACGGCCACATCATCAGCCTCTCCTCCATCGCCGGGCTGGTGGGCCAGGAATTCTGCGTCGCGTACGCCGCCGCGAAGTTCGGCCTCGAGGGCTGGATGGAGTCCCTGCGCTTCGACGTCGAGCCGTTCGGGATCCGCACCACGATCGTGGAACCGGGCTTCTTCCGCACCGAGCTGCTCATGGATGCCTCCACCACCTGGGCGGAACTGTCCATCGACGACTACGCCGAGCGCACCGCCGCCACGAAGGCCGCCTGGCAGTCCATGAACGGGCAGCAGGCCGGCGACCCAGCCAAGCTCGCCGACGCCCTGCTGAAGGTCGCCGCCCTGGAGCAGCCTCCGCTGCGGTTCGTCGCCGGTGCCGACGCCATCCCCACCGCCGAGGCCAAGGGCCAGGAGCTGATCGAGCAGGCGCGCGCCTCCCGCGCCCTGGGTGCGGATCTCGCTCACACCGACGCGACCTGATCTCACGCCCCCAAGAAAAGATCCCCCCGACATCCCAACCAGAAGGAACACCCCGTGGAACTTCTCAAGCAGCAGCCGACCGTGAAGGCTCCGGCGGACTGGTTCACCGGCGACGTCTGGTTCGACGTCATCCACGCCGGACAGGAGCCGTCGCGCATGCGCATGAACAGGGTGCGTTTCTCCCCCGGCGCCCGCACCGACTGGCACCACCACGCCGTCGGCCAGACCCTGCACGTCGTCGAAGGCGTCGCCCTCATCGGCACCCGCGACGGAACGGTCATCGAGGCCCACCCCGGCGAGACGGTCACCTGTCCGCCCGGTGAGGAGCACTGGCACGGCGCGGCGCCAGACCGTTTCATGCAGCACCTGGCCCTGTGGGAGGGCACGGGCGACGACCGACCGGAGACCGTCTGGCTGGAGAAGGTCACCGACGCGACCTACACCGGGCCGCGCACCAACGCCCGCTGACCGCCGCATGCGTGAGCCGCATGCCGTGAGCCGTGAGCCGTGAGCCGCATGCCGTGATGAGAATCCGAGCGCGACCCGTCAGCTTCACCGGCGGGCGTTGAGACGGGCGGCCTGTCGTGTCAGGTGGTCGCGCTCGGCGAGGTTGGTGGCCTGCTGAGCCGCCTCGGCGTACAGCCGTGCCGCCGTCGTCAGGTCTCCGTCGCGCTCGTGGAGGTACGCCGCCACCGCGGTGTGGCGAGGGAGCGAGTCGTCCAGCTTCGCGAGCGCCGCCAGGCCGGAGCGGGGTCCATCGGCCTCGCCGACGGCCACCGCGCGGTTGAGCAGGACGACCGGGCTGTCGGTCAGGCCCGCGAGCTCGTCGTACCACTCGACGATCTGCACCCAGTCGGTCTCCTCGGCGGTGGGCGCGTCGGCGTGGAGGGCGGCGATGGCGGCCTGGGCCTGGAACTCGCCCAGGCGGTCGCGGGCGAGGGCCGCCTGCAGGATCTGCACGCCCTCCGCGATCGACTCGGTGTCCCAGCGGCCGCGGTCCTGCTCGGCGAGCGGCACCAGACTGCCGTCGGGCGCGGTCCTGGCGGCACGCCGGGCGTGGTGGAGCAGCATGAGAGCGAGCAGCCCCGACGCCTCGGGGTGGTCGACGGCGGCCGCGAGCTGCCGGGTGAGCCGGATGGCCTCGGCGGCGAGGTCGACATCGCCGGAGTAGCCCTCGTTGAAGACCAGGTAGAGGACGCGCAGCACGGTGGCGACGTCGCCGGGCTTGTCGAACCGCACGCCGGAGACGGTGCGCTTGGCCCGGCTGATCCGCTGCGCCATGGTCGCCTCGGGCACCAGGTAGGCCTGGGCGATCTGGCGGGTGGTGAGACCGCCGACGGCGCGCAGTGTGAGCGCGACCGCGGACGACGGCGTGAGCGACGGGTGGGCGCACAGGAAGTAGAGCTGGAGGGTGTCGTCCGCCGCGGGTGCGGGCCCGGGCGACGGCTCCTCGTCGACGCGATCCTCGCGTCGGCGGCGGGCGGTGTCCGCGCGGGTCGCGTCGAGGAACTTGCGCCAGGCCGCGGTGACCAGCCAGCCCTTCGCATCGCGCGGAGGGTCGGCCGGCCAGACGCGGACCGCCTCGACGAGTGCGTCCTGTACGGCGTCCTCGGCCGCCGCGAAGTCGGCTCCGCGGCGGACGAGGACGGCGAGCACGCTCGGCGTGAGGCTCCTCAGCAGGGCCTCGTTCATCTGAGTCACCTGAGAGGTCACTCCGTGATGGTGGGCTGCACGCCGTAGAACGGGCGCAGCTCCAGCCACTCGTGGATCGGCTTGCCGCCAGCCCCAGGGGCGGCCGACAGTTCCCCGGCCAGCTCGACGGCGCGCTCGTAGTTGTCGACGTCGATCACCATCCAGCCGGCGATGACGTCCTTGGTCTCGGCGAACGGCCCGTCGGTGACCGGCGGGCGCCCCTCACCGTCGTACCGGACGAACGTCCCCTCGGGGGCCAGCGCCTGGCTGTCGACGAACTCGCCGGTCTTCTCCAGCCGGGCCGCGAAGTCGTTCATGTACTGCAGGTGGGCCGAGATCTCCTCCGGCGTCCACTGGTCCATGGGCACGTCGTTGACGGCAGCCGGGGCGCCTCGGTAGTGCTTGAGCAGCAGGTACTTGGCCATGACGGTTCTCCTTGGTGCTGATGCGACCCATTGTGGTCGCGTTCATAGCAGGGACGGAGCCGGTCGGCGGTTCTCGACATCGCCGTACGAAATCTTTTCTGGCACTCATTGGCACTCATTGGCACTCATGGGCACTCATTGACACCCAGCCGAACGGGCGGACCCGTGCTCCCTCGCACATGCCCGCCCGACTGCGCCTTGGCTAATCTGCACGGGTGACCACCGACCTGACCCTCCTGGAGCGTGTCGCCTATCGAGGGCAGGAGGTCACCGCGCCCCGGCTCCGCGGCCTCCTCGCGCTGCTCGCGGGCGAGTTGCGCGCGGGCTGCAGCACCGAGCGCCTGGTGGCGGGGCTGTGGCCGGACGCGTTGCCGGAGAGGCCGGCCAAAGCGGTGCAGGTTCTCGTGTCCAGGGCGCGGGCGCAGCTGGGCGCCGATGTCATCGCCGGGACGCCGACCGGGTACCGGCTCGCCCTCGCCGAGGATCAGGTCGACAGCTCCGCCCTGCTGCGGTACGCCGCCGCGAGCGCGGAGCGGGCCAGGGCCGGGGACCACGCGGGGTCGCTGGCCGCGGCCGAGGCCGGGCTGACGCTGTGGGAAGGCGCCCCTGACGGGGTGGGCGACGCCGACGACCCCGTGGCCGCCCTGCGCGCCGAACGCGCCCCCGCCCGCGGTGCGCTCGTCCGCGCGCAGGCGCTCGCCCTGGCCCGCCTCGGGCGGCACGCGGAGGCGGCCGGGCCGCTGGCCGTGGCCGCGTCGGAGCAGCCGCGCGACGAGGAGGTGCTCGCCGAGCTGCTGCGCGGCGAGGCGGCGACGGCGGGCCCGTCCGCCGCGCTGACACGGTACGAGGCGTACCGCCGACAGCTGCGCGACGAGCTCGGCACGGATCCGGGCGCCGGACTCAGGGCCGTGCAGCAGGAGCTGCTGCACGGCGAGGCGCCCCTCGTCAGACATGGCGTGCCGCACGAGCCGAACCAACTCCTCGGCAGGGACGAGGACATCGCGGCGGTGCGGCGCCTGCTGCGCGCCTCACGCGCCGTCACCGTCGTCGGCCCCGGCGGCCTCGGCAAGACCCGGCTCGCGTACGCCGTCGGCCGCCGAGCGGAGCAGCGCGTGGTGCACTGCGTGCCGCTCGCCGGCGTCACCGCGGACGAGGACGTGGCCACGGAGGTGGCCTCCGCGCTCGGCGCGGGCGAGGGGCGGCACGGTGCCCTGAGCGGCCATGCCGCGGCCGACCCGGTGTCCGGCATCCTCGGCGTGCTCGGCTCGGGGCCCGCGCTGCTGGTCCTCGACAACTGCGAGCAGGTCGTCCGGGGCGCCGCCGACCTCGTAGGGGCCCTGGTCTCGTCCTCGAAGGACCTGCGGGTGCTCGCCACCAGCCGGTCCCCGCTGAGCCTCACGTCGGAGGCCGTGTACGCGCTGCCCGAGCTCGGCCTCGACACCGCCGTCGAGCTGTTCACGCAGCGGGCCCGTGCCGCCAGGGCCGGTGTGGAACTGCCGCTGGACGCGGTGGCGGAACTGTGCCGCCACCTCGACGGGCTGCCGCTCGCCGTGGAGTTGGCCGCGGCGCGGGTGCGGGTGCTTTCGGTGCCGGAGATCGCCCGCCGCCTCGGCGACCGGTTCGCGCTGCTGCGCGGCGGGGCACGGGACGTACCGGAACGTCACCGCACGCTGCACGCGGTCGTGGAGTGGAGCTGGAACCTGCTCACGGAGGACGCCAGGGCGGCGCTGCGCGCCCTGTGCGCCTTCCCTGGCGGCTTCGTGGGCGAGGCGGCGGAGCAGGTCCTGGGCGACGATGCGCTGCCGCTGCTTGAGCAGCTGGCCGATCAGTCGCTGCTCACCGTCACCGACACCCCGTTCGGCGTGCGGTTCCGGATGCTGGAGTCCGTACGGGAGTTCAGCGCGGCCCGGCGTGCGGAGGCGGGCGAGGAAGACGAGGCCGTCGGCCGATTCCTCACCTGGGCAAGGGACTTCGGGGTCGCGTACCACGACGCGCTCATCGGCCCGGACCCCTCCCCGAGGGAACACCCCCTTGCCGCCCGGGAGTTGATCAGGACCGAGCAGGACAACCTCGTACCGGCCCTGCGGCACGCCCTGGCCCGTGCTGACGGCCCCACCACCGCCGCCGTCACCGCCGTCCTGGCCGCGCTGTGGTCCACCGACTCCAACTACCCCCGCCTCGCCGCGCTCGCCGCCGACACCGGCCCGCCGCTGTCGCACTACCGCCCCGGGCCCGCGTACGTCGAAGTCACCCGCGCCGCCGCCGTGTTGTGCGCGGCTGCCCAGTTCATGAACTACGGCCCGTACGGCATACGCCACCTCGTGATCCTCCGGCGGTTGCCCCCGGCCCCGCCGGACACGCTGCTGCGCGCCACCGCGGCAGTGCTGAGCGCGGTTCCGGAGATGCTGCCTCCCGATTACGCGGTGCTGCGCAAACTCTGCGGCGGAGAGCAGCCGTTGGTGGCCGGCATCGCCGAGTGCGTGGCCTCCTTCGTCTGGGAGTCCGAGCACGACATGGACCGCGCGCTGGCGTCGGCCCGCCGGATGATCGCCGCGCTGGGCCCGGTCGGCAATCCGTTGCTGCAGCTCATGGGCCACTCCCGGCTGAGCGAGCTGTGCTTGCGGACGGGACAGGGCGAGGACGCCTACGTACATCTCAAGGCGGCGCTCGATGTGCTGCCGCGGCTCGGCGGCGAGGACGACTACATCGGCATCCGCTCGGCCCTCGTCCTCGCCTGCCTGCAGCGCGGCGACCCGGACGAGGCGGAGTACTGGCTGCGGCAGTCGGAGGGGGCCAACACCCCGCAGCAGGACGCCTTTTACAGCCCGGACCTCGGCGGGCACGCCGAGATCGCGCTCGCCCGCGGACACACGGAGGCCGGTCTCGGCCTGTGGCGCAGCGCCGTGGAGCGACTGCCCGAGACCGGCTCGATCCACACCGGCGACCCCTGGCTCGACCCGTGGGCGCTTCAGATCCAGTCGGCGGCGGTGACGGCGCACGCGCACGGCGGCCGTCTCGAGCTCGTCGCGGAGCCGGTCGATCGGTTGCGGCAGCGACTCCGGACGCTGCTCGGCGGCCCGCCTCGCTCGCCCATGGAGCTCCCTGTGTTCGGGACGGTGTTGCACGCCCTCGGCATGGCGGGACTCGCGTCCGGCGACGCCGGTGCAGGTGCAGGTGCCGATGTTGATGCCGATGCCGATGCCGATGCCGATGCCGTACGGATGATCGCGCTGGCCGAACGCCTGCGGGTACTGCGGGAGTTCCAGCCGACAATGTCGGCGGCCCGCGCCCGTCAGGCGGCCGAGGACGCCGACGGGGCGGCGTACGCCGACGCCGTGTCGGAGTACGCCGCCCTGGGCCGGGACGAGTTGTGGGAGGCGGCCCGCGCGCTTACTTCGGGTCGCGGCGGAACAGCTACTTCGGGTCGCGGCTGAACAGCGACGTCGACCAGCGATAGCCGAGAGCGGCCAGACCCAGGCACCAGACGACGGTGATCCACCCGTTGCTGCCGATCTGGCTGCCGAGCAGCAGGCCGCGCAGGGTCTCGATGGCCGGGGTGAACGGCTGGTACTCGGCGAACGGCCGGAACCAGCCCGGCATCGCGTCGACCGGCACGAACGCGCTCGAGATGAGCGGGAGAATCATCAGCGGAAGCGCGTTGTTGCTGGCCGCCTCGGGGTTCGGGCTTGCCATGCCCATCCCGACCGCGATCCAGGTGAACGCCGTGGCGACCAGGGCGAGCAGCCCGAACGCCGCCAGCCACTCCAAGGCCGTGGCGTCGGTGGACCGGAAGCCGATGGCCACGGCGACGGCGCCGACGAGGACCACGCTGAGGATCGCCCGCAGCACGCTGCCGATGACGTGCCCGATGAGCACCGAGCCGCGGTGGATCGCCATCGTACGGAAGCGGGCGATGATGCCCTCGGTCATGTCCATGGAGACGGAAATCGCGGTCCCGGCCGGGGTGGCGCCGAGGGTCATCAGCAGGATGCCCGGGACGAGATAGGCGATGTAGTCGGAGCGGTCGGCGCCGCCGCCGATGCCCGCGCTCATCACGTCGCCGAAGACGTAGACGAAGAGCAGCAGCAGGACGATCGGCGTCAGCAGGATGTTGAGGGTGAGGGACGGGTAGCGCCGCGCGTGCAGGAGGTTGCGCCGCAGCATCGTGGAGGAGTCGCGCACGGCGAGGGAGAGGGAGCTCATCGGACGGCCGCGCCTTCCTTGTCGGGTCGGCTGGTGCCACTGGTCAGGGCGAAGAACACGTCGTCGAGGTCGGGCGTGTGCACGGTCAGTTCGTCGGCCTCGATACCGGCCGATTCCAACCAGTCGAGGATGGACCGCAGTTCGCGCTGACTGCCGTCGCTGGGAATCTGCAACGACAGCGTCTCGTCGTCCGTGGTGACCTCGCGCAGCGCGACGGCGGCGGACCCGTACGCGACCGGGTCGGAGAACCGCAGCCGCACATGACCGCCGGGAATGAGCCGCTTCAGCTCCTCGGCACTCCCCTCGGCGGCGATCTTCCCGTCGTTCAACACCGCGATGCGGTCGGCGAGTTCGTCGGCCTCCTCCAGGTACTGGGTGGTGAGGAAGACGGTGACACCGCCGGAGACCAACTCGCGGATGATGCCCCACATGTTGTGGCGACTGCGCGGGTCGAGACCGGTGGTCGGCTCGTCGAGAAAGATGATCCGCGGATTGCCTACGAGCGTCATGGCGAGGTCGAGGCGGCGCCTCATGCCGCCGGAGTAGGTGGAGGCGGGCTTTGTCGCGGCCTCCGCCAGGTCGAAGCGCTGGAGCAGTTCGGCGGCGATCCGCCGCCCCTCGGGCTTGGGGAGATGGTGCAGGTCCGCCATGAGGAGCATGTTCTCCTCGCCGGTGATCAGGCCGTCGACGGCGGAGAACTGCCCGGTGACGCCGATCGCGGCACGCACGGCCTGCGGGTCGGCGGCCAAGTCATGACCGCCGACGCGCAGGTCACCGGCGTCGGCGGTGATGAGGGTGGAGAGGATCTTGACGGCGGTGGTCTTGCCGGCGCCGTTGGGACCCAGGAGGGAGAAGATCGTGCCCTGCGGCACGGCCAGGTCGATGCCGTCGAGGACCGTCTTGTCCCCGTAGGCCTTACGCAGCCCCGTGGCCGCGATGGCGAGTGGGGGCGATGTCGTGGTCGTCATGCCGCAGAGGATGCGGCAGGGCGCATTCAGCGGGGTTTCACGATGGTTTCAGTGTCCGCGATGGGTCCGTGTCCGCGAGGAGTCCGTGTTCGCGAGGAGTCCCGCAACAGGCCCGTCTGCACTGGACGAAAAAAGGCAAGGAGAGAACTCGCTCCTTGCCACTCTTAACTTATAGCGCACTGGGGGGCTTGCGGCAAGGCCCTGGTCGTACCGCACAATCACTCGCCTAAGCCCAGGACCTGAGGAAATAGGTGATTCACGAAGTGCGTGCATTGTTGTCGGTTGACGAGTCGTGCGGTGACAGCCCGTTTGACCTTCCCGACACCCTCGCTCCCAAGGCCGACCCGGCGCTGATCGATGGCGACGAGCGGCACTTCACCGCCATCGCGGAGAGCCTCGAGCAGACGATCGCCGAAGTGTCCGCCCGCCTCGACGCCGAGCGCAGGGCGCCCGGCGGCATCGGCCGGGAGGCCATGGACCGGGACCTGGAGATCCACCGGCTGACCGGCCGCCTGCGCGCCCTGCGCCGCTTCGGTCTTGACCTGTGCCTCGGACGCGTCGTCAGCGCGGACCACCCCGAGCCCGTGTACATCGGACGGCTCGGCCTCACCGACAGCGAGGGGCGTCGGCTGCTGCTCGACTGGCGCTCCCCCGCGGCCGAGCCGTTCTTCGCGGCGACCCACGCCAACCCGATGGGTCTGGTGAGCCGCCGCCGGTACCGCTGGACGCGCGGCCGGATCAGCGACTACTGGGACGAGGTGTTCACCGCCGACGGGCTCGACGGGCACGCCGCGCTCGACGACCAGTCCGCCTTCATCGCCAGCCTGGGCAGCAACCGGTCGGACCGGATGCGGGACGTGCTCTCGACCATCCAGGCCGACCAGGACGCCATCATCCGGGCGGGGTCCCGCGGCGCGCTCGTCGTCGACGGCGGTCCGGGCACGGGCAAGACCGTCGTGGCGCTGCACCGCACCGCCCACCTCCTCTACTCCGACCCTCGCCTCGGTCACCGTCGGGGCGGAGTGCTGTTCGTCGGTCCGCACCAGCCCTATCTCCGGTACGTGGAGGACGTCCTCCCCAGCCTCGGAGAGGAGGGCGTGCAGACCTGCACCGTGCGGGACCTCGTCGCCGAGGGGGCAGAGGCGGGGCCCGAGAGCGATCCGGACGTGGCGCTCCTGAAGTCGTCCGCGGACATGGTGAAGGCGATCGAGAAGGCCGTCAGGTTCTACGAGGAGCCGCCCACCAAGGGGATGACGGTCTCGACCGACTGGGCCGACATCTGGCTGAGCGCCGACGACTGGGCCGAGGCTTTCGCGACACCGGGACCCGGTACTCCGCACAACGAAGCGCGCGAGGAGATCTGGGCGGAGCTGGTCGCGATCCTGCTGGACAAGGCCGACGGCGACGTCCCGGGCGAACTGTTCCAGAAGTCGCTGCGACACGACGAGGAGCTGGTCACGACCCTCAACCGCGCGTGGCCGCTGATAGAAGCGACCGACCTTGTCTCGGACTTGTGGTCGGTACCCGCCTATCTGCGGATGTGCGCTCCCCACCTCGGTCCCGACGACGTCAAGAAGCTGCGGCGCCCGGAGAACGAGGCCTGGACGGTGTCCGACCTGCCGCTCCTGGACGCGGCACGGCAGCGGCTGGGTGACCCGGAGGCGGCACGGAGGCGGCGTCGGCACGAGGCCATCCTCGCCGCGCAGCGCGAGAGCATGGCGCAGGTCGTGGACAACCTGATCGTGGCCGCGGCCGACTCCGGCGCGGACGGTGACGACGGCGAGGGCCTGGTGACGATGTTGCGCGGCAAGGACGCACAGGTCAGCCTGGTCGACGAGTCCGAACTGCCCACCGCCGACCCGGACTTGCTCGCAGGACCGTTCGCGCACATCGTCGTGGACGAGGCCCAGGAGCTGACCGACGCGGAGTGGCAGATGCTGCTGCTGCGCTGCCCGTCCCGGAGCTTCACGATGGTCGGCGACCGGGCCCAGGCCAGGCACGGGTTCACGGAGTCGTGGCAGGAACGGCTCGAGCGGATCGGCCTCGACCGGATCGACGTGGCATCGCTGAGCATCAACTACCGGACCCCGGAAGAAGTCATGGCGCAGGCCGAGCCGGTCATCCGGGCGGCGCTCCCGGACGCCAATGTCCCGACGTCCATCCGCAGCAGCGGAGTCCCAGTCGTCCACGGATCGGCTACGGAGCTCCACTCGACCCTCGACACCTGGCTCGCCGCGAACGCGGAAGGAATCGCCTGCGTCATCGGCGATCCCACGTTCCAGGCAACGTCCCGCGTCCGCTCGCTGACGCCGGGACTGTCGAAGGGACTGGAGTTCGACCTGGTCGTCCTCATCGACCCGGAGTCATTCGGAGAGGGGATCGAGGGAGCGGTCGACCGCTATGTCGCGATGACCCGGGCGACCCAGCAACTGGTCATCCTGACAAGTCCGTGATGCGGGCACCGGCTCGCGGGCCGAACCGTCCCGCATATAGGCCAGGATCCGACCTATACGGCTCCTAGCGTGTTCCTTGACCGACGGAGCAAGGAACACCGGAAGGCTGAGATCATGACTGCAGACGAGCTGACCACCCGCGACCTGGCCGATGACCCCGCTGTCACCGGTGAGCGCGCAGAATGGCTGGCGGCGCTGGCCAAGCACCGGCATTTTCTGCGCTTCACCACCCGTGACCTCACCGACGAGCAGGCCGGGCTGCGGACCACCGACAGCAAACTGTGCCTCGGCGGTCTGATCAAGCACGTCGCCGAAGTCGAGCGGAACTGGGGGAAGTTCATCCTCGGCGGCCCGTCGACTCTGCCGGACTACACGGCCATGACCGAGGCCGACTGGGCCCGTCGGGCCGACAGTTTCCGGATGCTGCCCGGCGAGACGTTGGCCGGTGTCCTGGCCGACTATGCCGAAGCGGCCCGAGACACCGACGAGTTGGTGGCCACGTTGCCCGATCTGGATGCCATGTGGCCGCTGCCGAAGGCCCCTTGGACGGAACCCGGTGCGCAGTGGTCGATCCGTCAGGTGCTGATCCACATCATCAGCGAGACCGCTCAGCACTCCGGCCACGCCGACATCATCCGTGAATCCCTGGACGGCGCCACGAGCATGAGCTGACCGGCGGGGAGGTCAGCGACGGTCCGGCGCGGCGCCCGCGCCGGACCGTTTCATGTACGGCGATGACAAGATGACAAGCCGTCAGTGCACCGCGAGGTTCGCGAGGAGTTCGGCCGCGGGCTTCTCGTCGGGCTGGAAGGTGTTCAGGAACGTCCGGAACTCGTCATCGGTGAGGTCGGCGGCGAAGGCGTGCCGCATCGCGGCCAGCACTGCCGGGTCGGCGATGCGGAAGTTGGTGCGGATCAGACCGAGACGTACACGATCCGGTCGATCAGCTCGGGCCGGGCGTTGGCGGCGCCCGCAGCCTCCACCGAAAGGATCTTCCGGGCAAGGAGTTCAAGAAGTTCAAGAACTCAGGACGTTCCGATCACGTCGTCAGGCGTCGAAGTTGTGGCGGGAGGCTTCGATGTGGCCGATGTACTCGTGGGTCCAGTCGCACATCCGGTGGACCATCTCGCGCAGGGCGCGGCCCGGCTCGGTGAGGTTGTACTCGACCCGCGGCGGCACGGTGGAGTACACGGTCCGCTCGACCAGGCCGTTGCGTTCCATCATGCGCAGGTTCTGGGTGAGCATCTTGTGGCTGATGCCCTCGACGCCTTGGCGCACCTCGCCGAAGCGCAGGGTGTCCTCACCCAGCGCATCGATGATCAGGAGCGCCCACTTGTTGGCCACGTCCGAGAAGATCTCCCGCGCCAACGAGTCCGCGCGCGTCAGGTCCGCGTCCTCGGGCGAGCCGCTGAACTGCTTGGTCACCATGAGGTTCCTCAGTCACCGAAAAGTGCGTTCTTCCAGGTCAGCCGACACTCTCCTACAGTTCCCGAGTAACCACAAGAGAGCACGTACAGGCACGAACAAGCACGAACAAGCACGTACAAGCACGTACCAAGGAGGCACGCGTATGGCCATCACCCTGGTGAACCCCGCCGGACTGCCGGAGATCGACGCCTACCGGCAGGTGTCGATCGCGACCGGCACAAGGCTGGTCTTCATCGCCGGGCAGGTCGCCTGGGATGCCGACGGGGTCACGGTCGGCGAGGGCGACCTCGCCGCTCAGGTGGAGCAGTGCTACCTCAATGTCGGCACCGCCCTGGCAGAGGTCGGCGGGACCTTCGACGACCTGGCGAAACTGACCGTGTACGTCGTCGACTGGACCCCCGACAAGATGCCGCTGCTCCTGGAGGGAGTGACCCGGGCAGCCGCGAAACTGGGGAGCACCCCGGTCCCGCCGGGCACACTCATCGGCGTTGCGGCACTGGACGTACCCGACCATCTGGTCGAGGTGGAGGCCACCGCGGTCATCGACTGAGACCGAGCAGGGCTCCACACGAGCTGATGCGGGGCGTCGGGAACCGACGTATCGGGGCGGACAGCGAGCCCCGGTCGCCGAGTCCGCGGCGACCGGGGCCCCGGAGAGGGGTCAGGCCGCTGGGTCAGGCCGCTGGGGCGAAGCCGAGTTTGTCGACGGCCTGGTAGTAGGTCCAGGCCGTCGCATTGCAGGCGGTCAGCGTGGCTCCGCTGTAGGCGGAGCAGACTCTCTTGAGGTCGGCGTAGAAGGCGCTGTCCACGCGCGCCTTGTT
Source organism: Streptomyces sp. MZ04 (assembly GCF_004684775.1). Lineage (GTDB taxonomy): Bacteria > Actinomycetota > Actinomycetes > Streptomycetales > Streptomycetaceae > Streptomyces. Next base: position 23,561 of record NZ_SRIC01000055.1, read on the forward strand.
GGCGTCGAAGGTGCCCGCCTCCTTGTAGTTGCGGTAGCCGAAGTCATGCCGTGCGCATGACATCTGGAAGGGGAAGCCGAAGGGGTTGTCGGGGGACGACGAGCAGTAGTCGGTGGACCAGTTGAAGGCGTAGGCGCTCCAGGCGCCCTGGTTCGCCCGGGCCGCGGCCCAGCCGTTGTAGCTGCTGGCGCTGGTCTGGGTCCAGCTGCTGAGGATCTGGCCCTTGTCCGCGGGGACGGCCCCCGCAGGCGTGGCGACGGCCATGCTCAGCGCGAAGGCGGCGGCGGTCAGGGATGTGGCGAGAAGCTTGCGGCGCACGGATTCCTCCAGTGGGGTACGAGACTCGGACTGGTACGTACGTGCGCCGGCTCGGGCGCGCACGCCACATTGCTCATACCCGTTTCTGATCCCCCCTCAGACAACTTGCACCCGACTGGAGTTCAGACACAGGCTCTGGCATCGGCCCTGCCGGCGCCGACAGATTCGCACCGCCGCACCTCTGCCACATGGCAGGCAAACCAACGCGGGGAGGCATCGCCTCGTCATGTGAGGCTGTACGCGTGATGGGGGCTGGTACGCATGAGGCGACAAGACCGCATCGCGGAAGGACTTCCATGGCACTGAACATCGAGGACCGCATCGCCATCTCCGAGTTGATCTCGATGCACGGCCATCTGTGCGACGACGGAGAGCTTGACCGGCTCGGCGAGTTGTTCACCGACGATGTCGTCTATGACGTCTCGGACTTCGGGATGGACCCGCTGGCGGGAGTGGAGGCCATCCGCGCGGCGGCATTCGCGTTGGGCGAGGCGAATCCCGTGGGTCATCACGTCACGAACATCGTGCTCAGAGAGGGAGAGGGCGGCCATGTGCTCGCCCGCTCCAAGGGCATCGGCGTCAACGCCGACGGCACGAGCGGCAGCGTCACCTACGAGGACACCCTGGTGCCCACCGATCAGGGCTGGCGCATCAGCCACCGCAAGGTCGTCGCACGGCGGGTGCCGTTGAGCGGGCGCACGAAGTGAACTCTGGGAACCAAGTGAACTCTGGGTACGCCACCGCTTCGCGCCTCTGAAGGGCCGGGCCGAAGACGGCCCGGCCCGGCCTTCAGGGGGGATCGAGGTTGCCGGTATCAGCCGAACTGGGCGGGCTGGTAGTCGCCCCCGGGCTGCTCGGTGATGACGTTCAGGCGGTTGAAGGCGTTGATGATGGCGATGATCGACACCAAGGCTCCGAGCTGCTCCTCGTCGTAGTACTTGGCGGCGTTCGCCCATACCTCGTAGGACACACCGCCGGCCGCGTCGGCGAGGCGGGTGCCCTCCTCCGCCATCTCCAGGGCCGCACGCTCGGCATCGGTGAACACCTTGGCATCCCGCCAGGCGGCGACCAGGTTGAGCCGCACCGAGGTCTCACCGGCAGCCGCGGCGTCCTTGGTATGCATGTCGACGCAGAATCCGCAGCCGTTGATCTGGCTTGCGCGCAGCATCACCAGCTCCCCCGTCGCGGCCGGCAACGTCGACTCGGCGGCCGCCTTGCTCGCCAAGAGGATGCCCTTCACGGCCTTGGCCGCCACCGGGTTGGTGAGGAAGTCGAGTCGTGTCTTCATGGTGATCTCCCTTTCGTGCCCGGCCGTTCCACCACATGGACGGACCAGTTGTCCGCGGGATCGTGTTCGCCCCACATCACTACGACGAGGCGGCACCGCGGATTGTGATGCGACGCGTACGACGTCACAACCCGCGGGGCTGTCTCGTCGTATTTGTGACCACAAGCAACAGCAAAGTGACCACAAGCAACAGCAAATTGACCGCAGGCACAGCCAAGGGAGCGGCGACGCGATGAGGACCCCCTCCGTGCCGGGAGACGCCCGGTTCGATCCGACTCTGAGCGCGATCATGAGCGAGCGGCGTCAGCTGACCGGCCTCGCCTACCGGCTCCTGGGCTCGCTGGCCGACGCCGAGGACGTCGCCCAAGAGGCCTACACCCGCTGGTACGCGATGTCCCCTCAGCAGCGCGCGGCCATCGCATCCCCCGGCGCCTGGCTGACCAAGGTCGCCGGCCGCATCTGCCTCGACCTGCTCGGCTCGGCACGCGCCCGCCGCGAACGCTATGTGGGGCAATGGATCCCCGAGCCCCTGCCCCACCACACGGACTGGGTCAACGGGCGGCCGGGCAGCACGACCGCCGACCCCGCCGACCGCGTCACCCTGGCCGAGTCGATCACCATGGCCTTCCTCGTCGTGCTCGAATCCATGACCCCCGCCGAGCGCGTCGCGTTCATCCTCCACGACGTCTTCCAGTACCCCTTCGCCGACGTCGCCGAGATCGTCGGCCGGTCCCCCGCCGCATGCCGCCAACTGGCCACCTCCGCCCGTCGCCGCATCCGGGCCTACGAGGCACCCTCGACTTCCGCATCCCAGCGGACCGCCATCGTCAAAGACTTCAAACAGGCCTGGGAAGCCAGAGATATGGCCACCCTCGTCGGCCTCCTCGACCCCGACGCCACGGCACACACCGACGGCGGCGGCCTGGTCAAGGCCGCGCTCGAGCCCGTCCAGGGCGGCGAGCGGATCGCCCGCTACCTGATCGCCTTCTCCGGCACGGCATCCGACCGGGCTCTCCTGGTGCGCACGGTCAACGGCCAGCACGGTCTGCTGGTCCAGGAAGACGGCGTCACCACAGGGGTGATCGCCTTCGGCGTCTCAGGCGACCGGATCAAGCACATCTGGGCGGTGCGGAACCCCGAAAAGCTCCGGCCGTGGATGACGGCGGCCTGACGCATGCGGCCGCGCCGTCCACGCCTAGAATCCGCCCCAGTGATCGCCGCGATGCCACCGAGGAAGTGTGAGAGCTGCCGATGACATTCCGCCTGCACCTGGGGCAGGTTGCCGCGCGCACGCTGGCCGAGATCCCCGAAGAGGTGGCCCCCGACATCTATGCCGTCACCTTCCGGATCGACAGCGTCGACCAGGATCCTCGCTTCCCGTATCTGGCGATCGGCTACAACACCGAGACCGAGGTGGCCCGCCAGCTCTCCGAGCCACGTCCCCCTGAGGCGTGGGACGCCCGCTGGAACTACGCCTACTTCCCGCCCTCGGGCCTCGAAGGCGTACGCATCACCGGTCACGATCCCCAACACGACCCGGTCGGCGCCGAGTTGCACCGGCATGAAGCGGTGACACAAGGCCTTTGGTACGAGGACGACGACGCCGAGGAGGACGGGCCCCGCGAGCAGGAGCGGGAGCATGAGCGTGAGGAGCGGGACGAGCGGCTCGCGGAGGAGTTCCACCAGCTCTGCGTCGACGTGGCGCGGGAGCTCCACGCGGAGGGCCACCTCGTCCGCGCTCTGGGGCGGCCGCTGCCGGTGATCCTCTATGACATGTTCGACCCTGAGGAGATGTTCGCCCTCACCCGCGCCGCCAACCCACCAGAACTGGTGGCGGAGTTCCTCAGCGAGGATCCCGGGAGCGAGGATCCCGAGGACCGGTCCTGATCGCCCACGCCACGCGCCCGCCTCTGAAAAGATCTGTTTCCAGGGGAAGTTGGCCGGCGACGGGGAGTGACGATGGAAGCTCTGCAGGCAGGTGACCCGGATCGGGTGGGCGGCTACCGGCTGGTGGGGCGGTTGGGCTCCGGTGGCATGGGGCAGGTCTTTCTCGGCCGTTCCGCGGGCGGCCGCCCGGTGGCCGTGAAGCTGGTCCGGCCGGAGTACGGGACCGATGCGGGGTTCCGCCGCAGCTTCGCCCGTGAGGTGGAGGCGGCCCGGCGGGTGGGCGGCTTCTACACCGCCCAGGTCATCGACGCCGATCCGCACGCGGAGCGCCCCTGGCTCGTCAGCGCCTACGTACCGGGGCCTTCGCTGCAGACGGCGGTCGCCGAGCACGGCACGCTGCCGGCCAAGACACTGCGCGTACTGGCGGCGGGACTTGCCGAGGGGCTCGGCGCCGTACACAACTGCGCTCTGGTGCACCGCGACCTGAAGCCGGGCAACGTCATCCTGGCCGCCGACGGGCCCCGCGTCATCGACTTCGGGATCGCCCGCGCCCTGGAAGCCACCACGCACACGGCGACCGGCGTCATCTCCGGCACGCCCGCCTACATGTCGCCGGAACAGGCCCGCGGCGACACCGACATCACCCCCGCCAGCGACGTCTTCTCGCTCGGCTCCGTGCTGACCTTCGCCTCGACAGGCGCCTCCCCCTTCGGCGTCGGGCATCCGGCCGCCGTGCTCTACCGGATCGTCCAGGAGGAGCCCGATCTGTCGCTGGTCGACAACGAGTTGCGCGGTCTGGTGGCCGCCTGCCTGGCCAAGGATCCGGCCGCCCGGCCGGAGATGGCCGAGATACTGCGCGCGTTCGCAGGCGCCGACGCGAGCGACGACTGGCTGCCGCAGCGCGTCACCACCTTGATCGCCGACGTCGAGGTCGACGTCGAGGTCGAGGTCGAGGTCGACGATGAAGATGGAGCCGCCGGCCGTGACGGCACGACCCGCCGCGACACGACTGCCCCGGACTCGCCGACCGTCACCGAGCCCGGCTCCGTCGAGTGGGGCTGGAACGGTCTGCCGTGGGGTGCGACGGTCGACGATTTCCGGGCGCGGTTCTCCGCCGCCACGCAGGAGAACGGCGAGTGGTGGGTCACGGGCCGCGGCCCTGAGACGTTCTGCGATGTCGTGATGAACACGCAGTACGGCTTCAACGAGCGCGGCCGGCTGTATCTGGTGGTCTTCTACCCCGAGGCGGAGGACCGGGAGCGGCTGCCGGTGGCCGTCCTGACGACGATGGGCGCCCCCGACGGCTCGACGACGAAATGGACGAGGGGCGAGGTGGTGGTCGATGTGAAGGTGGCGGGCATAGCCGCCAGCATCACGCACCTCGGCTTCGACGACGCCGGCTGACGCGTGCTGCCGGCCCCGCCGACCGTCGACGAGGCGGTCGACGGATATCTGGACATGGACTTCGTGGGCCCCGCCACCGTCCGCGTCGGCGCGTATCCCGGCATGGCCGCCAACGATGTCGTCACCGTTCACTGGGTGACGTGGAGCCACCGCTGGGAGTCGCAGCTGCGGATTCCGGGCTCGCGGGTGGGCGGGGCGGTGACCGTCCTGATCCCGAATCTGTACGTCACCGGGTCGGCGACCTGGGTGTCGTACGCCGTCGACCGGTTCGGCGGGGGCGGCGCGCGGTCCGGGGTCCTGGCGCTGAACGGGGCGGACTCCGGGGGCCCGCGCCTGTGACGGCGCCGGGGCGCTACTTGCGGCGCGGCTTCCCGCGCTTGCCGCCCTTGGCGGCTCCGGAGCCGCCGCGGGATCCCTTGCCGGCCGGCTTGCCCGCCGACTTGCCCGCCGACTTGTCCGCCGCGGGCTTGCGGCGGGCGCCGCCGGTGTCGGGGCGCTTGCTCTTGGTCTGCTTGGCGGGGGCCGGCTGGGTGCGGCCGCGCGAGCTGTTGACCGTCCGGCCGCGCACGATGCCGATGAAGTCCTCCACCAGCTCGGTGGTCTCCTCCTCCGGCCAGGACAGCGCGATACGTGACTCCGGGGCGCCGGTGAGCGGCCGGTAGGTGAGGTCCTTGCGGTGGTGCAGGCGGGCCAGGGACTGCGGGACGGCCAGGACGCCCACGCCGGCCGCGACCAGTTCGATGGCGTCGGCGGTGGTGGCCGGGCGCTCATGGGCGGGCCGTCCCGGCAGCTGCTCCCACTCCAGGGTGTCGTCCAGGGGGTGCAGCACGATCTCGTCGGCGAGGTCCTCGCAGGACGCCTCCTCGACGGCCGCCACGACGTGGTCCTTGGGGATCACGACCACGGTGGTCTCGGTGTAGAGGGGGATCGCGCTGAGGTCCGTGCCGTCGACGGGCAGACGTACGAAACCGGCGTCGGCATCGGGGCCGCGCAGCACGTCGAACGCTTCGGCGGCGGGCACCGCGACGAGGGTGAGCGGGATGTCGGGGAGCCGCTCGTTCCAGATCCGCACCCACTTGGTGGGCGTCACCCCCGGGACGTAAGCGAGCCTGAAGGAAGGGGCTACCTGCGAGTCTGTCACTCCGCCAGATTACCCGGCGTGGTCAGCGGTAGCTCACACGCTCGATACCCTTGACACCATGACGTCGCACCAGACCGCCCAGACCATGAAGCCCGCGACAGCGGCGAAGAAGCTGGGTGTGTACCTCGAGGCCACCCCCGCCGAGTTCCAGGAGGGTGTCGTCTCGCGCACCGAGCTGAACTCCCTGCAGACCGATCCGCCCGCGTGGCTGCAGGAGCTGCGCGCCAACGGCCCGCACCCCCGGCCGGTGGTCGCGTCGAAGCTGGGCGTCTCCATCGCCGGTCTCGCGCGCGGCGGGGTCACCGAGGCGCTCACCACGGAGCAGATCGAAGCGCTGAAGACGGACAACCCTGAGTGGCTGCAGAAGGAGCGCGCCACGCAGGCCGAGGTCCGCAAGGAAACGGTGCGGATCAAGGAGAAGCAGAAGGAGAAGGACGCGCAGCGGGCCGACCAGCCCCGCGGCCCGCGTTCCTGACGCCTTCACGTGCGCCCGGTGAGGTCAGAGGCTGAAGACCCGCCGGGCGTTGCCGGACAGGAACAGTTCGGTGGCCTCCTCGTCCAGGCCCAGCTCAGCCAGGTGCTCAAGGGCCTGACGAGGCGTGATCATGGGGTAGTTCGAGCCGAAGAGCACCTTCCTCCGGCCCCGACCACGTACGTAGTCGACGAGTTCACGCGGGTAGCGCCGGGCGGTGTAGGCGCTGGTGTCGACATAGACGTTGGCGTGCTTGTCGGCAACGGCGATCATCTCTGTGGTCCACGGGTAGCCGATGTGTCCGCACACGATGGTCAGCTCGGGGAAGTCGAGGGCGACCTGGTCGATGTACGGGATGGGGCGGCCGGTCTCGGACGGGCGCAGCGGGCCGGTGTGCCCGACCTGGGTGCAGAAGGGGATGCCGAGGTCGACGCAGGCCGCGTACAGGGGGTAGTAGAGCCGGTCGGTGGGCGGGAGCTGCCACAGCCAGGGCACGATCCGCAGGGCCACGAAGCCGAGCTCCCGCACCGCGCGGCGCAGTTCGCGCACGGCCTCGACGGGGCGGGCGAGGTCGGCGCCGGCCACCCCGCACAACCGCCCATTCGACCGGGCGACGAAATCGGCCACCTCATCGTTGCTGATCAGCGGCCCCTGAGGCCCGTACCAGGCCGCCGCGAGCCCGATCTCGACATCGGCCGCGGCCAGCGCGGCGACCGTGGACTCGACCGGCAGTGGTTCCTCCAGCAGCCCCTGCCCCGTCCACCGGCGCAACGACTCGAACATCTCGTGGTTGGAGTGGCGGAGCGTGGGGTGCTGCATCCACGCGTCGATGACCGGCACGGGCTGCCTGCCTCTCTCTAAGCGTTCGCTTAGAGGGAACCCTAGCCACCCGACCCCCTCGGCGGCCACCGTTCGTTGTCGGCTTCGCCGCCCCGCCGATCCGACCGCCCGAGCCCCCTGCGATGCTGGCGCCGTGGCCCTCACCTCGTCCGCGCCGGAACCCATCACCGCCGATCCGCCCTCCCCCACCGTTAACCCTCTGCTGACGCAGTCGTGGCTGGACCTGGCGTTTCTGCACTGGGCCGTGGATCCGGCCGACGTGGCGCCGCTGCTGCCGGCCGGCACCGTGCCCGACGTCCACGAGGGGGCCACCTATGTGGGTCTCGTCGCGTTTCGGATGCACCGGGTCGGGTGGTTCCGCCTCCCCGGCATTCCGTATCTGGGCACCTTCCCCGAGACCAATGTCCGCCTCTACTCGGTGGACGCCCACGGCCGCCGCGGCGTCGTCTTCCGTTCCCTCGATGCCTCGCGGCTGATACCGGTGGCGGTCGCGCGCGGCGCCTTCCGGCTGCCCTATCAGTGGTCCCGGATGAGCATCCGGCGCGGCGGCGACGACATCGTCACGTACACGAGCAGCAGGCGCTGGCCCGGACCGCGCGGCGCGCACAGCCGGATCGCGGTGCGGGTGGGCGAGCGGGTGGCGGAGCCCACCGAATTCGAGCATTTCCTGACGGCGCGGTGGGGCATGCACAACACCTTCTTCGGGCGGCAGATGTTCCTGCCGAACGTGCACCCGCGCTGGCCGCTGCACCGGGCCGAGCTGCTGGCGTGCGACGAGGATCTGGTCGTGGCCGCGGGGCTGCCCCGGCCGGTGGGCGACCCGGTGAGCGTGCTGTATTCGCCGGGGGTTCCGGTGCGTTTCGGGCGTCCGGCCCGCCCCGGCGGCATCCCCACTCCCTGACCGGCCGTACGCGTTCCATGAGGCCGGTTCTATGCTGGCCGAATGATCGAACTGCCATTGTCCGCACTGGAAGTTGCCATGGTCGAGGCCGGTACGTCGGCCGCCGACGCGCTGCGCAACTGCGACGGTGCGGCCCAGGAACTTGACCGTCTCGGCTACCACCGGCTGTGGTTCGCCGAGCATCACCGCTCCCCCGCCATCGGCGCCTTCCCGCCGCCGATCATGACGGCGCGCGTCGCCGCCACGACCTCGCGCCTGCGGGTCGGCTCGGGCGGCGTACTCGCGCCCAATCACGCGCCCTTCACCGTGGCCGAGCAGTTCGCGACGCTGGCCGCGCTGCATCCCGACCGGATCGACCTCGGGATCGGGCGCGGCCCCGGCACCTTCGACGAGGGGACGGCGCGTGCGCTGCGCCGCGGGGCGGATCCCGCCACGGACGAGGAGTACGGGCGTGATGTGACCGCCACGCTGGACTTCCTCACCGAGGTCGGCCTGGGCGAACTGCCCGAGCCCTGGCTCCTCGCGTCGAGCCGCGCGGGGGCGGCACTCGCCGCCGAGCTGGGTCTGCCGATCGCGCTCGCCCACCACATCCGTCCCGATAACACCGTCGAGGCGCTCACGCACTACCGCGAGGCGTTCCGGCCCTCCGCCTGGTGCGAGAAGCCGCGCGTCCTGGTGTGCGTCGAGGTGGTGTGCGCGGAGACCCAGGAGCGGGCCGAGGAGCTGACGCGGCCCATGGCCGTGGTGAAGGCGGGCCTGCTCCAGGGGCACAGCGATGTGCCCTTCCCCAGTCCGGCGGCAGCGGCCGCGCATCGGTTCGACCCCCGGGAGGAGGCGGCGCTGGCCGCGTTCGCCGCCCACCAGGCCCATGGGACACCGGAGTTGGTCCAGGACCGGCTTGCGCGCCTCGCGGATGCCACCGGGGCCGACGAGCTGATGATGGTGACGCCGGTCTACGACCTCGCCGACCGCGTCCGGTCCTTCCAATTGGTACGTGACCTCTTCGCTCCGCCGGGGTTGACGGGGGCCTGACAATCAGTATGGTCTAGGCCAATGAGCCGACCGAGGCGCCCGGTTGTCTCCGTCCCCCTCATCCCCCCACCTCCGAGGGAGCAGAGATGAACAAGAAGCAGAAGCTGGCGGCCGCCCTGGGTGCGGCCTTCGCACCCGTCCTGGTGCTGACCTCCGTCACCCCGGCCAGCGCACACGGATATGTCAACGCGCCCCCGAGCCGTCAGGCCCAGTGCGCGGCCGGCACGGTGAGCTGCGGCGAGATCACCCACGAGCCGCAGAGCGTCGAAGGCCCCAAGGGGCAGACGACCTGCAGCGGCGGCAACGAACGGTTCGCCGAGCTGGACGACGACGGCAAGGGCTGGCAGACCACCGACGTCGGCTCGTCCCAGGAGTTCAGCTGGAAACTGACGGCGGCTCACTCCACCAGCACCTGGCAGTACTTCGTCGGCGGCAACAAGATCGCCGAAGTCGACGACGGCGGCGCCAAGCCGGGCGACACCGTCACGCACACCGTCGACTTCGGCGGGCTCAGCGGCAAGCAGAAGGTGCTCGCGGTGTGGAACATCGCCGACACCTCCAACGCCTTCTACGCCTGCATCGATGTGAACATCACGGGCTGAAGTGGCCAATCCGCGCGGGGTGGATCCCCCACACCATCCCGCGCGGTCTGCCGGGCCGGCGCGCGGCGACCGGCACCGATGACTTCGATGACTCCGAGGCGCGGCGGGAGTCCATCCTTCGACCACATGCCCGTACCGGCTGAGAAGGTGGACGCATGGCCGATCTGCGCGAGACGCTGGAAGCACACGTCGACAAGGGCTCCGTGCCCGGAGCCGTGGGTCTGGTGGCCCGTGGCGACCACATCGAGGTCGCGGCCGTCGGGTCCGTCGACGTCGAGGGCAGCGCCCCGATGCGCAGGGACTCGATCTTCCGTATCGCCTCGATCACCAAACCCGTCGTCGCCGCGGCCGTCATGATGCTGGTCGAGGACGGGCGGATCGCCCTGGACGACCCGGTCTCCCGGTGGCTGCCGGAGCTGGCGGCACCGAGCGTCGTCCGCACGCCGGCCTCACAGTTGGACGACGTGGTCCCCGCGGTGCGGCCCATCACCGTCTTCCATCTGCTCAGTTCCCGTACCGGATACGGCTTCGCGTCCGACTTCTCGCTGCCCGCGGTCGCGGCGTTGGTCACCGCGCTGAAGCAGGGCCCTCCCGAGCCGCAGGCCGTGCCGGCGCCCAACGACTGGATGGCCGCCCTGGCGCGCATTCCGCTGCTGCACCAGCCGGGCGACGGCTGGCTGTACAACCTCAGCTCCGAGCTGCAGGGCGTGCTGATCTCCCGGGTCACGGGCAAGCCGCTGCCCGACTTCCTCGCGGAGCGGATCTTCGAACCGCTCGGGATGACCGACACCGCCTTCACCGTACCGCCCGCCAAGCTCGACCGGTTCACCGCGTATTACGGGGCTCATCCCAAGGGGGGCCTCGAACTCCTCGACGCCGCCGACGGACAGTGGAGCCGACCGCCCGCGTTCCCCTCCGGCGCCGGCGGGTTGGTCTCCACCGCCGACGACTGGCTGGCCTTCGGCCGGATGCTGCTGTCCCAAGGAGCGGCGGGCGGCCGTCAGTTGCTCTCCCCCGCGTCGGTGCGGCAGATGACGACCAATCACCTGACCGTGCCCGAGCGGGAAGCGGGCGGCTTGTTCCTCGAAGGCATGGGCTGGGGCTTCGGCGGCGCGGTCGACGTGGAGCGGGCCGAACCCTGGAGCGTGCCGGGGCGCTACGGCTGGGTCGGCGGCACCGGCACGACCGCGCACATCATCCCGGCGACGGGAACGGTCACCATCATGCTCAGCCAGCTGCAGATGGGCGGGCCCAGCTTCCCCGAGCTGATGCGGGACTTCTGGCGGTACGCGGCGGACGCCTGACGGGTGGACGCCTGCCGTGTACGCCAACGGGGCGGGAC
>NZ_SRIC01000559.1 GCF_004684775.1 Streptomyces sp. MZ04
GCGGGTCCCTTCGGGCTTCGCCCGAAGAAGCGAACCGCGGCGCTGCGCGCCCCGGCCGCTCCCGCTCCGCGTGAGCGGATGCGGCTCGCTTCGCTCCCCGCCAGGTGGCACGCGCTGCGCGCGCACCACCAACTGCAGGGAATCCGGCCCGCGTTGCGGACCGGGGCCGGCCTCCGGCCGACCCGTGGCCTCCGCTGCGCTCCAGCCACGATGACGCTCCGCGCCCAACAGGCGTGCCACGCTCCGCGCGGCCCACCCACGGGCCTGACGGTCCGGCAGCAGGAAGGGCGGAGGCTGGGGGTGACAGGGAATCGGGGACTGGCATAGCCCAACTAGCCTGGGCCGGAACCGGATTCACTGGAAGCGTGACTGTCCGTCAAGCTGCCTTGTGGGCTGCCGATAAGGCGACCGTGCGAATCAGGCCTGGCAGGGCCCTCTAAGGAGTGCTTCATTTTGATGAGCAGATAGACTCTGGATTTAGATGGCGGAACCAATACGAGTGTGATGACCCATTTTGGATCACGCTCCCCTGCGTCCGGCCGGATGCGGCGACTCGGTCAGGATGGGGCCCGGACCGCAGGGAGGACAGATCCACACAGGGCAGCCAAGGAACTCTGTTTTCCGCCAGAGAAAAGCCGTGGACGCGGTGCTTGGTGCGCTCGAACTGCCCGCAGGATCGCTGGCGCCTCCACACGGACTCGCACTCAAGTGATCACAGCAACCGCGTAGACATCGCGCTGGAACCGGCCCCGCGATCCTCCCCCACGGCGAGGAGGATCTCAGCTGCCCGCACCAAGTCGGCTGAAGGCCCAGCGCAGCACCTCCTGGTCGACACGGGTACGGCCGGTGCGCTCAAGAGCGGTGAGGGTGTGGGCGGTCAGACGGGCCCAGTTGCGGAAGTTGCCGTGCGCGGCGTGCTGGTCAGCGAAGGCGACGTCGTCGAGGTCGGCGTCGGCCCAAATGGGATGGTAGAGCGGAATGGCGTCCAGGACTTCGTCGGGGGTGAGGCGGGTGAAGTGCTGCCAGATGAAGATCCGGGAGGAGAGCATCGGTTCTTTGGTCAGTGTGTGATGGCAGCCTTCGCCGCCGACGAAGATTACGGCGAGCTGGGTGTAGGGGTCGTCCCAGAGGTATCGGACGTATTCCAGCTGGTCGCTTTGGAGCCACTGGGCTTCGTCCAGGACGAGCGTGCGCGGGTGGGTGGCGAGCGCGCTTTTGAGTAGGTGGTCGAACTCGCTGGCGTAGCGCGGGGGTGGGCCCGGCAGCTCGAGGGCGGTGTGCAGTTCGTGGCGCACCGCGCGGGTGGTGGCGCGGGCGTGGAAGGTGATGCGGCGGATGTCCTCGGCCGGTTCGAGTGCGCGCAGGCAGCTGGTGACGGCTATGGTCTTGCCGAAGCCGGCGCCGCCGTGAACGCACATCATGGCCCGAGCCTCGATGGTGTCGGTGAGGTTCTCCCGGGCGGTGAGCAGAGCTCGGGTGCTCACCAGGCGGGCGTCGGGCAGGGGGACGTACTGGTCGGTGGGTGCGGGTGGCAGATGGCCGCTGGTCATGGGGAGCCCTCCTCGCTGGGGGTGGG
>NZ_SRIC01000560.1 GCF_004684775.1 Streptomyces sp. MZ04
CCCCATGACCCGCCCCACACTCCCGTCCCTGAAGTCGACGGCGTACGTCCCCGCCTCCGGCACACTCGGGTCGTCGTTCATCGCGACTGCCCCAGCACCGCGACCAGCCGCATCGCCGTGTCCAGGTTGCAGCACCCGAGGTCGACGAGCGGGTACGCGGCACTGCCCCCCGCCGCCGACACGGGGTCGACCCGCAGCGAGGGCAGCGCAACGCCCAGCGCGTCCAGTTCACCGCGCAGTTGCGCCACCACGTCCTCCACGGCCCGTAGCCGCTCGGCGTTCCGCACCACCATGACCAGCACCCCTTACACCGAGTGTTTCCGTTTCCTCACCCAGCGTGGTCGCGCGGCGCTAGCCTGAGAAGCGACGGCGCCTCAACAACCCCTCGTGTTCAACCGGGAGTTGCCATGCCAGGACCCAAAGACCTCGACCCGTCATCGTCACCCCGCGCCTTACTGGGCGCGGAGCTGCGCCACGCCCGCGAGAAGGCTGGCCTGAGCCAGGAGGAGCTGGGCACCCCGCTCTTCGTGAGCGGCTCGTTCATCGGCCAGCTCGAATCGGGGACGCGGAGGATGCACCTCGAATACGCCGCCCAGATAGACGAGATCCTGGGTACGGATGGCTTCTTCGCCCGTAACTGTGCGGCGATCGCCAAGTCGAAATACCCGGATCACTTCGCCGAAGCAGCGGAGGCGGAGGCGATCGCGACCACCATCAGGCAGTACGCGACGCTACTGGTCCCGGGCTTGCTCCAGACGAAGGCGTACGCGGAGGAAGTCTTCCGCGCCTATCACCCGACAGCCCCGGACGACACGATCGACGGCCTGGTGGCGGCACGCCTCGAACGGGCGCACCTCCTCGACCATCCAACAACCCCCTTGTTGTGGGCGATTCTTGACGAGGCGGTGCTGCGGCGGGAGGTCGGCGGTGGCGTTGTGATGGCGGAGGCCTTGGAGCACGTGACCGGGCTCGCGCAGAATCACCGCATCATCGTGCAGGTGCTGCCGTTCGGCGCCGGGGCGCATGCGTCGATGCACGGCGCCCTGAAGCTCATGGAGTTCGAGGACGCGCCCCCACTCTCCTTCGTCGAAGGGCCCGACATGGGGAAGCTGCTCGACGACCCGGCCACCGTCGCCCGCCACACCCTGATGTTCAGCCTCCTCCAGGCAGCAGCGCTCTCCCCGCAGGAATCCCTGGCCCTGATCGAGTCGGTGGCGCAGGATTACGAGCATGGAGAACTGCACCCCTGAGTACGACCTGAGCAAGGCGATCTGGCGCAAATCCAGTTACAGCGGCGGCAGCGGCGGCGACTGCGTAGAGGTCGCCACCTGGCGCAAGTCCACCTACAGCGGCGGTGACGGCGGCGACTGCCTCGAAGTAGCCGACGGCCACCCGGAAATCGTCCCCGTCCGCGACTCCAAGAACCCCACAGGCCCGAAGCTCGTGTTCCGGGCCACGACCTGGTCCGCGTTCGTCACGAACCTCAAGGCCACCTGACAGCCAGGACCCCCGGAGCTCAAGCCACAAGCCCCGAGCCCTCTTTTCAAGGAACGGGAGGCGGGCCTCAACCCGCC
>NZ_SRIC01000561.1 GCF_004684775.1 Streptomyces sp. MZ04
TGAGCGTCTCGTGGGCTCGGAGTTGTGTATAAGAGACAGCCGTGGTCCCCCACACCCCCGCCTCCGCCACCCGCACGGAGAGCTCCGGCTCCCACCGCAGCCGCCAGGTCTCCCGGAACGTACCGGTGCTCCCCCGCGACTCGGCCGGCTCGCCCCAGCCGATCCCCAGGAGCCGGAGGCGATGCAGCAGCCTGCTGCGTGCCGCATCCGTCTCCTTGCGCAGATCGAGCTCCAACTCCCGTTCCAGCGCCTCCGGCTTGAGCCGGAGCTTCCGCTGCAGCCGTGTGAGGTCCCGCTGCAACGGCACCGCCGGCGCCGAGTCCGGCACCTCCCCCAGGACGTCCCCGACGACGAGCTTGTCGTGCACGAGGGAGAGCGGTACGTCGGAGCCCTCGCACAGCACCGACCGCACCGCGTCCGTCGTCTCGCTGAGCCCCGGCAGCGGACGCCCCCGCATCACGGCCAGCGTGTCCGCGAGCCGCACCGCCTCGATGACGTGCGCGGACGACACGACCCTGTCCTCGTCGCGGAGCAGCCGCGCGACCTTGGTCAGCCAGCGCTCGACGGGCCGGTCGGGCACGCTGAACAGATGGCCGTACCAGCCGGGCGACGCGATCCCCGCCCCGTACCCGCTCGCACGGGCCAGCCTGCGGTGCGTCCAGGGCACCCAGGTCATGTCGACCTTCACCTTGGGCAGCCCCTTGAGCAGCGCGCGGTCGGCCGCCAGGGTCGCCTTCCGCCGCAGCGCGGGCACATGCCAGGCCCCGCACACGACAGCGACCCGATCACCGCCGAACTCGCGTTGTGCAGCGTGGAGTTGGATCCGCATGTACGCCTCGCGGACCAGGTCGCGGTCGTGCCCGCCGCTCCCGTACTCCTCCCGCAGCACCCCCATGGCCTCGCCGAGCGCCTCGAACGGCGCGAACACGTCCCCGCCCGTGCCCCGGTGCTCCACGACGTCCTCCCACCACCGCTCGGGATCGTCGTATCCGGCGGTCTCGGCGAGCACGGCGATGGGGTCTCCCCTGCTCGAACGGAGTTGAGAGCTTGGGAAAGGATCGATCCGCACCGCGTCCGCGTCGGCGTCGGCGTCGGCGTCGGCGTCCACATCCACGTTCACATCCACATCCGCATCCGGATCCGCCGCGCTCTCCACCCATGCCAGCGAATGCGCCGCCGGGAGATCCATGAACCGCACCGGAACCCCCGCCCCCGCGGCCCACCGGATCGCCACCCACTCCGGAGAGAACTCGGCGAGCGGCCAGAACGCCGAGCGGCCCGGCTCGTCCACCACATGCGCGAGCAGCGCGACCGGCGGCCGCATCCCCTCGTCCGCCGCGAGCGGCACCAACGCGTCGGCCTCCGGCGGCCCCTCGATCAGCACCACACGGGGAGCGGCCTCCTGAAGCGCGGCCCGCACCGCCCGCGCCGACCCCGGCCCGTGGTGCCGCACGCCGAGCAGCAGCGGCCC
>NZ_SRIC01000562.1 GCF_004684775.1 Streptomyces sp. MZ04
CTAGGGCGCGTATCGAAAGTAGATCTTGGTGATGGGCTCGCCTTACTTCGCAGGTAATCGTCTCGGCGTGCCTGCACAGGCAGGATTGGCGATCTCTCCGCGTCGCAGGACGCGGACCAGGACGGAGAGGCCAGCCATGTCCATAGCCGCACTTACGAACACGCGCACTGTGGTGGAGGAGTTGCTGCGCAGGATCGCCGAGGGCGACCCCGAGCACATCGCCGAGATGTATGCCGAGCAGGGCGATTGGAAGCTCGACTGGCCGGAGGCCGAGCACGGCCGTACTGCCACGCCGTGGATCCGTCACCGGTCCTCGCGGGCCGACGCGGCCGCCCACTATCGCGAGCTTGCCGAGTACCACGTGGCGGAGGACGTGGCGACGGAGGTCGAGCGCATCCTCGTCGACGGAAACGACGCGGTCGTGCTCGGTGAGATCCGTCAGACCGCCCGGCCCACCGGACGTGCGTATCACGCGCGGTTCGCTCTGCATCTCACCGTCGAAGATGGCCTTGTCACCCGGCACCATGTCTACGAGGACAGCCTCGCCGTCGCCCAGGCATTCGAGGCCGACAATCGGTGAGGGGCCACCAGGGCGATCGTGAAGATGTTGGTCACAGCCACTCGTTGATGGCTGCGATGAGGACCGTGGCCTCGTAGCGGACCGCGAGCTTGTCGTATCTCGTGGCCACAGCACGGTGCCTTTTGAGGCGATTAATGCCGCACTCGACCGCGTGCCGAGCCTTGTAGTCCTCGGCGTCGAATGTGGGTGGCCGACCGCCGCGAGAGCCGAGCTTCTTGCGGTTGCGGGCCTGGTCGGCCTTGTCCGGGATGGTGCAGCGGATGCCGCGTCGGCGCAGGTAGGCGCGGTTCTTGCGTGAGGCGTACGCCTTGTCGGCGCGGACCCGGTCGGGCCGGGTGCGCGGGCGGCCGGAACCCGGGCGGGCGACGCGGACTCTCTTCAGGACGGACTCGAATTGGGGGGAGTCGCCGCGCTGTCCGGCGGTGATCACGATGGACATGGGCTTTTGCCCCTGCTCGACGGCCAGGTGCAGCTTGGTGGTCAGGCCGCCGCGCGAGCGTCCGAGACCGTGGTCGTCCGGCTCGACGGTGATACCGCCGGGCGGCTCGGCCTGGAGGTCCCCCTTTTCCTCGCCCCGGCGGCGTGCTGGTGGGCCCGGCACACGGTGGAGTCGATGTTGAGGTCCCAGGTGATGAGTTCCTTGGCGTCGGCCTGGGCCTGCAGAGCGTTGAAGATCCGCTGCCAGGTGCCGTCCCGCTGCCAGCGGCGGAAGAGGTCGTACACCCGGGCCCAGGGCCCGTACCGGTCCGGCACGTCCCGCCACGGCACACCCGTGCGGGTGCGAAACCGTATGCCGTCGATCAGCTGGCGCCTGGTCCATATCGGCGGACGGCCCGGCTTCTTGCCCCGGGGCAACAACGGCTCCAGGCGGGCCCACTGCGTATCCGTCAGATCTCCACGTGCCACGAAGCAAGATCATCTCACCTCAAGATCCGCTTTCGATACGCGCCCTAG
>NZ_SRIC01000563.1 GCF_004684775.1 Streptomyces sp. MZ04
GTCCCCCAACCAGACGTCGACCCACTCACCCACCTCCCGCCGCTCCCACTCCTCGTTGACGACGATCGAGCGGTCGTCGAGATCGCGTACGTCCCCGTCCACCACCGGCAGCCGGGACACCGAGGCGAACGCCGCGGGATCGTCGAGTGCCCGCGCCTCCGAGCGGACGAGCGCGCTGCCCTCCTCCCGCACGAACACCGCCGTGGACGAAGAGGCGGCCACCACAGCCCCGTCCACTCGCCCAACGGGCTTCAAATCATCGCCAGTTATCACAAACGCGGCCCCGGTACGCTCCCGCGCCTCCGCGGCCCGCGCCGCCCCCGCCGTCTGCGCCGAGCCGAGCAGCGACCCGGCGAGCGCCACGGTGACGAGGACCGGCGCGGCGACGGCCGCGGTCCTGCGTACCGAGGCGGCGGAGTTCTCCCGGACGAGCAGGCCGACGGCGCCGGGAAGCCGGACGGCGCGGACGACGGGACGTACGAGAAGAGGAGTCAGCGCGGCCAGTGCCGTGATGAGGATCATCGGCTGTGTGGTGTACGTCTTCCGCTTCATCAGCGCGGACGGATCGCTCCACAGCGTCCACCCCAGCAGCCCGAGCCCCGTGGCCAGCAGCGCCGCCCCCACGATCCGCCGGCTCCACGGCATGACCCCGCTGTCCACCGACGCGTCGCGCAACGCCTCGACGGGCCCTACGCGCCCGGCCCGCCGCGAGGCGATCCACGCCCCCGAGACGGCCACCGAAACGCCCACCCAGAAGGCGAGATGGTAGGGCCAGACCGCCTCGCCCACCTCGAACCACTCGGGAGCGATCTCGGCCTCCACCAGCCGCTCGGCGAGCACCGGCGCACCCCAACTCCCCAGCACACACCCCACTCCGGAAGCCACGACACCCACGGCGAGCGCCTCCCCGAGCAGCGTCCTGCGCACCTGCCCCGGCGTCGCCCCGGCCATCCGCAGCAGCCCGAACTCCCGCCGCCGCAGCGCCACCACGAAGGCGAACGTGGACGCCGTGACGAAGACGGAAACGAACGCGGACACCCCGCCGGCCGTTCCCAGGAAGGAGTTCACGGCCACGAGCCCCTCGGCGTCCCGCGCCGTCCCGGGATCGGCGAGCCGCCGCTCGCCCCCGGTGAGAACGCGACCCCGCTTCCCGACCACCTCCCGCACATCCGATGCCGCCGCGTCCACACCCACGGCGTCCCGCCTCGCACCGTCCGTCCGCACAGGACCGAGCCGGCGCAGGTCGCGCAGAAGTTCGATATCCACAGGGTGTGGATGAGCGAGCGGCTTCGATACGTACTTGATGTCAGGCCCTCGCTCGACCGGTACGGTCAGCCGGTCCTGCCCCATGACGACCACGGGCGATCCCGCGAACCGCACGGGTTCGCGCTCCGGCGCGCTGAGGGTGGACGCGAGCCCGAGCCCCATGGCGGCGACGAGCGAGACGCCGAGCGCGACGGCGACAAAGGCCCCGAGAAGACTGACCCACCGGGCACGCAAAAGGGCAGAAACCATCATCGCCCCGCCAC
>NZ_SRIC01000564.1 GCF_004684775.1 Streptomyces sp. MZ04
ACGCCTCACGCCACAGGCCTTGGCCCCCGGCCGGTGTCAGTGGCGGCTGACACACCCGGCAGTGTGATCGAAAGGTGGGCCATCGCAGCCACCGGGACCGGCGGCGGCTGCCGAGCGGGGCTCGCCGAGGCGGCCTTCGTGACCGAGCAGGAGCTGCTCGGCGTCCTCGACGTCGTAGCAACGGTCGGCCCGGGTGCCTGCGGCCAGCAGGCGGGGGTAGATCTCGGCGGTGGAGCGCCAGACCCAGCGGGTCACGTGGGGGCGGTCGCGGACGGCCCCGGCGAGGTCCGGCTCCTCCTGGACGGGGCCCGCGGGCAGGCCGTCGTCCCCGAGAGGGGCGAGGATGGCGCCGCCGGTCCCGGTGGCTGCGATGGCCCACCTTTCGATCACACTGCCGAGTGTGTCAGCCGCCACTGACACCGGCCGGGGGCCAAGGCCTGTGGCGTGCGGCGTGCGGCGTGTGGCGTGCGGCGTGTGCATGTGTGCACGTGTGGCGTGCAGCGTTCGGCGTTCGGCGTTCGGCGTGCGGGGCGCCACGGCCGGGCGTCCCCGACATGCGGGGGGCGCCGGGCGCTGCGAGGCTCGGAGCCATGAGAGTGGCCCTTGCGCAGACCGACTGTGTCCTCGGCGAGGTGGACGAGAACCTCGCGGTGGCGCGGGACCAGATCGGCGAGGCGGCGGCGCAGGGCGCGGATCTCGTCGTCTTCCCCGAGCTGAGCCTGCACGGCTACCACTTGGGCGGACTGCACCGCGACACGTCCCTGGACGCGAAGGACCCCCGCCTCCTGGAACTGTCGACGCTCGGCCCCGATGCCATGGTCGGCATCCACGAACACACGAGCCTGCGGGCGTACAACACGTCGGCGTACTACGCGAGCGGCCAACTCCTCCACGCGCACCGGAAGTTGTACCTCCCCAACTACCTGGCGTGGGAGGAGCGCAAGCACGTCAGCCCCGGCCAGCACCTACGTGCGTACGACCTGCCGGGCGGGCACGGCCGCGCGGCGACCCTGGTCTGCAACGACGCATGGCAGCCGGTGCTGCCGTGGCTCGCGGTGCAGGACGGGGCGGAGGTCATCATCGTCCCCACGAACAGCGCGGCCAGCCTCGATCCCGAGGCGATGGACACGGGCCTGTACTGGGACACGCTGCTCTCCTATACGGCCCGGATGCTGCAGTGCTGGGTGGTCTTCGTGAACCGCGTCGGGAACGAGAACGGGGCGTCGTTCTGGGGTGGTTCGCGGGTGGTGGACCCGCGGGGCTCGGTGGTCGCGCAGGCGCCGAAGTGGGAGCCGGCGCTGGTGACGGTCGACATCGACGTCCACGAGTCCCGCCGCCACCGGAGGGCGGTGCCGCTGGTGGCGGAGGCGCGGCTGGGTCTGGTGGACCGGGAGGTGCGGCGCTTGATCGATGAGGGGGGTGACAGCTGAGGTTCCTGGCGTGGGCGCCTTCGACCGGGGGCGGGCCCCCGGCAGCCTCGGCTCACCGAACAAGCATTTCC
>NZ_SRIC01000565.1 GCF_004684775.1 Streptomyces sp. MZ04
GTCCCACCCCTCCCAAGGCCAACCCCGTGAGCCTGCTCGCCAGGGCGGCGGCCGGATCGGGCTGCACGGTCCTGGCCCTGCCGTTCCTGGCCGCGATCGTCGCGGCCGCACTGCTCACCAGCTTCATCCCCGGCAGCGGCGGAGGCGCGTCCGCGAGCCCGAGCAAGCACGCGCTCTCCGACATCCCTCCCCGGATGCTCGCGCTCTACCAACGCGCGGCACCGGAGTGCCCGGGCCTGTCCTGGACGATCCTCGCGGCGATCGGCAAGGCCGAGACCGACCACGGCCGCCACCCCACCATGATCTCCTCGGCGAGTGCGGTCGGACCGATGCAGTTCCTGCCGTCCACGTTCAAGGCGTACGCCCATCCCGTACCGCCCGGCGGCAAGAAGCCGCCCACCCCCTGGGACCCGGTCGACGCCGTCTACGCCGCGGCCCGCCTGCTGTGCGCGAACGGCGCGAGGAACAGCAAGAACCTGCGCCGGGCCATCTGGCACTACAACCACGCCAAGTGGTACGTGAACAAGATCCTGAAGATCGCCGACGAGTACGCGGCCGCCGCAGCCCCGGCAACCGGAGCGGCGGCCAAGGCAGTCGCCTACGCCCGCTCCCAACTCGGAGTCCCCTACCGGTGGGGCGGAGACGGCCCCTCCGAGGGCGGCTTCGACTGCTCGGGCCTGACCAAGGCCGCCTACGCCAAGGCCGACATCCCTCTCCCCCGCGTGGCCCAAGCCCAGTACCGGGCCACCACCAAGGTCCCTGCCGGTGAGCCGCTGCTGCCCGGCGACCTCGTCTTCTACGGAAGCCCCGGCAACCTCCACCACGTCGGCCTCTACATCGGCAACAACCAGATGATCAACGCCCCCAACAGCCGCTCCGTCGTCCGCGTCGAGGACTACCGCTGGCACGACTACTACGACGCAACCCGCCCCAGCGCACCGAAGGGCTCGCGGTGACGCCCCCGACACCGGCCCAGGCCCACGCCCTGCTGACCTCACTCACCCGCGCCCTGGCGGGCGTTGCCGCCCTCACGCTCGTCTTCACCGCGGTCAACGTGACGGTGTTCGCCACGAGCAGGGGCGTCTTCCCCGCCATCGCGATCCTGCTGGACCCGATGGTGGCCCTCGCCCTGGCCACGGTTCTGTACGCGGACGCACGCCTGGCGGCCTGGGGCCTGACTCCGCCGGCCTGGTCCACGGCCCTGCGCTGGTTCACCGCGATCGCGGCCACTCTGATGAACACCTGGACCTCGATCTGGCCCGACGGCCGGATCGGCTGGCCGACCCGCGCCGATCCCGCTGGCATCCTCCTGCACGGCGTACCCACCGTCCTGCTGATCCTGCTCACCGAGACGATCGCCGCCTACCGTCGCACCATCGCCCCACTCCTGATCCCGACCGACGACCCCGATCGGACAACCGCCCCCGACCACCCCACAACAGATCCCGACCCCTGTCTCTTATACACCTCTGACGCTGCCGACGAATAGCCTTGTGCAAA
>NZ_SRIC01000566.1 GCF_004684775.1 Streptomyces sp. MZ04
ACCGACGTATCCCTCGTCTTCCCGCCCCACCCCGCATGGGTCCGCGCCGCGCGCGAAACGGTCCGCACCCTCCTCGCCGCAACGGGTCGCACCGAACTCACGGACACAGCAGTCCTGTTGACCTCGGAAGCCGTCACAAACGCGATCAACGCCTGTGCGGCCAAGCGCTGCACGGCCCCGGTGACCCTCTTCGCGGGGTACGCGAGCCCCGGCGGACACGACCGCCTCCGCGTCCTCATCCACGACGAGGCACCGGGCCTCCCCTCCTGCCAGAGCCCCGCCGAGGACGACGAGACGGGCCGGGGCATACAACTCATCTCCTTCGGCGCCGACGCCTGGGGCATCTGCACGCACGGCCCCGGCAGCGGCAAGGCGACCTGGTTCGAGCTGGGACGCCGGTCGCCGGGGGTACAAGGGTGACGGCCACCGAGCCGTGGAACATCGCACGTATCGCGGAGGCCATCCCCGCACCGGCCACCCGCATGCGGTTCCTGTCCGAGGTGAACCTCGCGCCGATAGACGAATTGCGCGCCGTCGCGGCGAAGTGGCAGAAGGTGACCGAGGAGCTGGCGGTCGGCTACGAGCGGGCGATCGAGGTGCGGGACTACGTGGAGAAGCACGGCGAAATGCCCCCCGAGTTCGTCCGCGTCTCCCCGGCCGAGCTCCGGGAGACTGCCGGTCTGGACTCGAAGGGCGCTGCGTGATCTACGACCTTCACTGGACCCGGAGCTCTACAAGACGTACGCGTCGTTACCTGCCCCAGCACGCCGGGAGTTGGCCGCCGCCTTGATCGACGCCCAGTCGGACCCGCTGAGCGCGACACTCCCGTACGGGCACGACGACGGAGTCATCCGACTCCTTGAGACCGGCAGCACCCTACCCTCACCGTGCTGCTCATCTGCCATACGAAGATGAGGGTGGCGCCGGTCCAGATCACCTTCATCGGATGACCCGGCGGGGCCCAGCCCCCTGTCAGCCCGGGTTCATCCCCTGAGTCACTTCCCGGACCTCCAGCACCGAGGTCCACCGCTCCCCGTGGTCCAGCTGGACCAGAATCCCCTGTCCGTCCTTGTCCTTGCCCGAGTAGATCGCGCCCGGAGCCTTGCCGTGTCGCTTGAGGCCGCAGGAAGTCAACGCCTTGCGCAGGGCGTCGAGTTCGACCGTGGCGTCGGCCGGCTGGTCGTACTCGATGTAGCGCTGGCGTGCACGGGAATGCCGGTCGCCGATGAAGGATGCGGTGGCCCGCTCCTGGTTACGCACACCGCCGATCTCGTGTGGCTGAGGTGCCCCCGCAGGGCAGTCCGGCCCGAATGACAGCTCCGGCAACGGGGAGTCGGCGCCCTGCTTGGAGCTGGGCTTCCAGTGCCGAACATCGTCCAGCGGTAGCTGGTCGCTCGTCAGGAGGTGGACCACTCCGTCGGTCTTGTACAGGTTGTCACCCACGTCCGCCGCAGGCCGCACCTCCCTCCCCCGGCCGTCCCCGGGCATCGCTACCCACG
>NZ_SRIC01000567.1 GCF_004684775.1 Streptomyces sp. MZ04
CACCACACCCGAACCCCCCCATACCGAAACCCCCGACGACAACCGCCCAGGAGGCACGGAGTGAACGACGCTCTCGACGTCGCCCTGCGGCTTCTCGTCGTCTTCGCCGTATTCATGGTCCTGCCCCTGGTCATCGGCCAGACCGAGCACAAGGTGATGGCCCACATGCAGGGCCGCCTCGGCCCCATGTACGCCGGCGGCTTCCACGGCTGGGCCCAGCTCGTCGCCGACGGAGTCAAGTTCGCGCAGAAGGAAGACGTCGTACCGGCCGAGGCCGACCGCCGTATCTTCCAGCTCGCCCCCGCCGTCGCCCTGCTGCCCTACCTCCTCGTCCTGGTCGCCATCCCCATCGGCCCGAGCGAAGGCGCCGTCGGTCAACTCGTCGACGCCGGCATCTTCTTCGTCCTGGCGGTCATGGGCATCGGCGTACTCGGCTCGCTCATGGCCGGCTGGGCCAGTGCCAACAAGTTCTCCCTCCTCGGCGGCCTGCGCACCGCCGCCCAGCTCCTCGCGTACGAACTCCCGATGCTGCTCGCCGCGGCCTCGGTCGCGATGGCCGCCGGGACGGTCTCGCTGCCCGGCATCCTCAACGCCTTCGAGTGGTGGTGGCTGCCCTGGCAGATCGTCGGCGCCCTCGTCTTCTTCGTCGCGGGCCTCGCCGAACTCCAGCGCCCGCCCTTCGACATGCCCGTCGCCGACTCGGAGATCATCTTCGGCGCGTACACCGAGTACACGGGCCTCCGCTTCGCCCTCTTCCTCCTCGCCGAGTACGCCGGAATCGTCGTCCTCTGCGGCCTCACCACCGTCCTCTTCCTCGGCGGCTGGCACGGCCCCTGGGGCGCGGACGGCCTCGGCTGGGTCTGGACCCTCCTGAAGACGGCCGTGCTCGCCTTCCTCGTGATCTGGCTGCGCGTCAGTTACCCCCGTCTCCGCGAGGACCAGCTCCAGAAGTTCTCCTGGACCCTCCTCGTCCCGCTCGCCCTCGCGCAGATCGCGCTCACCGGAATCGTGAAGGTGGCGATCAACTAAATGCCTCCGATCCCTGGCAGCGGCCTGGCCAAGGGCCTCGCCGTCACCCTCCGCACGATGACGAAGAAGACCGTCACCCAGCAGTACCCGGAGCACCAGCCCGAACTACCGCCCCGAACCCGAGGCGTCATCGGCCTCTTCGAGGAGAACTGCACGGTCTGCATGCTGTGCGCCCGCGAGTGCCCGGACTGGTGCATCTACATCGACTCCCACAAGGAGACGGTCCCGCCGGCCGTCGAGGGCGGCCGCGAGCGCAGCCGCAACGTCCTCGACCGCTTCGCCATCGACTTCGCGCTCTGCATGTACTGCGGCATCTGCATCGAGGTCTGCCCCTTCGACGCCCTGTTCTGGTCCCCGGAGTTCGAGTACGCCGAGACCGACATCCACGAACTCACCCACGAGCGCGACAAACTCCGCGACTGGATGTGGACGGTCCCGGCCC
>NZ_SRIC01000568.1 GCF_004684775.1 Streptomyces sp. MZ04
CGTCGGCAGCGTCAGAGGTGTATAAGAGACAGGCCGGGGCGTCCGCCGCCCGGCGGAGGCTGGGGCGGCGGACGCCCCGGCGGCCCGGGTCCCGGCGGCCCCGGCGGCTACCCCGGCTGGGGCGCGTGGCAGGGCCCGCCGCCCGCCGCCAAGCCCGGTGTCATCCCGCTGCGGCCGCTCGGCGTCGGCGAGATCCTGGACGGCGCGGTCTCCACGATGCGTACGTACTGGCGCACGGTCCTCGGCATCTCCCTCGCCGTGGCCGTGTTCACGGAAATCCTCGTCATCCTGCTGCAGGGGCTCGTCCTCAACGACACCGCCGACACAGACGCCCTCAACGACCCGAGCGCGACCGTCGGCGAACTGACCCGCGCCCTCGGCGACACCCTGCTCAGCTCCGGCGTGGTCCTGCTGATCACCCTGCTCGGCACGATCGTCGCCACCGCCCTGCTCACGACGGTCACCAGCCGCGCGGTGCTCGGTAAGTCGGTGACCACGGCGGAGGCCTGGCGGGACGCCAAGCCGCAGCTGCCGAGGCTGATCGGCCTGACCTTGCTGCTCCCGCTCATCGGCGGCGCCGTCGTCGCCATCGGCATCCTGCCGGGCGTACTGATCGCGCTGGCCGGCGGGTCCGACGCGGGCGTCAGCCTCGCTGCCCTCGGCGGATTCGGCGCTCTGATCGTCGCCATCTGGCTGCTGATCCGCTTCTCGCTCGCCTCGCCCGCCCTGATGCTCGAGAAGCAGGGCGTGAAGAAGTCGCTGACCCGCTCCGTGAAGCTGGTCCGCGGCTCCTGGTGGCGGGTCTTCGGCATCCAGCTGCTCGCCGCGATCATCGCCAACGTCGTCGCGTCGATCATCGTGATCCCCTTCACCCTCATCGCGGGCGCGGTGAGCGGCGACGGTGTCACCGGCTTCCTGGACAGCGGCGCCGGCGAGCTCGGCTGGACCTTCCTGATCGTCAGCGGCATCGGCTCGGTGATCGGCTCCATGCTCACCTTCCCGATCACCGCCGGCGTGACGGTGCTGCTCTACATCGACCAGCGGATCCGCCGCGAGGCCCTCGACCTGGAACTCGCCCGCGCCGCGGGTCTCCAGGGCGGATCCGACTCCCCCGGCACACCCGGGAGCTGATGCGGTGACGGGGGAGGTGCTGCAGGGGCTCGGGGCAGGGGCGTCACTCCTGCCCCGCACCGGCGAGGACCCGCCGGTGACGATTCCGCGCGTCCCCGCACGGGAGGCGGCCGAGCGCGAACTGTCCAAGCCGATGTACCACGAGAACGACCCCAGCCTTCTGCAGCGGGCCCTGAACCGCTTCTGGGACTGGGTCGACGACCTCTTCACCGCCGCCTCCGGGGCGACCCCGGGCGGCGGCTTCGGCCTCCTGGTCATCGCCCTCGCCGTGCTGGCCGTCGTGGCGGCCCTCTGGTGGCGCCTCGGCACCCCCCGCCGCGCCCCCACCTCATCC
>NZ_SRIC01000056.1 GCF_004684775.1 Streptomyces sp. MZ04
ATGAGCGTCTCGTGGGCTCGGAGATGTGTATTAGAGACAGGGCCATGGGTTGTCACTCACCCTCGGTGATCTCTATGGGGGCGGGGGGCATCGATCCCACCTGGAAGTTGACTTTGCTGGTCCCCTCCGGCGGGGCGGGGAACTGGGCGAACCAACTGGTCGTGTCGCCCTGCCTCACTTGACCGCTGAACTTTGTGCACAGGCAACGCCCCGATGTGTCCCGCAGGACCAGGTACTTCTTCTTCCCATCGTTGTCCACCAGGCTTGCGCCCGACAGAGAGCCTCCGTTCGAGCGCAACTCCCGTTCATCACTGGCCCAGTTGGCGGCCAGCCACGACCGGCTGCCGTTGTTCGTAACGGTTCCCGAGACGGTGACGAAGCCGCCCCCGTCGCGGAGTGCCGAGTTGATCGTGACGCTGATGTCACCGTCCTTGGCCTCTGCCAAGACCTTGTCGGTCGCTGGGGCTTCAGTCTTCTTCTCGTCGTCGCCATTCTTAGCTGGCGACGATGACGGCGCGCCCTTGTCAGGCTTGTCCTCGTCGCCACTGTCACCCCCACCGCAGCCGGCCACCGTCAGGACCAGCCCAGTAGTGATCGCCACAGCGGTCATTGCCCTGCAGGTCTTTATGGTGCGCCGAATGTTCATCGGTAGAGCTTCCTTCTTTCGTCGATCGCTCATCAGTCGGCCAGGTGAACGGAGAAGAGAACGGACGCGTCGGGCAGGCCATCCCGATCGAAGTCGTCCGGATCGATCTCGAAAGAGTCGCCACCGTCGCAGTCGAATTCCACGGCCTTCTCGGGGTCGGCCGACGGAGCCAGATCGCAGCGCGGCTTGATGATCGCGGTGGCCTCAGCCTTGGCGTGCTTAGTCTCCGTGCCGGGAATGATCGAGTCACCGACGGTGTAATTGGTCTCGATCTCCACCCAGAACCCCGGATAGCCGTTCACTTCATCCGGTACGACGTCGATGACCTTCGAGTCGTTGTCGGCAGCCAGCGCATTCGCCGCGCCACGAGCGCCGTCACCAGTGAACTTGTCACCGTCGAGCCAGTCGAGCCACTCGTCGCCGTCCTTGCCGATGGACTCCCCCAATCCGTCGACGAGTTCCTCCCGGGCGTCCTGCGCTGCCGCCAACGCGGCCGCATCAGCCGCCGATTGAGCGCCATTACGCGCGGACGCGGCCTGGGCGAACGCAAAGAAGGCGAAGGCAACAAAGAGCAGAATCCCCGTCATCCAGATATAGATGGGGAGAGTCTGCCCTCGGTCACCGTGCAGGCGACGAGCTATCAGCCGCCGATCACGTCGTTGACCGCATCGCCGATGGCCCCGGAGATCAGTCCGTCCAGCCCCAGCTGATCGATCAACGTAAAGATCCCCGCAATCAAAATCATCAACCCCGCATACTCCACAAACCCAGCCCCCGCATCCCGCTCCCTCCCCCGAACCCGGGAAGCCACGGTCACGGTCCAGTCGACCCAGACTCTGAGTACGCGATCCTTCAGCACGACGGCCCCTTCTCTCCCACCCGATACACGCACCGCTACACGCACCGCCGGCGCAACGAATTCCGACACCGCTGTCGTCATAGGCAACGTACGCGAGATCATGTGACCCAACAGCCACTCTCCGCAACCAATGCCGTTTCAGACGCGCAAGTTGGCGAGTTCCCTTCCCCAGTGGCGAGGTCATCACGCGCCCCTGAGGCATGCGGCAGGGGACTGCGGCCGGTCAGTCGGTGGCTCGATGCGTTTCACGACTTCCCCTCCCGTGCGTCTCGTGAACTCGCTGTTTGCAAAGGGTTGTTGGGTCCTGCTGGATCGTCGGGGGCTCGAAGCGGCGCTCGCCGGAGCCGCAGCACCCTTCCCGAGCCACGAGCGACTGTCCCACATCTCGTTGCAGCCGCGAAGAGGTTTCGCCGAGTGGCTTGATTGAACTCGTACAGGAACTCTCACAAAAACCCCTCACTTCCCCAGGATCGAGCCGAAGTCCGAACCCGAGCCGAGGAACATTCCCGCCGCGATCAGGATCATCGTCGCCGGGAGCATGAAGACGAGGGTCACCATCGTTGCCTTGGGGATCGTCTTCGCCGCCCTGCGGCGGGAGTTCTGCGCGTCGGTGCGGCGCATGTCCGTTGCCAGTTGGATCAGTGTGTCCGCGATCGGGGATCCCAACTCCTCGCCCTGCTGGAGTGCCGAGACGAATTGTGAGACCTGTTCCGATGCGTTTCTGCGGCGCAGTTCGTCGAAGGCCTGGCGGCGGCTCACCCCCATGTCCATCTGGCGGAGGGTGATGCGTAGTTCGTCCGCCCAAGGGCCCTCGTACCGCTCCGCCACGCGGTCCAGCGCCTGGCGGAAGCCCAGGCCCGCCGACACGACCACCGCCAGGACGTCCAGGAAGTCGGGGAGTGTGCGGTCGATCACCTCGCGGCGTTCCCGTATCGCCTGCCAGATCAGGGCGTCCGCCGCCGTCACACCGAAGGCGAAGGTCAGCGCGCCGAAGAGGGAGGAGCCGTTCGTGAAAAACACCAGGCCCATCACCAGGCCGAAGATGCCGTACACCGCTCGCCTTGCCGCATAGCGGTCGATCGTCAGGCCGCCGGGGTTTCCCGCCATGTCGATCTTGCGGCGTTTCGCGTCGACCCTCTTCGGGCCCATCAAGCGCAGGACCAAGGGCGCGAAACGGATGCCCAGGCGGTCCACCGCCGAGCCCGCCGCGGAGACGCGGGTGGCGCCCACCTCTAGGGCTATCGCCAGGTCCGCGGGGAGTTTCGCCTCCGCGCGGTACATGCGGACGCCCTGGCAGATGCCCGCCACCGCCAGGCCCATCACGGCCGCCATCGCCAGACCGAACAACGTGATCCCCTCCCCCTACACTTCGATCTTGCCGAGGCGGCGGATCACGAAGAAGCCCACCGCGTACAGGCCCAGCGCGATCAGGATCAGCATCTGGCCCACCGGGGAGCCTGTCACGCGCTCCAGGGCGCCCTCGTTGGAGGAGTTGATCAGGAGCAGGGAGCCCAGGCCCAGGAGCGGGACCGTGAACGCCGTCGCGTGGACCTCCGAGAGCATCGTGCGGACCTCGCGCCTTGTCTCCTTGCGGTCCTCCAGGGTCTGGGTGAGGTTGCGGAGGGAGTTCACCACCGAGCCGCCCGCCTTGTTGGAGAGGACCAGCGTCGTTACGAGGACTATCAGCTCGCGGGACGGGAGGCGTTCTGCCAGTTCGCCCAGCGTGTCGTCGATCGAGCGGCCCAGCGTCAACTGGTCGGCCACCATGGAGAGTTCTTCGCCTGCCGGGGATTCCAGTTCTTCCGCCGCCATTGCCAGCGATGTGCGCAGGGCCAGGCCCGCCGCCGTTGCGTTGGCCAGGATGCGGGCCACGTCCGGGAGTTGGTTGATGAAGGCCTCGATGCGCTTCTGGCGTTGCCAGTTGAGGAACACCACCGCGCTCCAGACCGCCACCACTCCCGCGATCGGGCCGAAGAACGGGGCCAGCGACGCCGCCGCTATCAGCCAGAGGGCTGCTACGACCGCCACTACGTAGACGAAGAACTCGCCCGCCGTCAGGTCGAGTCCCGTCGCCGAGAGGCGCAGGTGGATGGTGCGGCCCAGGCGGGTGCGGCGCAGGCGGCGGTCCACCGCCGAGAAGCGGCGGCCCCTGCGGGTGGGGTCGCCGTCGCCCGCGCCGGGGCCGATCGACAGGCGGTCCACCAGTGCCTGGCGCTGGGCGCGGCCCGTCGCGTACGCGTGGATGCCCGCCACGGCGAGCGTGCCGGTCAGAAGGGTGGCGCCCAGGGCCAGCAGGGCGGCTTTGTTCTCCATCAGGCCGTGGCCTCTCGCCCAGAGGTCTGCCCATGGGACTCCTGCTCGTGCGCTCGCGCACCCGCCCTCGTGCTCATCCGATCGCCTCTCGTGTGTTCAGTACGTCGATGGCCTGCGCGACCCCGAAGCCCTGCGGGACCGGCTCCCCCGCCACGTACAGCCGGTCGGCGACCGGGCGCGGCAGCGGCAGGTGCTCGAAGTAGCCGTGGACGCGGCGGTCCGCGGAAGAGGCGGCCTGGCGGGGGATGAAACGGGTGACCGGGGCGATGCGGAACTGTTCGCGGCCGTGCGAGACGAGGAGGACGATCTCGGCGATCTTGCGGGAGCCGTCCGCGTGGCGGGCGAGTTGGACGACCACGTCCACCGCCGAGTTGATCTGGTCCTTCAGTGCCTCGAAGGGGATTTGGACCTCGGACATCGAGCCGAGCGTCTGGAGGCGCATGAGTGCGTCCTCCGCCGTGTTCGCGTGGACCGTCGCCAGTGAGCCGTCGTGGCCCGTTGACATGGCTTGCAGCATGTCCAGGGTCTCGCCGCCTCTGACCTCGCCGACGATGATGCGGTCGGGGCGCATGCGGAGGGAGTTGCGGACCAGGTCGCGGATGGTGATCTGGCCCTTGCCCTCGACGTTCGGGGGGCGGGATTCGAGGCGGATGACGTGGTCCTGTTGGAGTTGCAACTCCGCCGAGTCCTCGATCGTGATGATGCGTTCGTGGGCCGGGAGGAGGCCGGAGAGCGCGTTGAGGAGGGTTGTCTTTCCTGAGCCTGTGCCGCCGCTGACGATGATGTTGAAGCGGGCGCGTACGAAGGCCGAGAGCAGGAGCAGCATGTGCTCGTCGAGCGAGCCCAGGCCGATGAGCTCGTGCAGGGTGTACGCGCGGGGGAAGCGGCGGATGGTGAGCGTCGGGCCGGTCAGGGCGAGGGGCGGGATGATCACGTTGACGCGCTCGCCCGTGGGCAGGCGCGCGTCGACCATCGGGTTCGACTCGTCCACGCGGCGGTTCACCGTGGAGACGATGCGTTCGATCGTCTGCATGAGCTGGTCGTTCGACGCGAAACGGAGGGGGAGTTGTTCGACTCGTCCTGCTCGCTCTACGAAGATCGAGTCCGGGCCGTTGACCATGATCTCCGTGATCGAGGCGTCCGCGAGGAGCGGTTCGAGTACGCCGAGGCCCAAGGCCTCGTCGACGACGCGGCGGATCAGCTGGGCGCGCTCCGAGGTCGACTGGACCGGGCCCTCGCGGCTGATGATGTGGCCCAGTACGCGCTCCAGGCGGACGCGGCGGTCCGCGGCCGTGAGGGACGACATCTCGGCCAGGTCGATCTCTTCGAGGAGCTTGGAGCGGTAGACGGCGACGAGGCTGTCGTCGCGGCTGGGGCCGGGGTCGGTCTGTGGGGTCGCCACGCGGTCGCGGAGGCTCATTGTGTTTGCTCAGCTCCCGTCTGCTGCGTCGTCGTTGGGCATGGTGGCTTCCTTGGTCACGCTCCAGTTCGTGTCCACGAAGGGGAGGAGCGTGGGGACTTGGGCGGTGACGGTCGCCGTGGTCGTGTCCGCGCCGCCGGCGATGGCGACGGTGGCGTCCAGGCTGCCGTCCATGGCGGCCTGGCCCGCGGCCTCGCCGCCTTCGCCCTGGGAGGCGACTCTCGCTGCCGCGCGGGCTCCTGAGCCCGCCTGGTTGGCGGCGTAGCCGACGAGGCCTAGCTGGATGGCCGCGAGGCCGATGAGGAGGAGGATGGGGAGGAATCCGGCGAACTCGAGCATGGATACGCCGCGGTCGTCGAAGCGGGGTTCCTTTCCCCGATCCCGCCCCTTCCCGAAACTGGGGCTCCGTCCCAGACCCCGCTCCTCAAACGCCGGAGGGGCTGAAAGATTGCGGACGGGCTGAATTTTCCGGCGGCCCGAGGGCGTAGCCAGGTGGCGGGCTACGCCTCCTCCTCGCCGAACAAGTGCCGCACCGTCGAAGCGTAGTTGGTCCGCACATGCGCCAGCGCCCGCTCCCGGGCGATCTCCGCGTCCCCGGACGCCACCGCCTCGTACAGCTCCCGGTGCTCGGTCAGCAGGTGTGCCCACTCCTCGTTGCGTCGCGTCATCCACCGAAGCCGCCCGTCGACCGGTTCCATGACGGACGTCAGCAGGCTGTTGCCCGCCATGGCCAGGATGCGGTCGTGGAAGCGGGTGTTGATGTCGGTGATCGCCTCGGCGTCCGCCGTGCGCGTCGCCTGTGCCGCGCTGTCGAGGAGGGCCGAAAGCTCCGCGAGGCCCTCCTCGGTGGCCCGCTGTGCCGCGCGTCCCGCGGCGAAGACCTCCAACGCCTCGCGCAGTTCGAAGAGTTCGGTGACGTCGGTGCGGGTGAGGCGGCGCACCACGGTCCTGCGCGGGGTCTCGAAGGTGATGAAGCCCTCGGCGACCAGTGCCCGGATCGCCTCGCGCACCGGGACCCTGGACACCCCCAGGCGGTCGGCGAGTTCCCGTTCGACCAGGCGGTCGCCCGGGCCGAGGCGTCCGGCGATGATCTCCTGCCGCAGCTCGGCGAGCACACGTTCGCGTACGGCGCCCAGCGGCTGCTCCACGGTCGTCATGGTGTCCATCATTGCCGACCCCCGCATCGATTTACCGATTCGTAACCGTACGGACATTGCCGAGCGCCTCCGGGGGCGGGAACATGACGGCACCTTTGGTATACCAAACTTTGGTATACCAAAGCACGCCGCACCTCCGTCCCCTTTCGCAGGAGGCCCCGTGTCCCTCGCCCAGCGCGCCGACTCCCCCGGCGCGACGAAAGACTTCGTGCCCGATCCCCGTCTCACCAACGAAGACCTCGCCCCCTCCGCCGAACGCAAGTGGAAGGTCTTCGACCTCTTCGCACTGTGGATGTCCGACGTCCACAACCTCGGCAACTACACCTTCGCCGCAGGCTTGTTGGTGCTCGGGCTCAACGTCTGGCAGATCTTCACCTCGCTGCTCGTCGGCTTCGTGCTCATCTATGCCGGGATGAACATGATGGGGCGCATCGGTCAGCGCCACGGCGTGCCGTTCCCCGTCGTCAGCCGCATCAGCTTCGGTGTCTGGGGTGCCAACATCCCCGCCCTCATCCGGGCCGTGATCGCCATCATGTGGTACGGAATCCAGACCTATCTGGCCTCCATCGCGGTCAATGTCATGCTCATCGCCGCCTTCCCGGGCTTGGAGTCGTGGACCGAGGGCTCCTTCCTCGGGCTGCACGCGCTCGGCTGGTGTTCTTTCGTCGCCCTCTGGCTGGCGCAGGGGCTGATCATGACCCAGGGCATGGAGTCCGTACGGAAGTTCCAGGACTTCTGCGGGCCCGCCATCTGGGTCGTGATGATCGCCCTCGCCGTGTGGATCCTCTGGAAGGCCGGCTGGACCATCTCGCTCACCAGCACCCCCGACCCCGTCTCCACCGGCGAGCAGGTGCGGCAGTGGTTCGGCGCCATCGGCCTCATCCTCGCCACCTACGGCACGCTGATGCTCAACTTCTGCGACTTCTCGCGCTTCGCCCCCGACTACCGCACCGTCAAGCGCGGCAACTTCTGGGGGCTGCCCATCAATTCGACCGCCTTCGTGATCCTCTCCGTCATCGTCACCGCAGGCAGCCTCGAGGTCTTCGGGAAGGCCATCACCGATCCCGCCGAACTCGTCGCCGAGATCGGCAACACCTGGGTGCTGATCTTCGGGGCGCTCACCTTCGCGATCGCCACGATGGGCGTGAACATCGTCGCCAACTTCGTCTCGCCCGCGTACGACCTGGCCAATGTCTGGCCGCAGAAGATCAGCTTCAAGATCGGCGGAATCATCTCCACGGTCGCCGCGCTCCTTGTCACGCCGTGGAACCTGTACTCCAACCCGACCGTCGTGAACTACTTCCTGGGCGGACTCGGCGCCTTCCTCGGGCCGCTGTTCGGCATCATCGCCGTCGACTACTTCTGGGTGAAGCGCGGACGCATCGACGCCGATGCGCTCTTCAAGGCCGAGCCGGGATCGCCGTACTACTACAAGAAGGGCGTCAACCCCAAGGCGCTCGCGGCCTTCCTGCCGACGGCGGGCTTCGCTGCGGTGTGCGCGCTGGTGCCGTTCTTCGACTACGTAGCCCCGTACTCGTGGTTCATCGGGACCGCGACGGCCGCGCTGCTGTACGGCGCGCTGTGCCGCTCGGAGCGGACCGCTTCGGCCGTCGAGTCCGCCGAGGCCCCGGCCGCGGTGGAGGGCTAAGTGCGCATCGTCGTCACCAACTGCAACACCACGCGGTCGATGACCGAGGAGATCGTGCGCGGTGCCCGGCACGCGGCCGCCCCGGGCACCACGATCACCGGGCTCACCCCCGCCTGGGGCCCCGAGTCCGCCGAGGGGTGGCTCGACAGCTATCTCTCGGCGGCCGCCGTCCTCGACACCTTGCGTGGTTACGAGGATGCGTACGACGCCGTGGTCATGGCGGGTTTCGGTGAGCACGGACGTGAGGGCGCCCGGGAGCTGCTCGACGTGCCCGTTGTCGACATCACTGAGGCCGCCGCCCATCTGGCCTGTCTGCTCGGGCGGCGGTACGGCGTCGTCACCACCCTCGACCGGGCCCGCGGCCAGATCGAGGACAGCCTGCACGCGGCGGGCGTGGCGCGGAACTGTGCGGCCGTCGTCGGCACCGGGCTCGGCGTCCTCGACCTGGGGGACGAGGAGGCCACCCTGCGCGCCTTCCTCGGCGCCGCGGGGCGGGCGCGCGACGCGGGGGCCGAGGTCCTGGTGCTCGGCTGCGCCGGGATGACCGGGCTGCAGGAGAAGGTCGGCGCCGCGCTCGACATGCCTGTGGTCGATGGCGTGGCCGCCGCGGTGAAGCTCGCCGAGTCGCTCGTCGGGCTCGGCCTGACCACCAGCCGGATCGGGGGTTATGCCAAACCCCTGCCGAAGAGCCGCACTTGGGCGCCACCACCGCCGCCACCACCGCCGCCGTCGGAGTGATGTTCGGGAACGATCTGTCGCGCGACCGGCGGGGGACAGCGCCCTGCGCGGGCCGGACGGCCTCAGACTCCGTGCAGCGCGCCGGGCAGGTCCGGCGCCGAGCAACCGGAGGTGCCCGGTGTCGCAGCCGACCGTTCGATCCGGCAGAGCCCGTATCCGGGCCCGCGCCGCCCTTCGCCGCGGTGCCGGGCTCCTCGCCGCCGCGCTGCTCCTGAGCGCGGCGGCGAGCGGCGGTGCCGGGGCTTCCGTGGCCGTGCCGCAGGACACCGCGTTCTGGGTCGAGCCGGACAGCTCCGCCGCCCGCCAGGCTGCCGCGTGGCGGCGCGGCGGATACTTCGCCCAGGCGTGGCTCATGGACCGCATCGCGGGCCGCGCCCAGGCCGTATGGCTGCACGACAAGTCGCCAGGACCCCGGATCCGTGCCGTCGCGGAGGCGGCGGCCTGGACGGGACGGACCCCCGTGTTCGTCGCGTACTTCATCCCGCACCGCGACTGCGGCGAGTACTCCCGGGGCGGCGCGGCGGGCGCTGCGGAGTACCGGCGGTGGATCGAGGAGGTCGCGGCGGCCATCGGTGACCGTGCCGCGTACGTCGTCGTCGAACCGGACGCCGTGGCGCAGGAGGTGGCGGGCTGTGCGAGGGCCGATGCCGGGGAGCGGTACGCCCTGCTCGCCCACGCCGTCGAACGCCTCAAGGCCCGCCCGAACGCCAAGGTGTACCTCGACGCGGGCAACGCCGGCTGGATTCCCGACGAGCGGCGCCTGGTCACCCCGCTGCGGCAGGCCGGGATCGCCAAGGCCGACGGCTTCGCGCTCAACGTCTCCAACTATCATACGAACGCGGTCAGTTCGGCGTACGGACATCGCCTCGCGACCCGCGTCGGCGGCGCCAAGCACTTCGTCGTCGACAGCAGCCGCAACGGCAACGGCCCCTACACCGGTGACGCCAAGGCCTGGTGCAACCCGCCCGGCCGCGCCCTCGGCACCCCGCCCACCACCCGCACCGGCGATCCCGCGCTCGACGCCTACCTGTGGATCAAGCGCCCCGGAGAGTCCGACGGAACCTGCCGGGGCGGGCCGCGCGCCGGGCAGTGGTGGCCGCAGTACGCGCTGGGCCTCGCGAGCAGGGCCAAGGGCCAGCGGTCGGGAGCGGGCGGCGCCGACGAAGGGAGACGGCCATGACAGGGACGGCCCCGCAGGACCCGGAGAACGAGGGCGACAGCGCGCTTCGGGCCTGGCGGACCATCGGGCCGCTGATGGACCTGATCACCCCCATGGCCCTGCGGACGGCCGCCACGCTGGGCATCGCCGACCTGCTCGCCGACGGCTCCGGGCGGACCGACGACCTCGCCCGGAGCTCGGGGACCGACCCGGACGCGCTCCGCCGGATGCTGCGGCACTTGGTGGCCCACGGCGTCTTCACCGAGCCCGAGCCCGGACTGTTCCGGCTCAACGACACCGCGGAGCTGCTGCGTTCCGGTCACCCGGAACAGCTCCGGCGCCGGCTCGACCTCGACGGCTTCGGCGGCACGATGGACTTGGCGTTCACCAGCCTGATGCACACCGTCCGCACCGGGGAGCCCGCTTGGGAGACGGTCTTCGGCGCCCCGTTCTGGCCCTATCTGGCGGCACATCCGGACATGGCGGCCTCCTTCGACGCCACCATGTCGTCCGCCGCCGCCTTCGTGACGGACGCGGCACGCGGCTACGACTGGTCCACGGCCCGGCAGGTGACCGATGTCGGCGGGGGCCGCGGTGTCCTCCTCGCCGAGCTCCTCGAAACCCACCCGAGTCTGCGCGGTACCCTGCTCGACCTCCCGGAGACCGCCGAGCGGGGCCGGGAGGCCCTCGCCGCACGCGGTCTCACGGACCGGTGCGAGGTCATCGGGCAGAGCTTCTTCGACCCGCTGCCCGACGGCGCGGACGTGTACATCCTCAGCGGAGTGGTGCACGACTGGGGCGATGCGCAGGCGCGGGCCGTCCTGCGCAGGTGCGCGGAGGCGGCCGGGGAGCACGGCCGGGTCGTCGTCATCGAGACGTCCACCGACGACCCGGCGGCCTTCGCGGAGATGGATCTGCGCATGCTGGTCCTCGCGGGCGGCCGGGAGCGCAGCGTCGAGGAGTACACGGCCCTGGCCGCCGACTGCGGGCTGCGCGTCGCCGGCGCGCACACGACGCCGCTCGGCCAGGTGATCCTCGACTGCGTCGGGCGGCCGGCCACGGAAACGGGGCGACCCGAAGCTGGTGGTGCGCGCTTCTAACGGGCTGCCTCGGGAGTCGTAGCCGGCTCCGGTACGACTGCCGTGGCGGTGATCTCCACCAGTTGGCCGGGGTAGCCGAGGCACGTGGTGCCGAGGAGCGTCGAGGTGTGCGGGCCCGCGTGCAGGGCGGAGGCGCAAACGACCTCCCATGCCTCGCTCAGTACGCCGGGTTCGCCCCCGACCACGTACACCGTGCTGGCCACCACCTGGGAGAGATCACTGCCGATCGCGCGCAGCGCCTCGTCGAGGTTGGCGATGACCTGCGCGGTCTGCCGGGGCACGTCGCCCTCCCCGACGAGGTTCCCCTCGGGGTCGAGCGGCACGGAGCCCGCCATGAAGGCGAGGCGGGCGCCTGCTTCGACGACGGCGGCGTGGGCGTATCCGGGTGGCGGGAAGAGGGTGGGGACCGTGGTGCGGTGGATGGGGGTCATGCCCCTGATCGTGCGGGAGCAGGACGGTCGTACGCATCCGAATTCGGTGGCACCGAGGGGGCGGGCGGGCTATTCGGTTGCCCCGGCCGGAGCCGCGCTGTAAAGATCGCCGCCATGCCCCTCTTCCCCGCGCATGACGCCACGGAACTCGCCCATCACGTGTACGGCGACGGTGCCCCGCTCATCTGCCTGCCCGGCGGCCCGCAGGACTCCGTGTACCTCGGTGAGCTCGGGGGTCTGTCCGCGCACCGGCAGCTGATCATGCTGGACATCCGGGGCACGGGGGAGTCAGCGCTGCCGCTCGACCTCGCCTCCTGCCGGTGCGACCGGCTCGTCGACGACGTCGAGGCCCTGCGGGAGCACCTCGGGCTCGACCGTATCGACCTGCTCGGGCACAGCGCGGGCGCGAACATCGCCGTCCAGTACGCGGCCCGGTACCCCGAGCGGGTCGGCAGGCTCGTTCTGATCACGCCGAGCACCAGGGCCGTCGGTGTCGCGATCGACGGTTCGGCCCGGCGCGAGACCGCGCTGCTCCGCAAGGGCGAGCCCTGGTTCCCGGAGGCCTTCGCGGCGCTGGAAGCCATCGTGTCCGGCAACGCCACTGCGGACAGCTGGCAGGCCATCGCGCCGTTCTCGTACGGCAATTGGGATGCCGTCGCGCAAGCGCACCAGGCGGCGGAGGCAGGCCGGCAGAACCCGGCCGTCAGCGAGGCCTTCGGTGCCGAAGGTGCCTTCGACCCCGAGGCCACGCGCGCGGCGCTCGCCGCGTTCGGGGCGCCGGTCCTTGTGGTCGCCGGGGAGGTCGATCTGGGCGCGCCGCCGTCCGCCGTGGCGGAGGTCGCCGGGCTGTTCCCGGACGCGACGTTCGTCGTACGGCCGGGGGCGGGGCACTTTCCGTGGCTCGACGACGCGGCGGGATTCGTCGCGCCCGTCGCCCGGTTCCTGGCGTGAGATCGCCGGGCTCGCGTACGTGGTCAGCGCACCGCTGCCGGTGA
Organism: Streptomyces sp. MZ04; assembly: GCF_004684775.1. GTDB lineage: Bacteria > Actinomycetota > Actinomycetes > Streptomycetales > Streptomycetaceae > Streptomyces. The sequence goes on from NZ_SRIC01000056.1 coordinate 12,467, forward strand.
AGTGCCGCCTGTGACCAGGAGGTTCGGCTTTCCCTCGCCGTCCGCCCGCGTCGTCCAGATGTCCTGCTTGCGGCCGTCCTCGCCCGGCAGGGCGTACGCGAGGGTGTCGTCGTCCAGCCAGGCCGCCTGGTCGTCGACGTTGCGGGACTCGGCGAGCGGGTGCTCGCGCATCGTCCGCAGGTCGAGCACGTACAGGCGCCAGGGGTCCGAAGTGCCCTTCCGTACCCGCTTCTTGAAGGCGATGCGGGTGTTGTCGGGGGAGAGGGAGGGGCACTCGACGTTCGTGCGCAGGGTGTGCGCCGCCCACTTCTTCATGTCGCCCTGGATCAGGTAGGTCTTGCCCTTCGTCGAGACCGTCGCGTAGAAGCGGTTGTCGTCCTCGGCGAAGGTGACGCCCCAGTAGTTGATGTCGGGGGAGTGGTAGCGCCGGCCGTCGACGGTGAGGGGGATCTCCTCCATGTTCTTGATGAGATAGCCGGTGCGGGTGTCCAGGATCGACGTACGGGTGGAGAAGGACGAGCCCGCGTAGGAATCGCCGGTCGCGAACATCGTCCACGACAGCATCCGGCCCGAAGCCGAGACGCGGGCCCGGTTGGGGATGCCGGTGAGCGCGATGCGGCGCTTCTCCTTGAGCCTGCCGTCCAGGACCAGGGCGTACGACTTGGGCGGGATGCCCGAGCGGCGCTGCAGGCACACGGCGGTGCCCCCGGCGGCGTAGAAGCGCTCGCAGGAGGGGCCGCCGGTGGTGCGCGGCCCCTTGCCGGACGGCGTGGCGGTGCGGGCGACGCGGCCCGCACCGGCCTCCGAGCTGCGGAAGTACACATGCCCGGCGTCGAGCCCGAACTCCGAGGCGGCGGCGGCCGGTTGGGTGCGTCCGGCGGCGTGCAGGGTGTAGGCGACGGCGACCGTGGCGAGGACGGCGGCCGCCACCGCCACGGCGGTGATCCGGGCGCGCAAGGAGGGTGGTTGTGCGGTCATGCCTGCCTTTCGAGGATTTCGCCGCGGGGAAGCAGCAGCGCCGCCCCCGCCAGTGCCGCCGTGAGGGCGAGCACCGCGCAGGTCAGCGCGGAGCCGATGCCCCACAGCGTCCAGGCCGCCCCGAAGCCGGCCGCGGCGACCAGCCGGGCCAGGGCCTGGCCCGTCTGGAGCACCGCCATGCCGCTCGCCCTGCGCCCCTGCGGAAGCACGGGCGTGGCGAGCGCCATCAGGACGCCGTCGGTGGCGGCGTAGAAGACGCCGAGCAGCAGCAGTACGCCGATCAGCAGGGGCAAGGCGGCGGTGGGGCAGAGCAGCAGGACGTAACCGCCGAGCAGTGCCGCGTGCCCGGCCAGGAACGGGATGCGGCGGCCCACACGGTCGGCGAGCCGCCCCGCGGGCACCGCGAGCAGCAGATAGACGGCGGCGGCGCCCAGGGGCAGCAGCGGGAACCAGCTGACCGCGAAATCGAGCCGCCGCTGGAGCAGCAGATACAGGAAGGCGTCACCGATGGTGGCCGCGCCGAGCAGCGCAGCCGCCCCGAGGACGCGGCGGAACGCGGGGATGCGTAGGAGGTCAAGTACCCGGCCGCGCTTGGCCTTTGACGTATTTGGAGGCGCTGGCGCCACCCGCTCGTCGTGACGGCCAGGTACGAACGCGACCAGCATCAGCACCCCGAGCAGCCCGAAGCAGAAGCTGACCACGAACACGGCGTCGTACGCGTCCGCCGTCGCCCACAGCAGCGCGAACGCGGCGAGCGGACCGAGCAGCGCGCCCGTCGTGTCCATCGCGCGGTGCACGCCGAAGGCGCGGCCGAGGGCGTCCGGCGGGCTGCTGAGCGAGATCAGCGCGTCGCGCGGCGCGGTGCGCACCCCCTTGCCGATGCGGTCCGCGGCGAGCGCCGCGCCGATCCCGGCCGTGGCACCGCCCGCGAGGAGCAGGCCGAGCCGGGAGAGCGCGGAGAGGGCGTAGCCGCCGCCCGCGACGAGCTTGTGCCGTCCGCCGCGGTCGGCGGCGTAACCGCCGAGGAGCCGTACGAAGGCGGTGACGCCGTTGTAGAGGCCGTCGAGGAAGCCGAACTGGAGGGGGGAGAGGCCGAGTTGGAGCACGAAGTAGAGCGGAAGGACCGCCGTGACCATCTCGGAGGAGATGTCGGTGACCAGGCTGACCGCGCCGAGGGCGATGACGGGCCCGGCGACGCGGCCGCGCTTGGCCTCGGCCTTGGTCTTGGCTTCCGCCGCCCCCTGAGGGGCGGCTTCGGCCTCGGCTTCGGTCGTGGCTCTTGCCTTGCCTTTGGCTTTGGCGACCGCGTCAGTGGATGCCAGATACATCCCGCCGGCTCAGTGGCACTCGTAGGACGGGCTGCTGTCCTTCGTCGCGCCGTCCGTGCCGACGAGGTCCCAGGAGAAGCCGGTGTCGGTGAAGTCCAGCTTCACCACGCCGAACGTCTCGGTGAGCCGCTTCTCGCTGTTGGGCTGCACTTCCTCGATCTTGTACGGGTTGGCGCCGCCCATGCCGCCGAGCAGTTCGACGATGCCGTTGTCGTCGGCGTCGCCGTCCGGGTTCTGCGGGGCGAAGCGCTCGTAGTGGTGGTCGTGGCCGTTGAGCACCAGCTCGGCCTTGTTGTCGTAGAGCAGCTTCCAGACCGGCCTGCTGACCGGGTCGTTGCCGTGCTCGCCCGAGGAGAAGAGCGGGTGGTGCCAGTAGGCGGCCACGCACTTCTTGGAGTTGGCGGCGAGGTCGGCCTTGAGCCAGTCGATCTGCGCGTCGTCGTCGAAGCTGTTGGAGTCGAGCGCGATGAAGTGCCAGTTGTCCTGGTCGTAGCTGTAGTAGCTCTCGCCCTTGGGGTAGGCCACGTCCCCGAAGTACGACTTGTAGCCCGCGAGCGGGCCCTCCGGGTCGTACGTCTCGTGGTTGCCCGGGGCCGGGCGCGTCTTGTCCTTGAACGCGCCCCAGCTGGTGTCGTAGTACTTCTCGAAGTCCTGCAGCCGGGCGTCGTCGTACTGGTTGTCGCCCATCGTCATCACGAAGGACGGGTTGAGCTTCTCGACGAGCGCGGCGGTCTTGGGGTGCTCGCAGCCGCTGTCGCCCTCGGTGCACTGTTCGGCGATGTCGCCGGCGGCGACCGCGGTGAACGCGGCCTTGGTGTCCTTGCCGGTCGGCGCGGCGTCGGCCTCGCCGGCCGGGGACCAGAGCAGCACGCCGCCGACCAGGGCCAGCGAGGCGCCTGCGGCGAGCGGAATGGCCCAACGGGCCTTCCCTATGGGGGTGTTCATGGTGCGGGGGGTGGGCGGCATGTCCGTCTCCTAATCGGCGTGGGCGCCGTGAGCGGTGTGGGGGGACCGTTCCGCAGGCATCTTGTCGAGACGACATGTGCGCGTCAATAGCACCGGGTGAATTATTGTTAGGAAAGTTTCCTACCAGAGTTTTGGGGTGACGTATACCCGTCAATGGAGGGGGAGTTGGTGATCTTGGAGGCTGTCGCGCGGGGTGCTAACGCCCTTCCGTCAGACGTTCGCGCACCTGAACAGCGACTTTGTACGTGTCTCCGGTCGGGCGGGTGGCAAGCGCTCCCGGATCGCGAATCCAACCCTCCTCGACCGCGAACCAGTCGATCGGCTTCGGCTCACGGCCCTCCGCCAGCGCCGCCCGCAGCTCCTTGAAGTACGTGTCCCAGCGCAGCCGGTAGAGGCCGCCCACGAGCCCGGCCCACTCCCGGTTGGCGTAGTCACGAAGGCCCGCGTCCGCCCCGGACCGCGTGCCCCACACGGTGAGCAGCGACAGCTGGTCGTACGCGAGCCGCTCCTTCTCCGTGCTGTCGGCTCCCCACGAACGGGCGTCCGCCACCCAACGGCCAAGAAGGTGGCGGGAGTCCGTTGCCATCAGCTTGTCGAGCAGGTCCATGAGTGCGAGCCAGCCGCGCGTCAGCTCGTCGAAGCGGGGGGCGTCCTTGGCGTCGTACGCCTGCTTGATCTGGGGGAGCAGGGTGCGGCTTCGGTTGGAGAGGGCCTGGCGTGCCACGTCCAGTACGTCCCTGCTGTACGCCGAGGTGTCGCGCAACTCCCGTCGGACAGCGAGCAGTTCGCCGAGCGCCGGCTCGAAGTCCGTCGGTTCGTAGCGCATGGACTGCGGTGACCAGGCCGCCGCCGACTTGGTCGACAGGCTCGGTCGCGCCCCGAACAGGCCGTCCGCGCCCTCGGACCATTCGTCGGCGCGCGTCGTGCCGTACGCCGTGCGGCGCAGGATGTCCCAGGCGGCTGCCGCGTGCGGGTCCGCCGCACCGTAGCGGGCCACGGACCAGTCGCTGAACCAGTCCTTCAGGTTCAAGTCACCCGTACGCCAGGCCAGTTCGGAGAACAGCTCGAACGCCGCCGGGTTGTTGTCCGCCGCCTCCGGCATCAGGGCGATGCCGGACAGCGTGCTGCCGTCCTTGGTGCGCCACTTCTCGTACAGCTCGGCCCAGTCAGGGGTGTTGGCGCCCAGCGTCGTGTGTCCGCCGAAGTTCCAGATCGAACCGAAGGTGTAGGGCGTCGAGTTCCAGTCGGACTCGCGGTCGGTGACAGTGGGGAAGCGGTCGGAGAGGCCGTCCACCACCAGCATCCGCGACTTGTCGACCGCGTCCACGATGGCCTTCGGGGGATTGCTCTGCCAGCCGAGGATCACCCAGGTCGCGCCGGGGTGCGCGCTCTGGAGCGCCTTCTCCACCGCCTTGGCCGCATCGGCGACCGGTACGTCCCCGGGTTTGCCGCCCTCGTGGAGGAGATCCATCTTGTACATCGTCGAAGGGCCGAACAACTCGTCCTGGGCGCGGTAGAACGCGGCGGACACGCGAGCGAAGTGCTCCGTGCGCGGGTCCAGCCAGTCCGGGCGCGTGAACCCGACCCAGTCGCCCTGCGGCACGGTCTTCGCCCCGGGGTTCTTCGCCGTGAAGTCGGGCGGGACCGTCCCGAAGTAGCCGGGGAACACGGGGGTCATGCCCAGCTCGCGGATGCGGTCCGCGATGCGCCTGCCCAAGGCGGCCCGCCGGTCGAGGAGTTGACGCGACACCGGGTACGGAAACGCCGACATGTTCTGCAGCAGCCACCACGGCTGGTGCGCCGGGGCCGGGACCCACTCCCGCAACTCCTGGTCGGAGTAACCGAATTGCTGGAACACCCGGTGGTAGAGCGCGTCCGCGCCCACGTACACGAGCACCTCGTTGTAGCCGTGCAGTGCGAGCACGTCCAGCTCGCGCTCCCAGTACGACCAGTCGTGGTACGCCCCCGTGTAGCCGTCGTTCGTGTCGTTGAGCACGAAGCGGTGCGGGGTGTTGGCCCGGCCCGTCAGTGGTCTGTCCAGGCCGGGGAGACGGTCGGGGAGGTCCGTCTGGCTGCCCGCCCAGGTGATGTTCGTGTGCGTGGTGTGCTTCAAGTAGTGGCGCAGGCCCGTGAGTTGGACTGCGGGGGTGGGGGCGGTGACCGTGATGGCCCCGTGTCGACCGGATATCCGGAAGGTGTCGGCGGGGCCCGATGTCTCGAAGGTGAGCTGTTCCCAGTGCCGGGGGAGCAGGCGGCGGGCGGCGTCGGCGGCCGGTGGCCTCCCGGACGGTGTGCTGTCGGCGGCGGCTCCGGAACAGGCGACCGTGGCGCCGGTCGTGCCGGCGATGGCGGCTAGGAAGGTGCGGCGGGCCAGGGGCATGGTGAAGGGATACCCTCCCGGTTCGGCGGTGCCCGACGGGCGTGGACGGCGCCTCACGATGAAGGGGGCGGGGGGCGCGGTCAAGGTTCCGCGCGGGGCGCCGCCGGGGCCGTGCTACGCCCGCCGCTTCGATAGCCGAAGCGGTGGTGTTAGCGTCGGCGGATGAGCACACCGCTGCCCGGCAGGCCGACCGGCGCCTCCACCACCGGGCGCCCGCTGATGGCCGCGCTCGATCTGTTCGGGCGCCGCTGGAGCCTGCGGATCGTCTGGGAGCTGCGGGAAGGGCCGCTGGGCTTTCGCGCGCTGCGGGAGCGCTGTGACGCCATGTCGTCCAGCGTGCTGCGTCAGCGCCTGACCGAACTCCTCGAGGCCCGCCTCGTCCAGCAACTGCCGGACAGCGCTTATGCGTTGACCGCGCTCGGCCGCGAGGCCCATCAGGCGCTGATGCCTCTGGATGCCTGGGCCCGGCAGTGGGCTGTCGAGGTCGGCGCCGACTCGGCGGCGGACCGGCCGTAAGCACCTCGCCCATCAGCGAGACGGCGGAGTAGGACTCCGCTCCGGGCTCATGGTGCCGGATCCTCCTGAAGCCCGCTGATGCGATTTTCGAAGCGTACTCGCGGGCGGGCGTCGCCGGAAGTCCACGAGGTGGTCCCGGAAGTCCACGTGGTGGTCCCGGAAGTCCACGTGGTGCCGCCTGGGACTCTGTCCCGTCCCCATGGGCGATCCGCCCCCGCACGCCCGGCCTCAAGTCCCGACGTCAGCGGCGGTCTATGCCCATAGATGAGGGCGCCGTCCCCGCCTTACGTTCTCGTCATCCCTTCACATCATTCCGTCAGGGAAAGGCAGCACATGAAGCGCGTGCACAGGACAGCGGTAAAGGCCGAGATCGTCCGCGAACCGGGCGCCAAGGAGACCACGCACCGGAAATTGATCGACACACCGGACGGCGCCGATCGATTCGTCCTCACCGAATTCGAGGTGTCTCCCAACGGCTCGACACCGCCGCACTACCACGAGTGGGAACACGAGATCTATGTGCTCGAGGGGTCGATGGGGCTCGTCATGCCGGAACTCGGCAGGACCGAGGAAGTCGGGCCCGGCGATGCCATCTTCATCCCGCGCAACGAACCCCACGGCTTCGTCACCGGACCCGGCCAGACCTGCCGGTTCCTGGTCGTCGCACCGTGCGAGCGGCCGCCCGTGCGCAACGTCTTCCTCTCCGACGACCCGTACGAGTACACGCAGAACCCCCAGTACATGAGCCTCGTGGAGGGCGGCAGGTGACCGCCCCGACCGCGGCGGCCGAGAGCCGCGCCCTCACGCCCTACGAGGACGCCCCGGACCCCGGCCCGCTGCTCGCCCTGAACTTCGGGTTCGCCCGCGCCAGGGTCCTCGGCACGGCAGTGGACCTCGGCGTGTTCACCGGCCTCGGCCGAGGGCCCCGTGGCACGCGGGGTCTCGCCGCCGAACTGGGCTGCGACAGTGCCGCGTTGCGCGCACTGCTCGCCGCCCTGGAGGAGCTGGGTCTCGTCGCGGGCGGCGACGACGAGAGCTGGACGCTCACCGAGGCCTCCCGTGCCTATCTGGTCGGGGGCGGCCGGGGCTATCTCGGCGATCACTTCACGGACGTACTCGAGGAGTGGGAGCAGTGGAGCGGCCTGACCGAACTGGTGCGGCGCGGCGGGCACGGTGGTGGTGAGCTTGGCCTGCCTGAGGCGCGCGGGCGGTATCCCGGCATGTTCTGCGGGATCTTTCCCGTGGCCGTGCGCACCGCCTTCCGTGTGGTGCGGGAGCTGTCCCTGCCCGCGGCCGGTCGCGTCCTCGACTTCGCGGCAGGGAGCGGGGAGTGGGGCATCGCGCTGGCCGCCGCCGACCCGGAGGCGCGGGTGGTGGCGCATGACGATCCCGAGCTGCTCGGGGCCGCGCGCGGGCGGGCGGAGGAGTTCGGCGTGGCTGAGCGGTTCCGTTTCGTGCCCGCCGACTTCAGCGGGGATGTCGCGAAGGGTGCCGTCAAGGCGCCCTTCCCCGACGGCTGCTTCGACACCGTCGTCCTGGCACACCTGGGCCGTTTCGCGGGACCCGCCGCCACAGAGCGGCTCGTCGGGGAGTGCGCCCGGCTGCTCTGTCCCGGCGGCACGCTCCTGGTCGTCGACGTCATGCGCCAGGAGCCGGGGCGGCCCGCCCTGCACCGGCCGATGATCGCGCTCAGCCTGCTGGTGAACACCGAGGCGGGCGCGGTCCAGGAGGAATCCGCGTACCGCGCGGTCATGCAGAAATACGGGGTGACGGCGAAGGAGTCCGTCACACACGGCCTCATCACGGTCCTGACAGGAGAAAGGCGTTAGTGGTGCGAGAAGTGGTGGTCACCGGGCTCGGTGTGGTCAGCCCGGCCGGCATAGGTACAGAAGAATTATGGAAGACCATCTCAGCGGGGAAGAGCGTCACCAAGCCCCTTTCCGACATCACGAGTTCGGCGCTCTTCGGAGACTTCGACTTCCTGTCGGACTCGATCGCCGAGGTCGAGGGGTTCGAGGAGGAGATACCCGCGCTGCCGCCCGAGGTGCAACGGCTCGACCGCTATACGCAGTTCGCCGTCGCGGCCGCGTACCAGGCCGTCCGTGACGCGGGCCTCGAACAGGGCGGATACGACCCCGATCGCGCGGGACTCTCGCTGTCCACGGCGATCTGCGGCACCCCGAGGATGGAGGAGGAGTTCCTGCGGGTGACCGACGAGGGGCGCAAGCCCATCGACCCGGCGAAGGCGGGCCGCGACCTCTACCTCGCCTCGATGTCGAACACTCCGGGCACGATCCTGTCCGCGCTGCTCGGCATGCGGGGCCCGTGCGTGACCCTGTCGACGGGCTGCATCGGCGGCGTCGACGCCGTCGGGCACGCCTACGAGACGATCCGGCACGGCGACGCGGACGTGATGATCGCGGGGGCGAGCGAGGCACCCATCACCCCGGTGACCGTGGCGTCCTTCGAGATCATCAACTGTCTCTCGCGCTCGCACGGCGACCGGCCCGAGGCCGCCTCACGACCGTACGACGTGGGGCGCGACGGCTTCGTGCTCGGCGAGGGCTGCGGCATCGTCGTCCTGGAGTCGCGCGAGCACGCGGCGAAGCGGGGCGCGAAGCCGTACATGAGCGTCGACGGCTTCTCGCACACCTCCAACGCCGTACACATGACCGATCTGCTGTCCGACGGCGCGGACCTGACCCGCGCCATGACCCAGGCCGTCGCGGAGGCCGGCCTGTGTCCCGAGGACATCGATCACGTCAACTCGCACGGCAGCTCGACCCCGCAGAACGACACCTGCGAGACCAGCGCCCTCAAGCTCGCGCTGGGCGAGCGCGCCCGCGAGATCCCGGTGAACTCGGCCAAGTCCATGGTCGGCCACGCGCTGGCCGCGGCGAGCGCCATGGAGATCGTGCTCTGCGCCCTGGAGGGCAAGCACTCCTTCGTCCACCCGACCGCCAACTACGAGAACCCGGACCCCACTTGCGACCTGGACTACGTCCCGGGGGCCGGCCGCCCGTGGGACGGCGACACGATCCTCAAGGGCGCCAGCGGATTCGCCGGGCTGCACGCCGCGCTCGTCACCCGTGCCGTACGGGAAGGGGCCCACCGATGAGCGTCGTCATCACCGGAATCGGCGCGGTCACGCCTGCCGGGATCGGGATCGATCCCTTCTGGGAGCGCGCGCGCGAGGGCACACCGCTGGTCGGCGCCATCGATCGGTTCGACGCGTCGGAGTACGCGTGCGACGCGGCGGGGCAGTCGGGCTTCGACGCCCGCGCCGAACTGCCGTCCCGCTTCGTCAAGCGCACCGACCGCTTCACCCACCTGTCCGTGCACGCCGTGCGCCAGGCACTCGCGGACGCCCGCGTCACCGTGGGCGACCAGGTCACACCCGAGCGGACCGGCGTCATGGTCGGCAACGTCCTGGGCGGCTGGGAGTTCGCCGAGCGCGAGCTGCGCCACCTGTGGACCGACGGGCCACGGGCCGTCAGCCCCTACCAGGCGACCGCCTGGTTCCCCGCCGCGCCGCAGGGCAACATCTGCATCGACCAGGGGATCAAGGGCCCGGCCCGTACGTACGTCGCCGACCGGGCCGGCGGTGCTTACGCACTGATCGGCGCGGCGGAGTCGCTGCTTCGCGACCGCGCGGACGTGGTGATCGCGGGAGGCGTGGAGGCGCCCCTTTCGCCGTACGGCTGGCTCTGCATGGAGACCAGCGGGCTCGGCGCCAAGTCCCGCGCCTCGCTCGCCCCGCACGAGCTGTACCGGCCCTTCGACGCGGGCCACGGCGGCAGCGTCTTCGGCGAGGGCGCGGTCTTCCTGGTGATGGAGCGCCGCGAGCACGCCGAGCGGCGCGGCGCCACGATCCTCGGCGGACTGGCCGGTTGGGGCGTGACTACGGACGGCTACATGCCGTACTACACCGTCGAACCCACCGGACAGGTCCTCGGCCGGGCCATGCGCACCGCCACCGAACGCGCCGGGATCACCGGCGCCGACCTCGGCGCGGTCTTCGCGCACGGTTCGGGGATCCCCTTCGAGGACGTCACGGAGGGGTACGCGCTGCATGAGGCGTTCGGTGCCAGGTCGAGTCAACTGCCGGTCACCGCGCCCAAGTCGGGCTTCGGGCATCTGCTGGGGGCCGCGGCGCCCGCCGACACGGCGCTCGCGCTGCGGGCGATGCGCGAAGGCGTCGTACCGCCGACGGTCAACCTGGATCGGAGGGCGCCGGGCATCGACCTCGATCTGGTCGCCGGTGAGGCGCGCCCGGTCTCGGGTCTTGAGCACACGCTCGTGGTCTCGCGCGGCCTGGGAGGTGTCAACGCATGTCTGTTGCTGAGGCGTTGAGTGCGACGGGGCCCCTGCCCGCGCTCGCGGGCATCCGGGCCGTAGGCATCGATGTCGTCGACGTCGAGCGGCTGCGCGGCATGGTCGAGCGGCACGGACAGCGGATCGTCGGGCGCCTGCTCACGGTCAACGAACAGGCCCTGTGCGACGGTTCGCCGCGCCACCGCGCCTACCGCATGGCCGGCCGGATCGCCGCCAAGGAGGCCGTGCGCAAGGCGCTCGGCGGATACGGCGAAGGGTGCGGCTGGCTGGACGTCGAGATAGGCCGCGACGCGTCGGGGCAGCCGGTGCCCCGGCTCACGGGCCGGGCCGAGGAGGCCTTCCGGCGCGCCGCCTACAGCGGCCTGCACGTGAGCATCTCGCACGAGGCGGGCGTCGCCGTGGCGATCGCCGTCGCCGACTGACGGAAGCCCGAATACATCAACTTGCGCAAGGAGTACGTGAGTTCCATGAATGTACGAGAGAACGTGGTCACCGTCATGCGCGGTGCGGGCTTCGAGGGGGAGGAGCTCGCCGACGACCGGCGCCTCGCCGAGGACCTGGACATCGACTCGACCGAGCTGGTCGAGGTCGTCGTCGCCCTCGAACAGCACTTCGGCATCAGCATCGACGCGGACGCCGAGGGCGGCTTCCGTACCTTCCGCGACCTCGTCGACCGCGTGGAGCGCCTGATGTCGACCGGCGCCGGCGCGGTGAGGAGCTGAGATGCCCAGGATCGAGAACAGCGTCGTCATCGAGGCCGACGCCCAGCACGTCTTCGACGTCACCAACGACATCGGCCGCTGGCCCCACCTCTTCGACGAGTACAGCCACGCGAAGGTCGTCTCCGAGGAGCGGGACGGCCGCTGGACCGAGATCCTCTTCGAGCTCAGCAACCCGGAGGGCTCCACCTGGACGTCCTGGCGGCTCCTGGACCACCGGGAGCTGACGGCGGTCGCCGAGCGGCGCGATCCGCTCCACCCGTTCCGCTACATGCACCTCAGGTGGAGCTACCGGCAGGTGCCCGAGGGGACGCTGATGACCTGGGTGCAGGACTTCGAGGTCGACGACGAGTTCGATGTCCCGCTGCCTACCGTCGTGGAGCGCATGAACGCGCACACCCGGCAGAACCAGACGGGCATCAAGCGGAAGATCGAGTCCGGGGTCTGAGTGCCCTGTGCCCATCGCCGTCACGGGGGTCATCGCGATGGACCACCTCATCACCTTCCCGGGCCGCTTCCCGGCGCGGCCGGTCACCGGCCGGCCGCACCTCGCGACCCTGACGTTCCTCGCCGAGCGCCTGGAGACACGCCGGGGCGGCGGAGCGGCCAACATCGCCTACGGGCTCGGCAGGCTGGGTCACGACCCGGTCCTGGTGGGCGTGGCGGGCTCCGACTTCGCCGACTACCAGGTCTGGCTCAAGCAGCACGGCGTCGACACCGATTCCGTACGCGTCGTGCCGGGCGAGCCCACCGCACGCCAGGTGTGCACGACCGACATCGACGGGCACCGGGTCAGCACCTTCCGGCCGGGCGCGACGCGTTCGGCGCGGGCCCGCCCGCTGCGTACCGTCCTGGAGCGCACGGGCGGCATCGACCTGGTGATGATCGCGCCGGGCGACCCGGCCGTGATGCTCCGGCACACGAAGGAGTGCCGCGCGCTGGGGCTGCCGTTCGCGGTCCACATCGCGCGGCAGATCTCCGGGATGAGCCGTACGGGCGTCAAGTCCCTGGTGTCGGGGGCGCGTTGCCTCTTCACCGGCGAGACGGAGTCCGAACTCCTGCGGGATGCCACCGGCTGGACCGCCGGGCAGCTCCTCGACCGGGTCGGGGCGTGGGTGACCGCGCTCGGCCCGGCCGGGGTGCGGATCGAGCGGGCGGGCCGCCGGCCGTCCCCCGTCCCCGCGATCGGCTCGGTCACCGTGACCGATCCGGCCGGGGCGGGGGACGCGCTGCGGGCGGGCCTCCTGGCCGGCCTCGTGCGCGGCACTCCGCTGGAGCGTGCGGCCCAACTGGGCTGCGCCCTGGCCTCGTTCGCCCTGGAGTCACCCGGCGCGCAGGAGTACCCGATGAACGTACGCGTCCTGCTGAACCGGGTCAGGGGTGCCTACGGACACACGGCGGCGGCCTCGGTCCGCCGCCTGCTCACCTACGCGGCATGAACCTCGATCACAGAGAGAGTGGGACGTACCGACCATGTACGTGGACCTGAGCATCCCCATCAGCCGCCGGGCACCCGGCGTCGAGTTCGAGCAGTGGCTGCACCGCGACGGGATCCGCCAACTGTCGCGCAGGATCAGGGCGTTGCCCGGAGACAGCAGAAGGGACAGGTACGTCAACTACTGGCGGTGGCTGACCGGCGCCCGGCGGCTGCGCGAGCGCGATCTGCCCGGCGGCTGCTTCCTCTCCAACGAGTTCTACCGGATGTCCGTGCATCAGGGCACGCATGTCGACGCGCCCTTCCACTACGGCCCCGAGTGCGCGGGCGAGCCCGCGAAGAAGGTGATGGATCTGCCGCTGGAGTGGTTCAGCGGTCCGGGTGTCGTGCTCGACGTCCGCGGCTGCGGGGGCCGTGTCACGCCGACCGGCGTCAAGGAGGCGCTGGACGGGGCGGGTTCACGGGTGGAGCCCGGGACGGTGGTGCTGTTCCGCACGGACTCCGATCTCCGGGTCGGCACCCCCGCGTACTACACGGAGTCGACCGCCGTCACCCCCGAGGCCGTCGACCACCTCCTCGACCTCGGCGTGAAGGTCCTCGGCACGGACTGCTGGAGCTTCGACGGCCCGGCCCGCGCGATGGTGGAGTCCTTCTACGAGACGCGTGATCCCGGGGCGCTGTGGCCCACTCATCTGCACGGCAGGGAGCGGGAGTTCATCCAGATCGAAGGCCTGGCGGGGCTGCGGGGGCTGCCGCGGCGCGGCCCGTTCACCTTCATGGCCTTCCCGATCGCCCTCGCGGACGCCGGCGCGGCATGGTGCAGGGCGGTGGCGCACGTACAGGAACCGCGCTGAATTACCCAATTGCTCGGGGACGCTCTGGAAATTCCACCCAAGTCATGGGTATCACTCACCCACGTCATGGGTCGGCCGCCAGATCTCCCTGCCGGCCCAAGGAGCGTTTCGCGTACAGCACGGTCTGTACGCGATTGGGCGTGCCCAGTTTGGCGTAGATACGGCTGAGATAGTTGCGGACGGTCTTCGGGCGTATCCCCAGATGCGTGGCGATGCAATCCGTCTCGTGGTCGTCGGCGACCAGCGACAGAATCTGCCGCTCGCGTTCCGTCAGCATCGCGAGCGGTGAGTCGTCGCCGCAGCCGCGGCCCGACATCAACTGCAGGATCGGGCCCGCGGTGGCCGCCGTGAACGCGGCGCCGTCGCGGTGCACGGCGAGCAGCGTCTCGCGCAGCTCGACGGCGTCGATGCTGCGGGAGAGATAGGCGTTGGCGCCGGCCAGGAACGCTTCTCGCATGTAGACCGGCTGCTGGTTGGAGGAGAGGATGACGATCCGTATGTGACCGGACTCGCGGCGGATCGCCCGGACCGCGTCCACACCGCCCGTGCCGGCCACGCCGAGCCCCATCACGACGATCTGCGGGCGGTGCCTGTGCAGTTGCGCGAGCGCCGCTGCCGCGTCGTGGGTTATCGACACCACACAGAATTCCGTAAAGCCGTCGAGGAGCTTTCGGAAACCTTCGAGCACGAGTTGTTCGCTGTCGACGAGCAGGACCCTTATCGATGACATTGAAGACCCCCCTGGGTTCCGCATTCACGACTGTGAAAGATCAGAACATGGGGGCATCAAGTGCCCTGCTCCTTGCCCCCGTTGGCTGATTTTCATCGTCGACGAATATCTGCCTGATCCGATGCTACACCACCGGCGGAATCATTCTTCTGGTTAATTCTGCTTTTCGGAGGCGTGCATTCCTTTCGCCGATTGATCGCATTTCGGTTGAAGTTTTTATTGAGGCCGGCTGCGGGGGAGGTGCGGGCGGGCGTCGCGGCCGGTGGCGCCCGCCAGTCATCGGAGCGATGCGGCGCGAACTCGCCAACATCCGGTGCATCAGGGGCGGTTGGGCGCATTGACATCCGATGTATTCCTCCCTACGTTCCCCAGCGACCCCTCAACCTCAGGAGCCGCCCCATGCGCAAGAGAGCCGCCGGACCAGCCCTGCTCCTCGCCGCCTCGCTGGCGTTCGCCGTCGTCCCGCAGGCGACCGCGCTGCCGGACCGCGCGCCGGAGCGGGCCGCGGCCCCCGATGCCACCGCCCCCGAAGCCGCGGGCCCCGGGACCGACCACGCGACGGACGACCCCTTCACCGCCGACCGCACCAACTGGTTCCGCCAGGACCGCTTCGGCATGTTCATCCACTTCGGCACGTACTCGAACCTGGAGGGCGAGTACAAGAAGGCCGACGGCTCCGTCTGCCGTGACGCCGAGTGGATCCAGCGCCAGTGCGGCATCCCGAAGGCCGAGTACGAGAAGCAGGCCGCGACGTTCAACCCGGCCGACTTCGACGCCAAGGCCGTGGTGAAGGCGGCCAAGGACGCCGGGATGCGCTACATCGTCATCACCTCGAAGCACCACGAGGGGTACGCGATGTGGCCCACGAAGGTCAACGACTGGAACCTGCGCGACCACTCCTCCTTCGACAAGAGCCGCGACATCCTCGCCGAGCTGAAGAAGGCCTCCGACGACGCGGGCATCAAGCTCGGCTTCTACTACTCGATCTGGGACTGGCACGACGAGGACTTCCCCGACCCGGCCACGTTCCCCAAGTACGAGAAGCGGATGCGCGCCCAGCTCAAGGAACTGGTCGACAACTACGATCCGGCGCTGCTGTGGTTCGACGGCGAGTGGGACACCGACAAGCCCAACAACCCCTGGACGGCGCGGGACGGCGAGAAGCTGGAGGCCTACCTCCGCGACCTCGACCCGGACCTGGTCATCAACAACCGCGTGGGCAAGCGCCGCGTCGTCGACGGCGACTACGGCACCCCCGAGCAGGAGATCCCCGGCGCCCCCGTCGACGGCCAGCTCTGGGAATCCTGCATGACCCTCAACGACCACTGGGGCTTCGCCCGTTACGACCAGAACTGGAAGTCCGCGGCGACCCTGACCCGCAACCTCCTCTCCACGACGTCCCGCAGCGGCAACTACCTCCTGAACGTCGGCCCCGACGCCCGCGGCCGTGTCCCGCAGCCCTCCGTCGACCGCCTGAAGCAGATGGGCGACTGGCTGCGTACGTCGGGCCAGGGCGAGGCGGTCTTCGGCGCCCGCTACGGCGGACTCGTCGAGGAACCGGCCTGGGGTTCGGTGAGCCGCAAGGGCGACAAGCTCTACGCGGCGGCCACCCAGTGGCCGACGGACGGCTCCGCCCTGCATCTGAAGGCGCGCACGGACTTCAAGGTCACCTCGGCGCGGGTGCTCGGCAGCGACCAGCGGGTGGAGGTCACCAAGTCCGGTGACGGGTACGACATCAAGCCCTCCGGAGCGGCCACGAACGACACCGCCACGGTCATCGAGCTGAAGGTCGATCCCGGCCCCGCGGCCCGCCCCGGCAAGGGCAAGGGCCTGAAGCAGGAGATCTTCGACAACGCGGAGTTGAGCGGCACACCGAAGATCACCCGTACCGACGCGACGGTCAACCACGCCTGGAAGTACGAGGGTTCACCGGACGCGGGCATCCCCTCCGACAAGTTCAGCGTCCGCTGGAGCGGCAAGCTGGAGCCGCGTCGCTCGGAGACGTACACACTGACGACCGTCTCGGACGACGTGGCGCGGGTGTGGATCGACGGCAAGCTGGTCATCGACTCCTGGACACCGCATGAGCCGAAGATCGACAAGGCCCAGGTGAAGCTGACCGCCGGCACCCGTCACTCCATCAGGATCGACTACGCCGAGAACACGGGCGAGGCCCACATGAAGCTGCTGTGGTCGAGCCCCGGCCAGGAGCAACAGATCATCCCGGCCGCGCAGTTGTACGCGAACTGAGCGGACGGGACCCCCGGCCGGCCGAGGTCATCATGCTTCCCCCTCCAATGAGCTGATGGCCTCGGCCAGCCACTTCTTCTCCTCCGTGCCGGTGGCGCGGGCGATCCGGAGCATGCCCTGCCGGAAGGGGTCGGGTGTCTCCTCCGCCGTCACCGGCTTCCCGTCGCGGTAGAAGAAGCTCGCCGGAGTCTCCAGGAAGGCCTGGCGGCGCCGCAGCACCGCGGCCTGCCCGGCCGGGTCGGGGAGGTGGCGCAGGAAGGCGAGCAGCGTGAAGAACCGCTGCCCGTCGGTGATTTCGGCGTCCTTCGGATCCCGCAGACGAGCGAGCAGTTCGGTGCGGCCGGCCCCGGTGAGGGAGAGGATCCGGCGGGGTGCGGCGCTCTTGCCGGGCTCGGTGCGCTGCTCGACGAGGCCCGCCTTCACCAGACGCGTGATCGCCGGGTAGAGCGCGCCGTCGCTGACCGGGCGGATGTGGCCGCTCAGGCCCTGGATGCGGGTCTTGAGCTCATAGCCATGCAGAGGCTCCTCGCGGAGGAAGCCCAGGATCGACAGCTCCAGCATGGGTATCGCCCCTTCCCGTCACTTGTTCATCCCGTGCGGTGATGCTATCTCTTTCCGCTGTACCTCGAATCGAGGTACAGCGGAAAGAGGGGGAGTGCGTCATGGGGCGGTGCGTCATGGGCCCGACCGAGCACCGGCGCCGGCTGGTGTCGCTCGCGTACCCGGTCTACTTCGAGCTCCTCGCGGGGGTCACGGCCGGGATCATCAACATGGTCTGGGTGGCCCGGCTCGGCGGTGACGCGGTCGCCGCCGTGGCCGTCGCCACGAACGTCGAGAACGTGCTGCTCGGCGTCATCCTCATGGCAGGCTCCGGTACGACCGTGCTGGTGGCCCGCGCCAGGGGAGCGGGGGATGGGGCGGCGGTCCGGTCCGCGGTGCGCGGCGGCTGGGCGCTGTGGGCGCTGATCACTCCCGTGGTCGCCGTCGGCGGCTACCTGTGCCGGGAGCCGCTGGCCCGCCTGGTCCTGGGCAGCGGCGGCGACGCCCTGCCGCTGGCCACGGACTACTTCGCCGTCGCGCTGCCGGGCATGGCGGTCTACTTCGCCACCAACGTCGTCGACGGCATCCTCAAGGGCGCGGGCGACACGCGTACGCCGATGCGGCTGGCTCTGCTGACCAACGGGCTGATCGTGGTCCTCGACCCGCTCCTCATCATGGGGTGCGGACTCGGCGTGCGGGGCGCGGCGATCGCCACGGTCGTCGGGAGGGCGGTGGCGCTGGTGTGGGGGGTGTTGGCGCTGCGGGGCGCTGTCGAGTCCCGTAAGGGGCGCGGGGCTGTGACACATGCGGCTCCGCCGCGTGGGCGCGACCAGCCCCCACCGGCCCGCAGGGGACTGCGCCACCAGCCCCCACCGACCCGCGGATTCATCACCGCACATCCGGCGAAGCTTTTCACCGGCGACGCACGCAGGACGGCCGCCACCGGCCTTCCCATGTCGGCGGACTTCGTCGTACGCATGACGGGCGCGCTCGCGCTCGTCGCCGTCGTCGCCCGGCTCGGCGTCGACGAGGTCGCCGCGTACGGCATCGCGACCAAAGCGATGTACCTGGCGACCATGGCCTTCTACTCCGTACGCCAGGCCGCCGCCATCCACACCGCCCACCTGCTCGGCTCAGGCCGCGACGAGCGCCGCGCCGTCGGCCGACAGGCGCTGCTCGTCGCGGGGGCCCTTGGCCTGGTGGCCGCGCTGGTGCTGCTCGCCGCGGCCCCCTGGATCATGCGGGCCTTCGGGGCCGGGGGAGCGGTGGCCGACGCCGGGGCGCTGTATCTGCGGTGCCTGGGCCCGTACTTGGTGCTGCTCGCCTGCTTCATCGCCCTGGGCGGGGTCTTCGAGGGCAGCGGCGCGAGCCCGGCCCTTGCCCGCATCACCGCGTGCGGTGTCGTGCTCCAACTCGCGCTCGCCTACGCCCTGTCGGGCCTCGGTCTGCCGGGCATCTGCCTGGCCATGGCGGTGTCCATGGCCCTGCAGTGCGCGGCGGTCGCCCGTATGTACCGGCGTACGGGGCGAGTTCAGGAGCCGAAGGGGGAGGCGGCGGGCCGCACCGGCTCCGGGGTCAGTCGCAGAAGCGGGCGGTGGTGACCGCGCCGCCCGCGTTCTCGTCGTCCGTGCCGAGGGCGGCGAGGTCCGAGCCGGGGACGCAGTGCAGGGCCTCGATCTTGTGGCCCGTGAACTTCTCCAGGAGCTTGGGCGACTTGGCGAGCGACAGACGCACCTTCCCGGTGTCGGCGACGGTGAGCCTGCCCGCCTCGCTCACGGCTGAGTCGAACGGCCCGTCGTCACCGGCGTCCGAGGCCGAACTGATCAGAACACGCCCCGACTTGGTCACCTCGATATCCGAAGCGTGCCGGACGTCGCCACTGGGGTAGGCCGTGCGGAACGCCGTCTTCGACACCGCGCCGAACGTGGACTGTCCGTAGGAGTTGATCGAGAACGGCGCCGCGTACAGCGTTGCCGGACGGTCGCCCGCGCCCCGGTCGGCCCAGAGCGCGGCAAGCTTCCCGTTCCGTGCGGTGAGTGTGAAGCTCTCGAAGTCGTCGCCGTGGCCGATCGCGGGGAGCGGCGAGATGTCGAGGACCTCCACCGCCTCGCCGGCGTCGGTCGTCTTCAGGTGGTAGGCGAGGCCGCGGCTCGCGACCGCCACGTACTCGTCCTTGGTGCCCGGCACCCGGTCGAGCGCCTCCAGGTCGACCGGCTCGGCGCCGCCCTGCCAGGCGAGCGGCGTGACATCGGGGGTCCGCCCCTGCTGGTAGGTGACCTTGGCGATGCGATTCTGGCCCGGCTTCTTGTTGTCGCGTACGACGAGGGCGCTGAACGTGTCACCCGAGCGGGAGGCGACAGCGAGACCACTGATGCCGGACTGCAGGTCGTACCCGACCTGCTGCCAGTCGGCGGCGGCCTTCGGTTTGGCCGGGGACATGCCGGGGGTGAGAAGAACGGCAACTCCGGCACTGAGGACGGTGATTGCGGTCAAGGCGGACTTACGCATGGTCAGGGGCCTCTCACTCGATGTGCGACGCGCGTAGATTCACGGCTGGCCGGACGGTAGTGGCCCGCCCGGCCGTGAGGCAAGTGAGGTACCTGGACCGGCCTAACGGGCGCTTCGCGCGGCAGCCGCCTCGCGGGGCTCGTCGGCCTGCTCGACGGCCTGCTCGACGGTGACGGCGGGGCGCCGCCCCGGCCGCAGGACCGTCGCGGCGACGGCGAGACCGAGCGCCGCGATCCCGGTGGCCACCCAGAAGGCGAGCCGGTAGCCGTCGGCGGTGGCCGCCAGGGTGCGCCCGCCATCGGCGAGCAGTCCCTCGGTGCGACTCGCGGCCAGTGTCGTCAGGGCGGCGAGCCCCAGTGAACCGCCCACCACCTGCGTGGTGTTGAAGAGGCCCGATGCGAGCCCCGCGTCCTCCTCGCGCACCCCGGACATCGCGAGCCCGGTCACGGCGGGCATCGCGGCGGCGAAGCCCGCCCCGAGGAGCAGCATCGGCGGGAGTACGTCGACGACGTACGAACCGTCGGCGGGCAGCCGGCCGAGCAGGGCGAGCCCGGCCGTGATGAGGGTGAGCCCCGCGAGCAGCGGGCGGTAGGGGCCGAAGCGGCCGATCAGCCGGGCCGAGACGCTCAGCATCAGTACGCCGATGACGACCGGGGCCGGAAGGAAGGCGAAGCCGGTCTTCAACTCACCGTAGCCCAGGACGCGTTGGAAGTAGAGGGCGCCGATGTACTGGAAGCCGTACATCCCGGCGATCATCGCGATCTGCACGGCGTTGGCGCCGGTCAGCGTGCGGGAGCGGAAGACGCGCAGGCGCAGCAGGGGGCGGGCGGCGCGGGTCTGGCGGACGGCGAAGGCGGCGTACAGGGCGAGGGAGAGCGCGGCGAGACCGAGGGTGGCGGGAGTTCCGTGCTCGGCGGAGCCGACGATCGTGTAGACGGTGAGCATCAGCGCGCCGGTGATGAGCGCCGCGCCCGGATAGTCGGCGCCGCCGCCCAGGCCCGTACCCCTGTCGTCGGCCAGGATCCGGGCCGCCGCGACGAGCGCGACCACCCCGATCGGCAGATTGATCAGGAAGATCCAGTGCCAGTTCAGGGTCTCGGTCAGCGCACCGCCGAGGAACGTCCCGAGCGCACCGCCCGCCGCGCCGACCGCGCTGAACACCGCGATGGCCTTGGCCTGTTCACGCGGCTCGGGGAAGAGCGCCACCAGCATGCCGAGCACGACGGCGGAGGTCATCGCCCCGCCGACACCCTGCACGGCGCGCGCCGCGATCAGCGCGCCCTGGTCGGTGGCGACCCCGCACAGCACGGAGGCCGCGGTGAAAAGTGCGAGCCCCCACACGAACATCCGCTTGCGCCCGACGAGATCACCGAGCCGCCCGGCCAGCAGCAACAGACCGCCGAAGGCGATGAGATAGGCGTTGACCACCCAGGCGAGACCCGGCGCGGAGAAGCCGAGATCGCTCTGGATGGAGGGCATCGCCACGGTCACGATATTGCCGTCGATGATCGTCATCAGCAGGCCCGAGGAGAGAACGGCGAGCGAAGCCCAACGTGAGCGTGGTGGAGTGGGCTGACCCTGGGACTGCCCCTTGGGCTGACGCTCGGACACGACGAAAACCTCCATGAACTGCATAGGTGCACGACTTGTAACGGGTCTCATCGTGGGTGACCATGGGGGCGCCGAGAAGGAGGCACTTCAATGTCGCAAGGGAACACCGGTGTTACCCCGCAGGTGGTGAACGCGCAGGCGTGCCCGGTGCGGGAAGTTCTTGACAGGGTGGTCGGGAAATGGAGCGTCCCGATCCTGGTCGCGGCGGCCCACGGGCCCATCCGCTTCACGGAACTCGAGCGCAGCATCGACGGAATCAGCCGCCGCATGCTGGCCCTGACACTGCGGAACCTGGACCGCGACGGCCTGCTGGTGCGGACGGTGCATCCGACGGTCCCGCCGAAGGTGGAGTACGAACTGACGCCGATGGCCCAGGAGTTGCACGGCACACTGCTCAAGCTGACCGGCTGGGCGGAGCGGCACCGGGTGTCGATCGCCGAGTCGCGGGCGGCGTATGACGAGCGGCGGGGGCTTGTGGACGCGTAGGAACTGCCGGCTGCCACCCAGGGCCTGCCCGATGGGTCCTGCCGGGGTCGCGACCCCCGCTCGGCCCTGATCAATCGGCACCCGGCGCGAAGGCCGGCCTGACCCACCGGACAGGCCCTAGGCCCTGCGCGGTGAGGCCAGCAGATAGTGGCCGCCGCGCGGCCGGTCGGTGTGTTCGCTGACCTGCCAGCCCGCCGCCTCCAGGGCCACCGCGCACGCCCGCAGCCCGTCGGCCGAGGCGTCGCGCACGGCGACGGCCTCCGGCTGCGGGGTCTCGCCCACCCCGTAGCCCTCGGGCCCCGGCCGGCGGCCCGCCGCCTCCAGGGCCAGGGCGGCGGCCTGGACGAGATGGGTCCGCTCCCAGCCGCAGGGGCGGTCCCGCGCGCCGCCCGGGTTGGTCATGCGGCGCATTTCGAGGAGGCCTTCCCAGGCGCTGCGTACGTCGCGGGCGCGGGCGGGGCCGGCTGCGCCGGGCGGCGGTTCGGGCTCGGTGCCGGTGCGGGCGGCGAAGAGGCCGGAGGGGGCGGCGGG
>NZ_SRIC01000569.1 GCF_004684775.1 Streptomyces sp. MZ04
CCGAAGCGGATGGGTTGTCCGTGTTCGAGGCGGATGACGGCTTCTTCGGCCTGCTGCTTGTCCTTGAGGACTTCGAAGGCGCCGTCGTTGAAGATGTTGCAGTTCTGGTAGATCTCCACCAGCGCCGTGCCGGGATGCTCGGCCGCCTGACGCAGCACCGAGGTCAGGTGCTTGCGATCGGAGTCGACGGTGCGGGCGACGAAGCTCGCCTCCGCCCCGATGGCGAGGGAGACGGGGTTGAAGGGCGCGTCCAGGGAGCCCATCGGCGTCGACTTGGTGATCTTGCCGACCTCGGACGTCGGCGAGTACTGGCCCTTGGTCAGACCGTAGATCCGGTTGTTGAACAGCAGGATCTTCAGGTTCACATTGCGGCGCAGCGCGTGGATGAGATGGTTCCCGCCGATCGACAGGGCGTCACCGTCGCCGGTGACCACCCACACGCTCAGGTCACGCCGGGAGGAGGCCAGGCCCGTGGCGATGGCGGGGGCGCGGCCGTGGATGGAGTGCATCCCGTAGGTGTTCATGTAGTACGGGAAGCGCGAGGAGCAGCCGATGCCGGAGACGAAGACGATGTTCTCTTTGGCCAGGCCCAGTTCGGGCATGAAGCCCTGCACGGCGGCCAGGACGGCGTAGTCGCCGCAGCCCGGGCACCAGCGCACCTCCTGGTCGGACTTGAAGTCCTTCATGGACTGCCTGGCCTCGGCCTTGGGCACCAGGGAAAGCGCCTCGATCGCACCCCCGGCGCCCCCGGCGCTCTGCGACCCGTCGGTCTGTGTGTCAGCCATCGATGGCCTCCTTGAGAGCCGTGGCGAGCTGCTCGGCCTTGAACGGCATTCCATTGACCTGGTTGTACGAGACCGCATCCACCAGGAACCTGGCACGGATCAGGGTGGCCAGCTGCCCGAGGTTCATCTCAGGAATCACGACCTTGTCGTAGCCCTTGACGACCTCACCCAGATTCCGGGGGAAGGGGTTGAGGTGACGCAGATGGGCCTGGGCGACGCTCTCGCCGGCCGCCCGCAGCCTGCGCACGGCAGCCGTGATCGGCCCGTAGGTCGAACCCCAGCCCAGGACAAGGAGTCTGGCATCCCCGTCCGCGTCATCGACCTCGAGATCCGAGACGTCAATTCCGTCGATTTTGGCCTGGCGGGTGCGGACCATGAAGTCGTGGTTGGCCGGATCGTAGGAGATGTTGCCCGTGCCGTCCTGCTTCTCGATCCCACCGATCCGGTGCTCAAGCCCCGGCGTCCCCGGCACCGCCCACGGCCGCGCCAACGTCTGCGGATCACGCTTGTAGGGCCAGAAGACTTCGGTGCCGTCATCCTCGGTGTGATTGGCACCCGAAGCGAACTGCACCCGCAGATCGGGGAGTTCATCCACGTCCGGGATCCGCCACGGCTCCGAACCATTGGCCAGATAACCGTCCGAGAGGAGGAAGACGGGGGTGCGGTA
>NZ_SRIC01000570.1 GCF_004684775.1 Streptomyces sp. MZ04
GATGGTGTCCCGCCGAGTGGTGTAGTCAGTGGAGCTCGTTTGGTTCCGCTTGTGCGGGGATCTGTTGCTGCGGGGCTGGCTTGTCGGTGAAGAGTTCGGCCATGGAGCCCTCGGAGAGATAGCGGCGGTCGAAGACCTGCCATTCGTCGTGGAGTTCGGCCAGGACCGCGGCAGCGAGCCGGTCCAGGGCGGCGGGGTTGGGAAAGACCTGGACGACATCGGCCCGGCGTTTGATCTCCCGGTTCAGCCGCTCCAGCGGGTTGGTGCTCCAGATCTTCTTCCAGTGCGCCGGCGGGAAGTCCGCGAACGCCGTGATGTCCCCGGCCGCCTCCAGCAGCATCGTTTTGACCTGCGGGAACTGCCGTCCGAGCATGTCCGCCACGACGTTCAGCTGAGTGCGGACCTGCTCGGCGGTGGTCTGCGCGAAGATCGTGCGGATGGTCGCCGCGACCTTCCCCAAGCTCTCAACTCCGTTCGAGCAGGGGAGACCCCACCCGCCGACCCCTTCTCGATCACCGAGAAGACGTCGCGCACGAAGTGGACCCGGCACCTTTGCCAGGCCGAGCCGAGGAACACGGTGCGGATCGCGGCCACCAGCCCGCTGTGCGAATCAGAGATCACCAGCTGGACGTGCTCCAGCCCGCGGGCCCGCAGACTGCGCAGGAACTTCGTCCAAAACGGCTTCGACTCGCTGTCGCCGACCATCAGCCCGAGGATCTCACGGTGCCCACTCGCCGAAATCCCGGTCGCGATGACCACCGCCTGCGACACGATCCGGTGGTTCACCCGCGCCTTGCAGTAAGTCGCGTCCAGGAACACGTAGGGGAACACGGTGTGATCCAGCGGCCGTTCCTTGAACGCGGACAGTTCTTCATCGAGTTCGCCGCAGATCCTGGACACCTCAGACTTCGAGATCCCCGAGTCCGCCCCCAACGCTTTGACCAGGTCATCGACCGACCGCGTCGAGACGCCGTGGACGTATGCCTCCATCACCACGGCGAACAGGGCCCGGTCGATCCGGCGCCTTCGTTCCAGCAGCGAGGGGAAGAACGATCCGGTCCGCACCTTGGGGATCTTCAGGTCCAGGTCGCCGGCCTGGGTGGTCAAAAGCCTGTCGCGGTGGCCGTAGCGCCAGGTCGTGCGCTCGCTCGAGTGCTCGCGTGGGCCGGCACCGATCACCTGGGTGGCCTCCGCCTCGATGAGCTCCTGCAGGATGTGCTCGCACAGCGCCCTGATTGCCTCGACTCCGTCGGCCGTACGTATCGACTCCAGCAGCCGCATCAGGTCAGACTGGGACAAGGCCATCGCGTCCTCCTCGGTTGAACTGGCCGTTCACCAAAGAGACTTGCGCGATGGCCTGCCTCTGCTCAGGGAGCAGTCACCGACAGCGGATGCAC
>NZ_SRIC01000571.1 GCF_004684775.1 Streptomyces sp. MZ04
TCTTCCATCCACATGCGGGCGCCGCCGGCGCCGCAGCAGAAGCCGCGTTCCTTGTGGCGGTGCATTTCCTCGTTGCGCAGGCCGGGGACCTTGCCGATGATCTCGCGCGGGGGTGTGTAGATCTTGTTGTGGCGGCCCAGGTAGCAGGGGTCGTGGTAGGTGATGATGCCCTCGACCGGCGTGACGGGGAGCAGCTTGCCTTCGTCGACGAGGTGTTGGAGCAGCTGGGTGTGGTGGATGACTTCGTAGTCTCCGCCGATTTGCGGGTATTCGTTGCCGATGGTGTTGAGGCAGTGCGGGCAGGTCGCGACGATCTTCTTCGCGGTTTTGGGCTTGGCGGACTCGGGCGTGACCTTGCCGTCGTCGTCGTACTCCTCGCCGAAGGCCGTGTTGAGGGCCATGACGTTTTCCTGGCCGAGTTGCTGGAAGAGGGGTTCGTTGCCCAGGCGGCGTGCGGAGTCGCCGGTGCATTTCTCGTCGCCGCCCATGATGGCGAACTTGACGCCGGCGATGTGCAGGAGTTCGGCGAAGGCCTTGGTGGTCTTCTTCGCCCGGTCCTCGAGGGCGCCGGCGCAGCCGACCCAGTAGAGGTATTCGATGTCGGTGAGGTCTTCGATGTCCTTGCCGACGACGGGGACGGCGAAGTCGAGTTCCTTGAGCCATTCCAGGCGCTGCTTCTTGGCCAGGCCCCAGGGGTTGCCCTTCTTCTCCAGGTTTTTGAGCATCGTTCCGGCCTCGGAGGGGAACGCGGACTCGATCATGACCTGGTAGCGGCGCATGTCGACGATGTGGTCGATGTGTTCGATGTCGACGGGGCACTGCTCGACGCAGGCACCGCAGCTGGTGCAGGACCACAGGACGTCGGGGTCGATGACGCCGTTTTCTTCGGCGGTGCCGATCAGGGGCCGCTGGGCCTCGGCGATCGCGGCCGCGGGAACATCCTTGAGCTGCTCTGCCGTGGCCTTCTCGTTGCCTTCCATGTCCTTGCCGCCGCCGGCCAGGAGGTAGGGGGCCTTGGCGTGGGCGTGGTCGCGCAGCGACATGATCAGGAGTTTGGGGGACAGCGGCTTGCCGGTGTTCCAGGCGGGGCACTGGGACTGGCAGCGGCCGCACTCGGTGCACGTGCTGAAGTCGAGCAGGCCCTTCCAGGAGAACTGCTCGACCTGGCTGACGCCGAACACGGCGTCCTCGGCCGGGTCCTCCCAGTCGATGGGCTTGCCGCCCGAGGTCATGGGCTGCAGCTCGCCCAGCGTGGTGGCGCCGTTGGCCTCGCGCTTGAACCAGATGTTGGGGAAGGCCAGGAAGCGGTGCCAGGCCACGCCCATGTCGGTCTTCAGCGAGACCACGATCATCCAGATGAACGACGTCGCGATCTTCACCCC
>NZ_SRIC01000572.1 GCF_004684775.1 Streptomyces sp. MZ04
TCCCAGTACCCGGCGAAGACCTGCCCGCCGGAGAGCAGCACCTCCCCGTCGTCCGCGATCCGCACCTTCGTGCCGGGCAGCGGCCAGCCGACGGTCCCCAGGCGCGGCTTCAGCGGCGGTGTCACGGTCGCCGCCGCGGTGGTCTCGGTCAGCCCGTACCCCTCGAAGATCTCGATGCCGGCCCCCGCGTAGAAGGCGGCGAGCCTGCGCCCGAGCGGTGAGCCGCCGCAGATCGCGTACCGCACCTTGCCGCCGAGGGCGGCGCGGATCCGCCGGTAGACGAGCGGGTCGTACAGCGCACGGGCCATCCGCAACCCGAAGGCCGGTCCCGGCCCTGTGCCGTGCTGCCGCGCCTCGACGGCCTCGCCGTACCGCACCGCGATACGCGCCGCACGGTCGAAGGACGAGGCCCGCCTCATCTTCTCGGCGGTGGCCCGCCCGGTGTTGAAGACCTTCTCCAGGACGTAAGGGATGGCGAGGAGGAAGGTCGGCCGGAAGCTCCCCAGGTCTCGCAGCAGATCCTCGGTCTGAATGCTCGGCGCGTGCCCGAGCCGCACGCGGGCGCGCAGACAGCCGATGGCGACCATGCGCCCGAAGACATGGGAGAGCGGGAGGAAGAGCAGCGTGGAGGCGGGCTCCTTGCTGACCGACTTGAAGACCGGATGGAGCAGTTCGATGGCGTTGTCGACCTCGGCGAAGAAGTTGCCGTGGGTGAGGACGCAGCCCTTGGGGCGGCCAGTGGTGCCGGAGGTGTAGATGAGGGTGGCGACGGAGGAGGGCTTCAACTCCCCGCGCCGGGCGTGGACTTCAGCATCGTCGATGTGCCCGTTCCGCCGCCCGAGCTCGGCGAGCCGCCGCACATCGCCCTTCTCGAAGGACCACAGGTGCCGCAGATCGGGCATCCGGTCGCGCTCCGGGCCGAGCGAGGAGGCGAGTTCGGCGGTCTCGGCGGCGAGGGCGACGGCTCCGGAGTCCTGCACGATCCACCGGGTCTGATAGGCGGAGGAGGTCGGATAGACGGGCACGGTGACGAGGCCTGCCGCCCAGGCCGCGAAGTCGAGGAGCGTCCACTCGTACGTCGTACGCGCCATGATCGCGAGGCGGTCACCGGGGGCGAGGCCCTCCGCGATGAGCCCCTTCGCCACGGCGAGAACTTCCTCGGCGAAGTCACCGGCGCTGACGTCCCGCCAGCGACCGTCGCTTCCCTTACGGGAGAGGACGGCTTCGGTGGGGGCCTGGCGGGCGTTGTCGAAGGGGATGTCGGCGAGGGAGCCGGCGGCTACTGGGGCGGCGAAGGGGGGTGTGGACACTTCGCGTACGGCGCCGTCGAGGTGGCGTATGTGGGGTTCCACTAGGGCTGTCT
>NZ_SRIC01000573.1 GCF_004684775.1 Streptomyces sp. MZ04
CGGTTACCGCGAGTCTCGGGTTGTTGAGTGGGTCTTTGCCGCCCGTCGGCCCGATCGCCGCGCAGCCTCAGGTCGCCGAACCAGCTTTCCTGCCCCTTCGCCCGATCGCCGCGCAGCCTCAGGTCGCTGAACCAGCTTTCCTGCCCCTTCGCCCGATCGCCGCGCAGCCTCAGGTCGCTGAACCAGCTTTCCTGCCCCTTCGCCCGATCGCCGCGCAGCCTCAGGTCGCCGAACCAGCTTTCCCGTCCCCCTCTCGCCCGGCACTCGGCAGCAGCAATGCCCTTTATGCCCCGTATCATCACGGAGTGACCTGGCTCCGAGCGCTGAAAGTGACTGCCCGCTCGGGGCTCAGCGTCGAGCGGAAGCGGCTTGAACCCCTCATCGCGCTCCGCGGCGCCGCCGGTCTCGCCATCGTCATCGGCGTCAGCCTCGCCCTCTTCGGGCCGGCGGTGGCCGCAAGTTCCGCCTTCGGTGCGTACCAGGCGGCCATCGCCACCTTTCAGCGCAGCTGGCGGCCACGCCCGGAGCTGGCCATCGCCTCGGGCAGCAGCCTCGCCGTCTCCACCTTCCTCGGGTACCTCACCGGCTCCCACACCCCCCTCTTCCTCGCCCTGCTCTCCCTGTGGACCTTCCTCGCGGGCCTCAGCTGGGCCGCGGGCCCCACCATCGGCCTCATCGCTTCGTCCAACGTCGCGATCATGCTGGTGACGGTCACGCTGCCCAACTCCGTCGCCGCCGCCGCGGGCCACGCCGCGATGATGGTGGTGGGCGGCGCGATCCAGGCCGCGCTGGTGATCCTCTTTCCGGTACGCCGCTGGGGCGCCCAGCGGGACGCGCTGGCGGACGCCCTCGCGGCGGAGGCCGACTACGCCCGCAGGCTGCGCCACGACCCGCTGGCCGACTTCGACCCGGAGCCCCTGATGGCGGCCCGCGCCGCGGCGACCGTCACCCCGCGCCAGGCCCGCACCCGCCCCGCCGAACTCCACGGCGCCCGCGGCATCGCCGAACGCATCCGCCCGGTGCTCGCCTCCCTGGCCGACCCGGCCGTCGGCGTACCGGAAGAGGGCCCCGAGCGGGACCGCGTACGCGAACTCCTCGGGGCGGCGGGCGCCGTGCTCGACGCCGCGGCGCGCGCGATCCGGCACGGCGAACCGGTGCGCATCCCGCCCGCGGCCCTGGCCACCCTCAAGACCCCGGACACCGGAGCGATCCTCACGGGCCCGGCCCACCGCGCGGCCACCCGCCTCGCCGCCCTGCTGCACGACGTGGTGGAGACGGCGGGAAAGCCCCCCGAGGGCCCCCGCGCCAATCCCGAGGAGCCCGGC
>NZ_SRIC01000574.1 GCF_004684775.1 Streptomyces sp. MZ04
CGTCGAGGACTTGGTAGAGGGTCAGGCCGGTGTGCGGGCTTTTGGGTCGAGCCGCCGGAGGGTGAGGAAGGCTTGGGCGGCGGTGACGAGGGTGACGTGGTGGTGCCAGCCGCGCCAGGTGCGGCCCTCGAAGTGGTCCAGTCCCAGACCGTGTTTGAGCTCGCGGTAGTCGTGCTCGATCCGCCAGCGCATCTTGGCCAGCCTCACCAGGCGCTCGATCGGGGTGGCGGCGGACAGGCTGGAGATCCAGTAGCCGGTCGGCTCCGCTGTCGCGTCGGCCTGCTCGACCAGCAGGGTCCGCAGCGGCAGTACCCCGTCCCAGGCGTAGTGACCGCCGCCCTGTTCCTGGGCCTGGCGCAACGACTGCTTGCCTGCCGGCCGGATCTCCAGGACCGCGAAGCGCGAGCACATGGATCCCTTGCTGCCCTGGCGCCAGGACACCTCGCTGAACACGCCGTGCCCGGCGGCCAGTTCGGCCAGCGTCACGGGTCGCGTGCGGTAGCGGGGCAGGGTCGGCGGGCCCAGTCCGCCATAGGCCGGCTGGTGCGGCCGGGCACCGGCCGCATGCGCCACTTCCTTGGCCTCGACGGCCACCACATAGTCCAGGCCGCGGTCCTCGAGGGCGAGACGAAAGCTCACCGAGCGGCCGTAACCGCAGTCGGCGACCACGATCGGCGCCGCCAGATCCCAGCCGGCCAGCCGGTCCAGCAAGTCCAGCGCGAGCTGGGTCTTGGTGGCATAGGTGACATCGTCCGGGACGCCGGCCCTGCGGCGGCGGGCCGCATCACTCGTCCATTCTTCGGGCAGATACAACTGCCAGTCCAGCGGGCAGGAGGCGGTGTCGGTTGCGGCGTGCACGCTGACCGCGACCTGGCAATTCGCCCGCTTGCCCAGAGCCCCGCAGTACTGGCGGGCCACCCCCACCGACGCCGTCCCGCACTTGGGGAACGACACATCGTCGATCACCCACACCTCGGGCCGGACCGCCTCGACCAGCCGTTCGGCGATCCGTTGCCGCACCGGCAACCAGTCCCACGGCGACTGGTTCACGAACTGCTGCAGGGCCTGCATGTTCCCGTCCGGCAGACGGGCGGCCATCGGCTGGATCGACTTGCGCCGCCCATCCAGCATCAAGCCCCGCAGGTAACACTCACCCCACCGGCGCTGATCCCGCCGCGGCACCGAGGCAAACACCTCACCAACGAACCCCGCCAAGTCACGGCGAAGCCCCTCCACTTCACCCGGCCTCATACCGACACCATGCCCCTGAACAGGCAAGATCGGCACACCTAACGAAGCACTACTAGGG
>NZ_SRIC01000575.1 GCF_004684775.1 Streptomyces sp. MZ04
GGCTTGGGCTTGGGCTTGGGGTTGGGCTTGGGCTTGGTCTTGGGCTCGGGCTTGGGCTTCCTGGTGGGGGCCGGCTTTGTGGAGGCAGGTGTCTTTCCTGCGGCTGCTGTCTTCTTCGCCGAAGGCTTGCTCACCGGTGGCACCCTTGTCCCTTTTGTCGCATTCTCTGGCTCAGTGGAAGTCTGTTCGCCCACAGCGGAATCACGGCGTGCGGTCACCCTTCCAGCCCCCTTGGCCTGTGCTCTCACCGGCTTTTTGGACACCCGGCCAGCCTAGAGCCCGGCACTGACATCCGCCCCTGACCCCATGGATCGGCCCCCAATTGGCCCCCTCCTGCATGGCATGCCACACCAGTACGGCATCCTTGTGACAGATCACACTGTTTGGACCGTCCGGCAAAATGGGGAGCACGGTCCCCTGATGCAGGTCGACAAGGAGAGAACTCGTGGACGACGTTCTGCGGCGCGCCCCGCTCTTCGCGGCGCTCGATGACGAGCAGGCCGCGGAGCTCCGCGCCTCCATGAGTGAGGTGACGCTCGCGCGCGGGGATGCTCTGTTCCATGAGGGCGACCCCGGAGACCGCCTTTACGTGGTCACCGAGGGCAAGGTGAAGCTTCACCGGACCTCACCCGACGGGCGCGAGAACATGCTCGCGGTGCTCGGTCCCGGCGAGCTCATCGGTGAGCTCTCGCTGTTCGACCCGGGCCCGCGTACGGCAACCGCCTCCGCCCTCACCGAGGTCAAGCTGCTCGGCCTGGGGCACGGCGACCTCCAGCCGTGGCTGAACGCGCGGCCCGAGGTGGCCGCCGCGCTGCTGCGTGCCGTCGCCCGGCGCCTGCGCAAGACCAACGACCAGATGTCCGACCTGGTCTTCTCCGACGTGCCCGGGCGTGTGGCCCGCGCGCTCCTCGATCTGTCGCGCCGCTTCGGTGTGCAGTCCGAAGAGGGCATCCACGTCGTGCACGACCTCACGCAGGAAGAGCTGGCCCAGCTGGTCGGCGCGTCCCGCGAGACGGTCAACAAGGCTCTGGCGGACTTCGCCGGGCGTGGGTGGCTGCGGCTCGAGGCTCGCGCGGTGATCCTGCTGGATGTGGAGCGGTTGGCCAAGCGGTCGCGCTGACGCCGGTTCGCTGACGCTGTGTCTTACGCGGGTGGAGTTCGGTCTCTCTGAGGCTGGGCTCCATTTGTGCTTGCCGCACAGGCTTTCCCGCCCACCCACCCGATTGCCCCGTGTTGCCGTGGTGATCGGGTGGGCTGGGCTGGAGGGGGCTGGGC
>NZ_SRIC01000576.1 GCF_004684775.1 Streptomyces sp. MZ04
CCCCACGCCCACCCGTACGGCCACCCCGAAGCCCGCTCCCCCGAGCAAGCCGAGCGCCGGCGGGGTCCAGGGCACCTGGTACCACATCGTCCGCGCGCAGGACGGCAAGGAGATGGTGCTGACCATCAGCGGAACCTCGCTCACCATGCGGGCCGGCGAGAAGTCCTGTTCCGGGACGATCAGCAGCAGCATGGCGATGACGGTCGACTGCGGGGGCGGCGACATGTCGACCACCGGCAAGGCCGTGGCCACCGGAAGCGGCACCGCGCAGAAGCTCGCGTGCACCTGGGCGGACGGCAGCACGGACCGCTTCGCACGGACGCGCCCGGCGTAACTCCCGCACTGCTACTGCCCGCGTGGGCGGCCCCGGAGTGTCGCGCACACACGGTGCCGCCGCTCGTTGTGTGGGCCGCACACATGGGAACGTCTCGCGCGGCGCCCTTACGTTTCCGGCCATGACGAGCAGCGTTAGCGGAAGCGACCCCGCCGGAGCCGGAATCACTCCGGCCGGTGCGGGCACCGATCTGACCGGACGTACCGCCCTGGTCACCGGCGGCGGCAGCGGCATCGGCCGCGCCTGTGCCGTGGCCCTCGCCGAAGCCGGCGCCTTCGTCCATGTCGTCGACGTGGACGCCGAGTCGGCCAAGGCGGTCGCCGAGACGGTCGGCGGCGAAGCGCACGTCGCCGACCTGGCCGACCCCGATGCGGCGCAGGCCCTGCCCGCCGCCGTCGACGTCCTCGTCAACAGCGCGGGTCTCCAACACGTCGCGCCCATCGAGGAGTTCCCCCCGGAGCGGTTCGACCTGATCCAGCGGGTCATGGTCACCGCTCCGTTCCTGCTCCTGCGCCGCACCCTGCCCCATATGTACGCGCACGGCTGGGGCCGCGTCGTGAACATCTCCAGCGTGCACGGCCTGCGGGCCAGCCCCTTCAAGTCCGCCTACGTCGCGGCCAAGCACGCCCTGGAGGGCCTGAGCAAGGTCACCGCCCTGGAGGGCGCCGCGCACGGCGTCACCAGCAATTGCCTCAGCCCCGGCTACACCCGCACCCCCCTCGTCGAGCGCCAGATCAGCGCACAGGCCGACGCCCACGGCATCGCCCCGGAGCGGGTCCTGACCGACGTACTGCTGCGGCGTTCGGCCGTGAAGCGGCTGATCGAGCCCGCGGAGATCGCCGCCGCCGCGCTCTGGCTCTGCGGCCCGCACAGCGGCTTCGTGACCGGCGCCTCGCTCCCCCTGGACGGCGGCTGGAC
>NZ_SRIC01000577.1 GCF_004684775.1 Streptomyces sp. MZ04
CCCCCGGAGCGACCGCCTCGTCCGCGACGCGCCCGTCGACCAGGAACACCACCCGGTCCGCGTACGAAGCGGCGACCGGATCATGAGTCACCATCACGACCGTCTGCCCTTCCCCCTCCACCAACCCCCGCAACAGCACAAGCACTTCACGGCTGGTCGTCGTGTCGAGCGCACCGGTCGGCTCGTCCCCGAACAGCACAGCGGGGCGGGTGACCAGCGCACGGGCGAGGGCGACCCGCTGCTGCTGACCGCCGGACAGCTCGCCGGGCCGGTGCCGGGCGCGCTCGGCGAGCCCGACACGGGCGAGCGCCTCGAAGATCTCCGTACGCGAGGGCCTGCGCCCCGCGAGCCGCAGCGGAAGGGCCACGTTCTGCGCGGCGGTCAGCGACGGCAGCAGATTGAAGGACTGGAAGACGAAGCCGATGCGGTCCCGCCGCAGCAGCGTCAGTCGGCGCTCGCTCAGCCCGGTCAGCTCGGTGCCGCCCACTTCGACGCTCCCCGACGTCGGCCGGTCGAGCCCGGCGGCGCACTGCAACAGCGTCGACTTGCCGGACCCGGAGGGCCCCATGATCGCGGTGAAGGTCCCGCTCGCGAGCCGCAGGTCGACACCGTCGAGGGCGGTCACATCGTGATAGAGGCGGCGGACGGCCGTAAGGCGTACGGCAGTTGTTGTCATGCCCTCAAGCCAACCGCCGGGAGGCCTCCGGGGCACGACCACTGGGGGGCGTTGTGGGGGTAGGGCCAGCCCTACCCTTGGCGTATGGATCCGGTGACCGAGGTGATCGACAAGGCGTTCGCGGCGGCGCTGTACGCGGACGGCGACGACGGCCTCGACGCCGGCGCCTCCCACCTGGCGGCCGCCCCCGAGGCCGACGCGGAGCTGCGCCGCAGGGGCGAGGAGCTGGTGCGGCGGGCGTGGGAGCGGGGCTGGCAGCCGGCGGACGTCGTCCGCATGGTGCGGCGCGCACAGGCCGACGACCCCGACCAGACCCCCATAGCCGTACTGGCCGCCGAGCTGATCACCGACGAGACCAGGCGGTACGGCGACACCCTGCCGCCCCGCTGGAGAGCGCAGCTCGACGAGCTCGCCCCGGAGGCCGACCCGGCGGCAGGGTCCCGCCCCGCCGACCGCTTCTCCCGGGCCACCACGACCCTGACCCTCTACCGCCTCCTCCTGCGCCTCCCCCCGATCGAGCCGGTGGGCCCGGCCCCCGGCACCCCGCTGCACATCCCGTCGC
>NZ_SRIC01000578.1 GCF_004684775.1 Streptomyces sp. MZ04
GGGGTGGTAGGCGTCGAGCGGGGTGTGGCCGTTGACGACGATGTGCGGGGCGGCCTTCTTCGCCAGATCGAGCGCGGTGCCGAGGTCGAACCGGCGCTGGTCGAGCCAGTCGTCTTCGCGCTCGGACGGCCGCAGTTCGTAGGACCACTCGCCCGCCGCGTTCAGGCAGTCCCGGTGGCGGACCACCGCCCACCGGTCGTCGCCCCGGTACTCGACGTTGATCGTGAACAGGCTCCGGTTGATGTCGCCCTCGGGGAGGATCGACACCTCGTAGCGGGTGGCCTGCACGGTGGCGCGCGGCACGCCGGGCGTGGCGTGGCCGAGAGCGTCGGTGATCTCCCGCATCGTCATCGCGGGCTTCGGGTCGGTCATCGGGGTTTCCCTTCAGTCGAGTTGGTTTGCTCTGTTTTGTGCTATTTCTCAGATTGGCGCTGCGCTGCACGCCTCGCTGCCGCTCTCGACGCTGGACGTCCCGGAGTCCGTCGGGAGGGAGTTCGGGCCGCAGAAGCCCGCTCAGGGGTGCAGAACAGGCACTCTCGGTTGCTCTGGATCCTCACCAGTGGAGCGCCCGGACTGAAACTGCTCCAGCACGCCGATCAGAACGTCACGGTGATGAGTCACCACGTACCTGATGAGATCTTCAACCCGCTGGCCATACGGCTGCGGTGAGTACCAGATCTCCAGGTTCTCGGGTCGGTTGTCGTCGCGGACGCCGTTGATGTGGTGGACCGTCTCGCCGCGCTCCAGGGGCCTGCCAATCTCGCGCTCCATGACCACGCGGTGCTCAGCAATGATGCGACCGTCTTCCAGCTTCACGACTACGTATCCGTCGCTCTTGGTGTAGCGGCTACCTGGGACCCGATACCGGCATCCGCGGCCCTTCCAGTGCTCCACGCAATAGCCCATGCCCCAACCCTTGTTATTGCGCCTCACCGGCAGAGGGCACCCGTCTTCCATGCAGATTGCCGCTGGTATTCGCACCGTCATCAGGCCGTTCCTTTCAGCTCTGGTGGACTTGTTCTGCCTAAACGCCGCGCTGGCACTCAGGGGGCTTCTCAGGGCTACTGCGCGGCGACCGGAGATCCGGCGGCGCCAAAGCCCCGCGCGGACGGCCACACCGCGGTCCGGTCCCCCAAGCGCCGCGCCCCTCACGCGACGGCCTCCCACCGGCACCCCGAGCCCACGAGACGCTCAT
>NZ_SRIC01000057.1 GCF_004684775.1 Streptomyces sp. MZ04
CCTCCCGACCCTCGCTCCCGTCGATCCGCCGACTCCCCCTGGCAGGTGTGCTGCGCCTGGCCAAGCCCTCCGACATCTGGTTCAAGCCCGCGTCGAGCGTGGTCGTCGCCACCGCGATACCGAATCTGACGCTCCTCGCGCTCGGCCGCCTCGACCTCGTGATGTACACGATGGCCGGATCGTTCTGCGCCCTCTACGCGCACAACCTCCCTTACGCCGCCCGCGCCCGTGCCCTCGCCGGAGTCGTCGCCGGCATGCTCGCGAGCGTCGGCATCGCCATGGTCACCGCCTCGCTCACCTCGTCACCGGCCGTCCTGGTGGCCGTCGGCGCGCTGCTCGCCGCCGCCCAGAAGACGCTCTGCGACGCGACCCGCACCGGCCCGCCCGGCCACCTCATCTTCACGTTCATCAGCTCGGCCACCCTCTTCGCGCCGCAGCACCTGGGGCAGGTTCCCGGCCACCTCGCGCTGACCCTCGCCGCGGGCGCCGTGGCCTGGCTGGTGGGCATGGCCCCCGCCCTGCTGCGCCCGCACGGCCCCGAGCGCCGGGCCACCGCACGGGCCCTGCACGCCGCCGCCGCGTACGCCGAAGCGGCGGGACCCGGCAGGTCAGCAGGCCCCGGCAGGTCAGCAGTACCCGGCAGGTCAGCAGGCCCCGGCAGGTCAGCAGTACCCGGCAGGTCAGCAGGCCCCGGCAGCTCGGCAGGCCCCGCCAGGGAGCGCGCCCGCGCGGCTGCCGCCGCCGCGATCCACGCGGCCTGGCAGTCGCTGCTCGTCACCGGCGCCCCCACGCGCCCGCGCCGCGCCCTCGAACTCCTGGTCATCCAGGCCGAGGAGGCCCTGGCGGCGCCCTCGGCGGCCGACCCCGCACGACTGCGCTCCTGGGCAACCGGACTGCGCGGCACCGGAGCCGTCCCGCACCCCGACCACGTACAACCCGAGGCGGAAGCCGAACTGCACGGCCCAGAGGCCGAGTTGGCGGCGGCGGAGTCCGCGAAGAGTCCGCTGTGGCGGCGGCTCGCGCCCGGATCGCCGCTGCTGCCCATCGCGTTGCGTACCGCCATCGGCTGCGCGCTCGCCGGGTACGCGTCCCTGGCCCTCGGCATCGGGCGCCCCTACTGGGCGCTCGTCACCGCCGCCTCGCTCTACCAGGCCAACGTCACGCTCACCTGGAACAGGGGAGTTCAGCGCGTGGTCGGCAACCTCATCGGCGTGCTCGCCTTCGCCGCGATCGTGCCGGTGGCCCACCTCGGGCACGCCGCGCTCATCGTCTGCTGTCTCGCGCTCGCCTTCGGCGCGGAGGCGCTGATCACCCGCAACTACTGGCTGGGCAGCGTGTGCGTGACGCCGATGGCCCTCCTGGTGACGGAGTTCGTACGCTTCCAGGAGCCCGGCGGTCTGATCCTCGACCGGATCGTCGACACGCTGGTCGGCGCGCTCCTCGGCGTCGTCGCGGCGATCGTGGTCACCAACCGCCGCGCCGCCGACCACATCGAGCTGGCCATCGACGCCACGGACCGCGCCCGCGCCCACGCCGAACGGACCCTCGCCGCCCCGTCGCCCACGCCCGGCGCCCTGCGGCAGGACCGCCGCCGCCTCACCGCGGCCCTGGTCGAGCTCCGCATGGCCGACGACGCGGCCGCGGGCGAATGGTGGCAGCGCGCCCTGCCGCGGCAGCGGGTGCTCGTCGCGGAGCAGGCCGGACACCGTACGCTCGCGGCAGCGTCGTCGGCCGTGCGCGGCACGGGAAGCGGCGCCGAGAGCGTAGGAGCGGGCCGGCCGTGAGGGCCGGGGCGAGAAGGAACGGCGAGGGTACGGGAGCATGACGAACGGGAGCGGTCCTGGCGCGGCGGGCGACACCGTCGCCGCAGTGGTGCGGCAGTGGCAGGCGGTGCGGCCGGACATCGACACAGGGCCGATGGAGGTGATCGGCCGCATCAACCGCTGCGCGGCCCTCCTTCAGCAGGCCGAGGACGCGCCCCTGCGCCGGGCGGGCCTGAACCGCCCCGAGTTCGATCTCCTGGGCGCCCTGCGCCGCACCGGCCACGAGCTGACCCCCGGCGAACTCGCCCGGGAGACCTTCTCCTCGGGGGCCGCCGTCACCAAGCGCCTCAAACAGCTCCAGGAGCGCGGCCTGGTCGACCGGCGCGTCGACAGCCGGGACCGCAGGGTCTCGCATGTCCGCCTGACCGATGAGGGAAGGGACCTGGTCGACGCGATCCTGCCCGAACAGCTCGCGTACGAGACGGTGGTCCTGGGCGGTCTTGACGCGGACGGGCAGGGTCGACTCAGCGCACTCCTGGGTGAGTTGCTCTCCCAGCTCGAGGGGCGGCTCGGCCTGTCGCCGGGGCCGCGGGGGTAGCGGCGCTACGGGGCGTCGTCCAGCGATGCCGCGAGCAACTCCCGTGTCTCCGGCTCCACATGTTCGGCGTAGTACTCGTGCAGCGCCGTCCGGCCCAGGCGCGCGGCGAGGGGGCCGTCGCCCGCCGCGATGGCCGCGAGGACCTCGCGGTGATGGGCGATGGAGCGTTCCATCCAGGCCGCCGTGTCCGACACGCCCGCGATCTTCTTCTCGATGACCTCGACCACCGCCTCGTGCACGGCACGCGCGCACAGGCCGAGCAGCGAGTTGCCGCTCGCCTCGGCGATCGCCCGGTGGAAGAGCGCGTCGGCCTCGCTGAACGCGTGCAGGGACGCCGGGCCACCGCTGAGTGCCTCCATGCGGGCGATCTGCTCGCGCATCCGCGTCAGATCCGCCTCGCCGTGCAGCCGCGCCGCGAGGCGGTTGCTCTCGGCGTCGAGCACCATGCGGAACTGCACCAGTTCGCCGAGGGTCGCCACACTGGAACGGGTGAGCCGGCCGAGGGCCTGACTGAGGTTGTCGGGAGAGACACCGAGGACCTCCGCGCCGAGCGGATCGCCGGGGCGCGAGCGGATCAGGCCCGCCGACTGCAGGACGCGCAGCGCCTCACGGACCGTGGAACGGCCGACGCCGAACCGGTTGACCAGCTCGCGCTCGGCCGGCAGCCGGGAGCCCGGCGGCAGATCGCCGGCGAGAATCCGCTCCTCTATCTGCTCGGCCACCCGCTGATAGGCGCGGACCGGTGTGACCGTCTTGAACAGGTCGGTGTCGTCGGCGGCCATCGGCCCGCCCCCTCCGCGGTACGTGATGTCGGCGCGGAAAACCAAGATCCGATGGTTGACCCGGCCCTGAACGTGGAGGCAGAGTACGGGAACTCAACTGGTCTGACCAGTCGACTGGCCTAGTGGTCAGCTGACTTGGAGGTTCCATGCATGCCAGCTCAAGCACCCCTCTCGCCACGCCCGCCGTCGATGCCGAGGCCGCCGTCGCCTTCACCCAGGACCTGGTCCGGCTGCGCACCGTCAACGCGACAGGAGCCACCGAGGTCGAGCGGCCCGCCGCCGAACTCGTCGCCCGGCTCTTCGACACGTTCGGCTGGACGTACGACGTGGTGGAGGTCGCGCCGGGGCGGCCCAACACCGTCGCCGTCATCGAGGGCGGGGGCGGCGAAGGACCGACCCTGATGTTCGAGGGGCACATCGACGTCGTCACGGAGGGCGATCCGGCGGACTGGAGCGTCGATCCCTACGGCGCGGAGATCCGCGACGGCAAGCTCTGGGGGCGCGGCTCGGCCGACATGAAATCCGGTGTCGCCGCGATGATTTACGGCGTACGGGCCCTGCAGCTCGCCGGGCCCTTCCCCGGCCGGATCGTCATCGGCGTGCTGTGCGACGAGGAAGGCCTGATGCTCGGCGCGAAGGCGTTCGCCGCCACGCCCCTGGCGCGCGAGGTGGACGGAGTCATCGTCTGTGAGCCGGAGGGGTACGAGGTGTGCACATCGGCCCGCGGCGGCATCCGGCTCCGCCTCGACCTGGACGGGGTGATGGCCCACGGCGCCATGCCGCAGGAGGCGAAGAGCCCCGTCGTGGCCGGAGCGCGGATCGTCGAGACGCTCGCCCGCGTCCAGACCTGGGCCGAGGAACGCTACGGCACCCACCCGCACGCGGGCAGCGTGACCGTCACCCCGACCGTCCTGCGCGGCGGCGACCCGGACCAGCTCAACGTGATCCCCGCGCACGGCATCGTAGGCATCGACGTGCGCACCATCCCCGGCACCGGCCACACCGAACTCATCGAGTGCGTAAGGAAGTTCGCTGAGGATGCGGCCGCCGGGGTCGGGGTGGGTGTCGAGCTGACCGTCGTCGACGACCGGCCCGCGATCGAGCTCCCCGAGGACCATCCCGTGGTCACCGCACTGGTCGAAGGGCACCGCCAAGTGCACGGCGCCGCACCGCCCTTCGGAGCCGTGCCCGGCACGACGGACGGCACCATCCTCACCCGCGACGCGGGTCTGCCGACGGTCGTCTACGGACCGGGCGGCAAGTGGATCGCCCACCAGAAGGACGAGTTCGTGGAGGTGCGGGAGATCGCCGAGTACACCCGGGTGTACGCCGCCGCTGCCCGCGCCTTCCTGACCGGAGGCGCACGATGACCGGAGGCGCACGATGACCGGAGGCACACGATGACCCGGAGGCACACGATGACTCGCCCCGCCGGACTGCCCGTCGGCGACGGCTGGGCGGCCGCACCCGAGCGCCGGGCCGTGCGCTTCCCGTACGACGGCAGCGAGATCGGCACGGCTCCCGTAGGCGACGCGGAGCTCGCGGCGCGGGCGGTCGAGCACGCCGCCGCGATCAGCGGACGCGTCGGGAGGCTGACCGCGGGCGTGCGGCGGCAGGTGCTCGCCGGGGTCGCCGACGCGCTGGCCGACGCGGCGCCGGAACTGGTCGACCTGCTCGTCCTGGAGACCGGCAAACCACTGGTCGACTGCCGGGTCGAGATGGCGCGGGCCGTGGCGACCTGGCAGTCGGCGGCGGACGAGGTGGCCCAACTGCACGGCGAGACCGTGCCGTTGGACCTCCAGGCGTCCGGGGAAGGCCTGTTCGGCTTCTGGACCCGGCGGCCGTCGGCGTCGTCGTCGGCATCGCGGGCTTCAACTATCCGGTCCTGCTCGCCTCCCACAAGATCGCCCCGGCGCTCGCGGCGGGCTGCCCGGTGATCGTCAAACCGGCGCCCGCGACACCGCTCGCCACCCTGCGGCTCGTCCATCTCGTACGCGAGCGGCTCATCGCGGCGGGCGCGCCGGCCGGGGCGGTGCAACTGGTCACCGGGGACACGGAGGTCGGCCGCACCCTCACCACGCACCCGGAGGTCGCCGCCGTCTCCTTCACCGGCTCGGCGGCCGTCGGCCACCTCATCGCGCGGGACGCCGCGCCCCGCAAGGTGGTCCTCGAACTCGGCTCCAACGCCGCGCTCGTCGTGGCCGCCGACGCCGATCTCGACGCCGCCGCCGACGCGGTGGTACGGGGCGGCTTCTACGCATCGGGGCAGGCCTGCATCTCCGTACAGCGCGTGATCGTCGTCGACGCGGTCGCCGGGGAGTTCGAGAAAAAGCTGGCGCGGCTCCTCCCCGAGGTGGCCGTCGGCGACCCGCGTGAGCCCGGCACCCGCGTCTCGGCACTCATCGACGAGGCGGCGACGGAGCGGGTGCTCGACTGGGTCGGGCGGGCGCGTGCGGCGGGAGCGCGCCTCGTGGCCGGAGGGGAGCGCGCCAGGGACGGCCGGTGCGTCGCCCCGACCCTGCTCGCCGACGTACCCGACGGCGAACCCGCCTGGGACGAGGAGATCTTCGGCCCGGTCGTCTGTCTGCGCACGGTGCCGGACCTGGACACCGCGTACGACGTGGTCAACGCGAGCCGCTACGGCCTGCACGCCGCCGTGTACACCCGCGACCTGCGGTCCGCACTGCGGGCGGTGGAGGCCCTGGAGGTCGGCGGCGTCGTGGTGAACGAAGTCCCCGGCTACCGCAGCGACATCGCCCCCTACGGCGGCGTCAAGGACTCGGGAATCGGCCGCGAGGGCCCCCGGTTCGCGATCGAGGAACTGACGGTGACGCGGATGGCGGTCATCCGGGCCTGAGCGGTCTTGTCGAATTGCGGGTGCGGTCCCGTGCCCCGTAAGGGGCGCGGGGAACTGCGCGATCAGCCACATACGGCCCGCGGAATCGTCATCGGTCTTCCAGCGGAGCGCTCAGCCCCGCTCCAAGAGAGGTGGTACCACCATGGACTACGGCAATCTGTTCCGGTGCGACGGGCGCCGCATCGCGGTCGTCGGCGGCGCGAGCGGCATCGGCCGCGAGGCCGCCCGCGCCCTTGTCGCCCAGGGCGCGCACGTCGTCGTCGCCGACCGGGATGAGGCGGGGGCCGCACAGACGGCCGCGCTCGCCGCGGACGGCGCTTCGGCCGGTGAGCGTCCCGGCACGGCCGCCCCGTACGCCCTCGACGTCCTCGACCCCGAGGCCGTGCGCGCCGCCGTCGACGCGTGGGGGCCGCTCGACGGGCTCGTCGTCACCGTCGGGGCCAATGTCCGCAAACGCATCGCCGATTACACCCTTGACGAGTTCGACCGGGTCGTCGCGCTGAACCTGCGCTCCTACCTCACGCTCATCCAGGCCGTGGCCCCCGGCATGGCCGAGCGCGGCCGGGGGAGCGTGGTCGGGTTCGCCTCGATGCGGGCCTTCCAGGTGGAGCCGGGGCAGGGTGCGTACGCCGCGTCGAAGGCGGGGCTGATCCAGCTGCTGCGGACCGCCGCAGCAGAATGGGGGCCGCAGGGCGTGCGGTTCAACGCTGTCGCGCCCGGCGTCGTCCGTACCCCGCTCACCGATCAGATCGCCGCCGACCCCGCATGGTTCGATGCCTACACCCAGGCCTCCGCGCTCAAGCGCTGGGCCCGCGCCGACGAGCTCGCCGGTGCCGTTGCCTATCTCGTGTCGGACGCGTCGACCTTCGTCACCGGCAGTGTGCTGACGGTGGATGGCGGCTGGACGGCGGTCGACGGGCGTTTCGACCCGTCGGTGTGAGCTTGGTGCCGTCGTTTGCGTTGCCGACGTGCTGCCGTCCCCTCCGCGTGACCTCTCCCCCCGCACCTCCTCAAGGAGTCCCCTCATGCCTCCGACAGCCGAAGACAGCGGCGAGCAGGGGCCACCGGCCTCCGCCCCCTCGCCCCTGGACGGCCTCCCCAGCGTGCGCGGCGTGGCCCGTCCCTCCCTGTGGCTGCTGCTCGTCCCCGTCCTGCTCTACGGCTCAGCCCCGTTCGTCGCCAACCGCATCGAGCCCCGGATCCTCGGCGTCCCCTTCCTCCTCGCCTGGGTCATCGCCGCCACGGTGATCAGCCCGCTCGTCATCTGGCTCGCCGCCCGCCTCGACCCCGCCTACCGCACGGGCGCCGTCGAACCCATCCCCGCCGACGATCCTGAAGGAGGCCGCCGATGAACGGGTCCGCGGCGGTCGCGACGACCGTGTTCGGGATCGCCATGGCCGCCACCGTCCTGATCGGCGTGTGGAGCGCCCGAGGCCGGTCCAAGGGGCTCGCCGAGTGGTCGGTCTCGAGCCGTGGCCTCGGGGTGCTCTTCATCTGGCTGCTGATGGCGGGCGAGACGTACACCAGTTTCTCTTTTCTGGGGACTGCCGGCTGGTCGTACTCCTTCGGTGCGCCGATCCTCTACCTGGTCGCGTATCTGACGGTCGGCTTCGCCGTCGCGTACGTCGTGGGCCCCGCGCTGTGGACGTACGCGACCCGGCACGGCCTCATCTCGATCGCGGACATCGCCGAATTCCGGTTCCGCTCGCGCCCGGTGGGGATTCTCGTCGCCGTCGTCGCGACCGTCTTCATCGTCCCGTACATCCAGGTGCAGATTCAGGGCATGGGCGTCGTGGTGAACGCGATGACGTACGGCAGTGTCGATCTGAAGGTCGCGGCCGTCA
Source organism: Streptomyces sp. MZ04 (assembly GCF_004684775.1). Taxonomy (GTDB): domain Bacteria; phylum Actinomycetota; class Actinomycetes; order Streptomycetales; family Streptomycetaceae; genus Streptomyces. Next base: position 7,845 of record NZ_SRIC01000057.1, read on the forward strand.
TCTCTTTCGTGGTGGCCGAGGTCTTCATCCTCGTGTCGGGGCTGCGCGGTTCGGCGTGGTTGAGCGTGCTCAAGGACATGCTGGTGATCGTCGCCGTCGTGTTCCTCGCCGTGTACATCCCGATGCACTACCTCGGCGGGTTCGGTGACTTCATGCAGCGCATGGTGAGCGAGAAGCCCGAGTGGCTGACGTTTCCGGGGCATGAGTCCGGCGGGCGTGACGGCGTGTGGTTCCTGAGCACTGTGGTGCTCAACGCCGTGACGATCACCATCTTCCCGACCACGGTTGCCGGTTACCTCAGCGCGAAGAGCCCCAACGCGCTGCGCCGCAACGCGCTGCTGCTGCCCTGGTACCAACTGCTCCTGTTCGTACCGATGGTGGTCGGTGCCACGGCGTTGTTCGTGATGCCGACCCTCGGCAATCCCGACTTGGCCCTTTTCAGCCTGGTGACTGACTCGCTGCCCTCGCCTGTCGTCGCGCTCATCGGCGTCGCGGGTGCGCTGTCGGCGATCGTGCCGATGAGTGTCTTCATGCTCTCGATCGGTACGTTGTGGGGGCGCACCGTCCTGGGAGGCGGCAACGGAGCGGATCCGCGGGCCCGTCGTCGTGCCCTCGGGAAGTCCGGGGACGCCAGTGACCTACGGGCCAAGCGACTCTCCCAACTGGTCTGCGTCATCGCCGGGTTGATCGCCCTCGCGGGCAGCCTCTGCTACCCGAACACTCTCGTGGAGCTGTCGGTGCTGTCGTACGAGGGGCTCGCGCAGCTCGTGCCGGTGGTGCTTCTTGCCTTGTTCTGGCGGCGATTGACGGCGCGGGCTGCGGTCGCGGGGATGCTGGCTGGTCTCGCGGTGATGACGGTGCTGTGGGCCACCGAGAACGACCCGTACCTCGGGGTGAACGGCGGCATCATCGCGCTCGCCGCCAATCTCGCTGTGCTGCTCGGGGTCGTGTGGCTGGCGCCGGGGGCGGGGCCGAGTGAAGGGGCCGCCGGTTCTTCTGTGCCGGGGCTTTGATCGCGGCCACGAAACGGGGCTCACGGGGCACCACTACTTTGGGAAAGTTGTGTTCTGGCAGGGGAGTGAGGGGCGGATGACGGAGTACGAGGTCCCGGGGCTTGTTGAACCCGTGGAGATCGTGATCGATCAGTGGGGCGTGCCTCATCTGTACGCCGCCTCGCAGGACGATCTGTTCCTCGCCCAGGGCTTCAACGCCGCCCGGGACCGGCTCTTCCAGCTCGACCTGTGGCGACGGCGCGGACTCGGGGTGCTCGCCGAGGTGTTGGGTGATGCGTACGTCGAACACGACCGGGCGGCACGGCTGTTCCTCTACCGGGGCGACATGGCTGAGGAGTGGCGTGCCTATGGTGACGACACGGAGCGGGTGACTGCTGCGTTCGTGCGCGGCATCAATGCCTATGTGGCGCTGTGTCGCGAGGATGGTCTTCATCTTCCGCCGGAATGCGCCGAGTTGGGGTACGTCCCGGCCTACTGGGAGCCGTCCGACGTGGCCCGCATCCGCAGTCACGGGCTCCAGTGCAACCTCCGCGACGAGGTCGCCCGTGCCCTCACCCTGCGTGACCACGGGCCCGCCGCCGAGGAGCTGCGCCGTCGGCGTGAGCCCGCGCCGCATCAGCTGCGCGTCCCCGAGGGGCTGGATCTGTCCGTCATTCCGGACGACGTCCTGCGTGTGTACGAGATGGCCACCACGCCCCCTTGGGCGGCGGACGCTGCGCCTCGGCAGGGACTGGACGGCTCCAACAACTGGGTCATCGCTCCGTCCCGCACCGCCACCGGGCGCCCGTTGCTCGCCAACGATCCGCACCGTGCCGTCACCCTGCCCGCCCTGCGCTATCTGGCGCATCTCTCCGCGCCGGGCATCGACGTCATCGGGGCGGGCGAACCGGCCCTGCCCGGCATCTCCATCGGCCATAACGGGCATATCGCGTTCGGTCTGACGATCTTTCCGATCGATCAGGAGGATCTGTACGTCTACCGCACCGACCCCGCCGACCCGCACGCCTACTGGTATCAGGGGCGGTGGGAGGCGATGACTCGGGTCACGGAGGAGATTCCGGTGCGGGGCGGTGCCCCCGTCGCCGCCGATCTGTGGTTCACACGTCACGGTCCGGTCATTCGTGAACTCCCCGACAAGAACGCCGCGTTCGCGGTGCGTGCCGCCTGGCTCGGGCCGGGTATGGCCCCTTATCTGGGCAGCATGGACTACATGCGGGCGGCGAGCCCGGACGCGTTCGTCGCGGCCATGCGTCGCTGGGGCGCGCCCGGTGAGAATCAGGTCTATGCCTCTCCTGACGGCACCATCGGCTGGCGCCCCGCCGGGCGCGTCCCCGTCCGCCGGGGCTGGGACGGCACCCTGCCGGTTCCGGGCGACGGTCGTTACGAGTGGGACGGCTTCCTGGATGTCGAGGAGCTGCCTTCGGAGCGCGACCCGGAGGAGGGTTGGTTCGCCACCGCCAACCAGCTGAATCTGCCGCCCGATTACCCGAACGACGAGAAGACGGTGACGTACGACTGGTACGCCGCCACCCGCCACGATCGCATCAGTGAGGAGCTCGGTGCGCGCACCGGATGGACCGTCGAGGAGTGCGTTCGGCTGCAGACCGACTATGTGAGTCTGCCCGCGCGGCGCGTCCAGCGGCTGCTGGGAGGATGGGAGAGTGGCGATCCCGCGGTGGCCGCCGGTCTTGGTCTGCTGCGTGACTGGGATGCGCGGCTCACCGTCGAGTCACCGGCTGCCGCCCTCTTCGAGGTCTGGTACCGGCGTCACCTTCGGCCCGCCCTCCTGGAGCGGGCGCTCGAGGGAGAGGGAATCGTGGGGGAGGAGCGGCGGCAGCTGGCCCTTGCGCGGGTGCTGCCCGTGGAGGATGCCGCCGCTGACCCCCGAGTCGACCTGGAACTCCTGGAAAGCGACCCGGATCCCGCCCTACTGCTCCGCACGCTCGCCGATGCCGTCGGTGAGCTCGGGCGGCTGCTCGGACCCGACCCCGGCGGGTGGGCCTGGGGTGCGCTGCACCAGGCCCATCCGCGGCATCCCATCGCCGCCCTGCTCGAAGGGCCCGCCCCGGACTGGGCCTCCGTGGGGCCCGTCCCTCGCGGTGGCAGCGGGGACACCGTCGGGGCCACCGCCTACGGTCCTGGATTCCGGCAGATCGCCGGGGCCACCTTCCGGATCGTCGTCGATGTCGGCTCCTGGGACGACTCCGTGGCCATGAACTCGCCTGGGCAGTCCGGAGTTCCGGGCGACCCGCACTACGACGATCTGTTCGAGGAGTGGGCCGCCGACGGCTCCTTCCCGCTGCTGTACTCCCGTGCCGCGGTGGAGAAGGGGGCGCGGCGGACCATCACCCTGCGGCCGTCCGCCGCGCCCCTGTCTGCGGTGGAGTCTCAGCCCGCCGACCCGAACGGCACGTAATCCATCTCGTACCCGAAATAGCGCGGCCCTGTCAGCGCAAGGCCGCCCGGAGTGGTCCAGCGCGGGTCACACTGGGCCGCCACGACGCTGACCCGCAGGCCGTAGCGCAGGCCCTCCGTGGTGATCGGATCGCCCGTTCCGCTGTCCAGGACGCAGATCAGGTCCGGTGTGGTCGTCACTGTCACGCCGTCGCGGACGGCTACCAAGTGCTCGTTCTGGAAGGCTAGTTCGAGCACCCGGCCGGTGTCGGTACCGCTGCCCTCGATGCGTGCGCGGCCCCGCGCGAAGCCCCGCTCCGTGCGTCGGCCCACGTCAACCACCTTGCCCGTCAGGAGCTCCCTGCCGCCGAGCACCTTCCGCGCCGCCGCCACCGGACCGGTGTGCGCGGCCCGCGCCGTCCGCACCGCCGCGCCGAGCCGCTCGGCGAGCGTGAGCGTCGCCGGGACCAGACCGGCGGCGAGCTGATCGCCGCGCAGCACCGTGTCCGCGCACGCGATCTGGCAGCCGAGCTCCACGCACACCGCGCGCCCGATCCGCTCGGCCGTGTGGTTGTCCACCGCCTCGACGATGACCGTGTTGCCCTTGTCGTCGGCGAGCGCCATAGGGGAGTTGGTGACCCCGATCAGGCCCGGCAGCACCATCTGCGCCTCGGGGAACGCCCGCCCCATCGCGTCCCCGTCCACGATCGGCAGACCGGACCGCGCGGCGCAGGCGATCGGCAGCATCGAGTTGACCCCGCCGATCTCGATCGGCGCGATGTGGGTCGCGGGGCGGCCTATGTGTCGCTCCAGGGCCCGTAACGCCACCAGTTCCTCCTTGCCGTTCGGTACTCGTTCGAGGAGGACGGTCGGTGCGCCCATCCCGGAGACCGGGACGACTGTCGCGTCGGCGGGCACCTCGTCGATGGAGACGACCCGTACCGGACCGTGCGCCCGGATCGCCTCGCGGGCGAGCAGCTTGCCGATGTACGGGTCGCCGCCCCCGCCCGTGCCGAGGATGCCCGCGCCGCGCGCGATGTCGTCGAGGTTGTCGAGGGTGATCTCACGCATGCGCCCTCGCCCCGACTCCGCGCGCCGGTCCCCGGACCGCCGCCCCGGTGATCCGCGCCGGATCGAGATCGCCGACCGCCTTGACCCGGATGCGTGTCGCGCCGCCGGGCAGATAGGCGAGCGGCACCTCCTCGATGTCGACGACGCGTACGCTGCCGGGGCGCGCCCCGGCGTCCCGCGCCCGCCCCACTGCCTCGTCGCGGGCCCCGGCGAGTACCGCATCGCGCCGCCCCTCGGGGACTTGATAGACCCGGTCGACCTCCCCGCCGACCTGGGTGATCGCCGCGCCCACCGCGTTGGCCACGTCGAAGTGGCGCGGCCGGCGCACATCGGCGAAGCCGGGCAGCGCGTCGGGGACCAGGACGGAGCCGCCCCCGACGGCCACGACCGGCAGCGCGGCGGCCGAGGTCCGCATCCGGTCGACGCTCTCGGCCAGGCGCCCGGCGATGCGGTCAAGGGCGCGTGCGGTGAACTCCCGCCGCAGATCGACCACTTGGCTGCGGTCGCCGACTTCCGCGAGACCCGCTGCGACCGCGAGATCCGTCGCCGTCAGTGTCGTACCGCCGAAGACGAGGGCCTCCTCGGTGAGCCGGTGGCCGACCGACCGCGGCCCGGTCTCCCCGTCGGGCGAGACGAGCGAGCCGCCGCCGATGCCGAGCGAGAGGACGTCGGGGGCACGGAAGTTGGTGCGGATCCCCGCGGCCCGGCTCTCGCCCGCCGCCTCGCGCGGAAAGCCCCCGCTGAGGATGCCGACATCGGCCGTGGTGCCGCCCACGTCGACGACCGCGCAGTCGCCGAGCCCGGAGAGGAAGGCCGCGCCCCGCATCGAGTTGGTCGGCCCTGACGCGAACGTCGCCACCGGACAGGCGCGCGCGAAGCCGACGTCCATCAGCGTCCCGTCGTTCTGCGAGAGGAAGAACGGCGCGGTGACCGACACCTCCGCGAGCGCCTTGCCGAGGGACTCGACGATGACGACCGCGAGGTCCCGCAGCGCCGCGTTGATGATCGTGGCGTTCTCGCGGGCGAGGAGTCCGACCCGGCCCAGCTCGTGCGAGAGCGAGAAGTGCGTGCCCACGGCCAGCTCGGCGCGCAGGATCTCGGCCGCGCGCCGCTCGTCCTCCTCGGCGGCCGGCGAGAACACCGACGAGACGGCCACGGAGGTGAGCTCGCGCGCCGCGATGTCCGCCGCGGCCCGCTTCAGTTCCTCCGGGTCGAGCGGCGAAAGCGGCCGTCCGTCGAACTCCCGTCCGCCGTGGCAGAGATAGGCGTGCCCGCCGACGGCGGCCCGCTGCCGCTCGGGCCAGTCCGTCATGGGCGGAAGGGCGGCCGTGGCGGGCAGACCCAGGCGAACGGCGGCCACGGGCGCGAGGCGGGTGCCCTCGACGAGCGCGTTGAGGAACTGGGTGGTGCCGATCATGACCGCCGTGACGGACTCGACGGGCGGATCCAGGGCCCGCAAGGCGGCGGTGACCCCGGAGGTGATGTCGGACGTGGTGGGCGACTTCGCGGTGGCGAGCACGCGGTCGTCGTCCCCGAGGAGTGCGGCGTCGGTGTTGGTCCCCCCGACGTCGATGCCGATACGCATGATGGTGGAGTCCTTCGTGTGAGGGCAGTTGACGCGTAGTACGGACGTGACGCTCGCCGTGATCAACCAGCCGGCGCGACGCGCCTTCGGGCGGCGGCATCTACCCTCGGACGTCGACCGCCGTCATCCGGAGCCCCGTACGTCCCCGTCGTACGGGCAGCACGAAGCCGGGAGCGGCGCTACCCCACCACTCGTAGTCGCCGCTCACTCATCCGGCCAGAGCAGAGCCGGTCGTCTACGAGAAGCGGGGCTTCTCCGGGGCCATCGACCGCCTGGTGCCCTCCGCCGCGAGCCGCGCGTCGATCTGCTCCTTCGGGAGATAGGCGTCGGTGTGCTCGAAGTCCTTGAGCGTGGCGGGGCGTTGGGCCTGGAATCCGGTGCGTACGTAGTCGTCGCCCGCGACCGCGTTCAGGCCCCAGTTCGCGGCCGTGCGGAAGCGCGCGGTGAGGGTGCGCAGGGCGCCCAGGTGGTAGCCGCGCGCCACGATCTGCGCGGGCAGGCCCGTCAACTGCACGCCCAGCGGCTTCGACACGGCCTGGATGCCGCCGAGGTCGACGACCAGACCCATGTCCTTGTGCCGGTAGTCGGTCAGCGGGTCGCCGTGCAGCGCGGCGGTGATGTTCTTCGCGGCGGCCCATCCCTGCCGCATGGCGTGCTGCGCGGTCGGCGGGCAGATCGCGTCGCCGCCCTTGGCGAGGTCCGGCACGGCCGCCGCGTCGCCGAGCGCGAACACCCCGTCCAGGCCGGGCACCGTCAGATCCGGGCGCACCACCAGGCGGCCCCGGTCGGTCTCGGCGCCCAGCGTGGCGATGAGCGGGCTCGGCGCGACACCCGCCGTCCAGATCAGCGTGCGGCACGGCAGCACGCGCCCGTCGGTGAGCGTGACGGAGTCCTCGGTCGCCTTGGCCACCGAGACCCCGAGGGACACGTCCACGCCGCGCCGCCGCAGGATGGCGAGCGCCTTCTCGCCGAGCCGGTCGCCCAGTTCGGGCATCAACTTCGGTGCGACGTCCACCAGATGCCACTTGATCAGCGACGCGTCGAGCCCCGGATACCGCTTCACGGCGGCACTGGTGAGCCGCTGCAGACAGGCCGCCGTCTCCGTCCCCGCGTATCCGCCGCCGACGACCACGAACTGCAGCCGTGACGCGCGCTCCGCCCGGTCCGATGTCGTCGCCGCCAGGTCGAGCTGCGCGATCACGTGGTCGCGGATCCACGCGGCCTCGGCGAGCGTCTTGACGCCCACGGCGTGCGTGCCGACACCGGGGATGTCGAACTGCCGCGTCACACTGCCCGGCGTGAGCACCAGGTAGTCGTAACGCTCCACGATCTCCTCGCCGTTGATCTTCCGTACGATCACGGCCTTCGCGTGCGGGTCCACGCCGATCGCCCCGCCCGGCACGATCACCGTGCGCCGCAGCATCCGGCGCAGCGGCACCGCCACCGACTGCGGCGTGAGCACGCCCGCCGCGACATGCGGAAGCAGCGGCAGGTACAGCTGACTGTCCTGCGGGCTGATGAGCCGCAGCTGGGCGTCGCTCGCCTTGAGCGTCCGCTCCAGCTTGTGCGCGCACTCCATACCGGCGAATCCACCGCCGACGATCAGAATCCGGGGAGGTTGCATACGAGATCTCTCCAGGGGTGTGGGCTCAGGACGGCGTCGGCACCGTCGGGCGGCGACATACGGGTCTCCTCGGAGAGGCGTCCGATTCATCCTCCGCCGGGGCGCCCGGCGCCGCATGTTGTCAGTGGGCCCGATCTTCATCATGGAACCGCAGTTGAGGTGTTGAATCCTCCCCCAGCTGAAGCAGGGGGATAGCAGCAGCGCCCCCTGCAGCCCCTGCGCGAGCAGCTCACCGAGCCGCCGCACGGCATCCTCCGGCCCGGCGGCGGAGCCCACGGCTCCTTGCCCTGTGGAAAGTGGAAGTACAACGACCCCTTGGGGGCACCGCTCTCCGCGAGCACCTGATTGAGCCCCGTGGCGCCGTACCCCTGCCGCTGGAACAGCTCGGCCGCCGTGCGCAGGATCCGGGCGCGGGTCTCACCGCGTGTTCTTGTCACGAAGAGCACACTGGCCCGACTGGTCCATAGAGGCAATGATCCATAGAGACAGTGCGGAGTGCGAAGGCGTCTCAGATCCCCGGCCGGAAGCGCATCGGGTGATCGCCCGGGACCTCGACGACGACGATCCTGACGCCGTCCGGATCCACCATCCACATCTCGATCAGACCCCAGGGCTCCTTCAGGGGCGGCCGTGTCACCTCCACGCCGCGCTCCACGAGTTCGGCGTGGGCCGCCCGCGCGTCCGGCACCTGGAGCCACAGCTGGAGGCCGGGGGACGGCGGGCTCTCGGAGCGGCCGGAGACTTCGAGGAAGCCGCCGCCCAGGAAGTAGACCGTGCCGCGCTCGGGTCCCGTGCCGAACTCGCGGTAGACGGCGAGGCCCAGCGCCTCGCCGTAGAAGGTCCGCGAGCGCTCGGGGTCGGTGGGGTGGAGAAGGATCCTGCTGCTCAGTACGTGCACCATGCGGCCGCACCTTAGCGGCGGGTTACCCTCGGCGGTGAGCAGCCCGCGCCGCGCCCAGAGCCGCGTCAGAGAACGGAGAACCCGCCCCATGGACACCGCCCCGCGCCCCACGACCAGCGACCTCACCTTCCGGGACGCCACCGACGCGGACGTCGACGCGCTCGTCGCGCTCATCGAATCGGCGTACCGCGGTGACACCAGCCGGACCGGATGGACCACCGAGGCGGACATCCTCCAGGGACAGCGGACCGACCCGCAGGGCGTCGTCGACGTCATCAAGTCGCCCACGAGCAAGCTGCTCACGGTGGAGCGCGACGGCCGGGTCGTCGCCTGCTGCCAGCTCGAACACCGCGGTGCGCACGCCTACTTCGGGATGTTCGCGGTGAGCCCGGCGCTCCAGGGCGCGGGCCTCGGCAAGGTGATCATCGCCGAGGCCGAGCGGACCGTGCGCGAGGCGTGGGGCGCCCGTGAGATGCACATGACCGTGATCTCCGTACGCGACGACCTCATCGCCTGGTACGAGCGGCGCGGCTACCGCCGTACGGGAGAGATGACCCCCTTCCCGTACGGCGATGAGCGCTTCGGCATTCCGCAGCGCGACGACCTGCAGTTCGAGCTGCTGGTCAAGCCGTTGGACTGAGAGTCAGGCCGTGAAGCGGCCCGTCCGCTTGATCTCCGGGTAGTCCGTCGTCGCGCCGTCCAGTTGCAGCGCGCGCACCAGGCGCAGATCGTCCTGGGTGTTCACGACCCAGCCGATGATCCGCAGGTCGGCCTTCTTGGCCCGCTCGACGATCTCGAGCGTCAGGCGCCGGATGTTCAGTACGAGGGTGGTGGCGCCGACCGCCGTGGCGCGCTCCGCGATGTCGGTGCCGTAGCGGCTGGCGACGAGCGCGGTGCGGACGCCGGGGACCAGGCGCGCGATCTCGGCGATCGCCTCGTCGTGGAAGGAGATCACCTCCACCCGCGACACCAGATCGCGGCGGTGCATGACCTCGGCGAGGGCGCGCGCGGCCGCCACGTCCTTGATCTCGGCCTGCAGCGGGGCCTTCACGGCGTCCAGGACCTCTTCGAAGACGGGGATGCGCTCGCCGCGGCCGGCGTCGAGCTCCCGCAGCTCGGCCAGGGTCTTCTCGGCGATCGGTCCCTTGCCGTCGGTCGTACGGGCCACGTCGGCGTCGTGCATGACGACGAGGGCGCCGTCCTTGCTCAGATGCAGATCGAGCTCGATGAGATCGAGGCCCGCGGCTTGCGCGGCGATGAAGGAGCGGAGGGTGTTCTCGGGTTCGACACCCATGACCCCGCGATGACCGATGGTGAGGAAGTTCAAGGTTCACTCGCTTCCGTCGACGGCGGCTCGGCGACCGCGGGGCTGAGGACGGAGGAAAGCCACGCGGCAAGGTCGCAGCCTAATGGCCCGCCTCCGCGATGGAACCGCCCGTACGCGGCCGGCCCGAAGAATCGGAGTCGTCGGCTCTGCTTCCCATGATGCCGAGGATGAGGCCGGTGATGACGGCGGCGACAAGGACTGCGCGGGTGCTCACAGGTGCACTGCTCCGTACGGCGGGGTCGGCTGACCCGCCCCGTCCTACCGGCCCGGGGCCCGTCGCCGCGACCCGCTTCACCCGTGGGTGGGCGAGTCCTCCAGGGGTTGACCGGAGGGGGCGGAGAGGCCGGCGAGGTCGTCGAGCATCGCCTCCGCCAGGCCGATCTCCGACTCGAGGCGCCGCGCGCTCCAGCGCAGCGCGATCTGCGGATGCGACCACGACTCGACGCCCTCGGCGCGGGCGAGCGCCTTGCGCACCTGCGCCAGCTCGCCCCTCGTACGGGCGATGTGTTCGCTCACCCGTGCCCGCAGCTCGTCCGGGTCGGCGAGATGCCCGAGCCAGACCCTCAGGAGCAGCGGATGCTTGAGCACCGGCGGCCCCACGTCCGCGGCGCCGCCCGCCCACTCGGCGAGCGCGGCACGGCCCGCCCCGGTGATGGCGTAGGTGCGCTTGGCGCGCGGTTCCTCGGGTCCCGAGCGCCGCGACGTGGCGTAGCCCAGGCCTTCGAGGCGGCGCAGCTCGGCGTAGATCTGACTGATGGCGGGCGACCAGTAGAAGAAGCGGAGCGAGGCGTCCGCCCACTTCTTGAGCTCGTAGCCGGTGCGCTCGCCGGGGAAGGAGAGCAGGCCCAGCACGGCCCACGCGGTCGGCGGCAGCTCATCGGGCCGCTGGGACGGGGTGGAACGAGGGGCGGAACGGGGGGCTGCCATATGACTGATTGAAGTGAACGCGGGGTCGTCGGCGCAAGACATGTGCGGTGCGGACGGCGCGCGAGGGTAGGAGAGAGGCATGAACGATCTACCGGGGCGGCGCGTCCGCAGGCTGCTCAGCGCCACCGACCGCTTCGCGTTCCATCATGTGGCCGCCCGCTCCTGGCCGGCCGCGGAGCCGGTGCTGCCCCGGCTGAGCCGGAGCGCCGACCACGGGCTGCTGTGGTGCGGCATCGCCGCCGGGATGTGGGCGTTCGGCGGCGCGCGGGGCAGGCGGGCGGCGGTGCGCGGCATCACCTCGCTGGCGCTCGCCTCGGTCACGGTCAACACGCTGGGCAAGCGCGCGGTGCGCCGCGACCGGCCGCTCCTCGACGCGGTGCCGGTGATACGGCACCTGGCCCGGCAGCCCGTCACCAGCTCCTTCCCGTCCGGGCACGCGGCATCGGCGACGGCCTTCGCCACCGGCGTCGCGCTGGAGTCGCGGCCCCTGGGCGCGGCTGTGGCGCCGGTCGCCTGGTCGGTGGCGTTCTCCCGCGTCTACACCGGCGTGCACTACCCCGGCGACGTCCTGGTCGGCGCGGCCCTCGGCGCGGGCGCCGCCTACGCCGTGCGCGGCCTTGTGCCGTCCCGCGCGCAGCTGCCGCCGCCCGCACGGCCCCGGACGGACGCGCCCGCGCTGCCGGACGGCGAGGGTCTGGTGGTCGTGGTCAACCCGTCGTCCGGCGCCCAGCCCCAACTCGTCGATCCCGTACGTCAGTTGAAGAGCGCCCTGCCGCGCGCCGAAGTGGTGCGGTACGAGGACGAGGCCGGACCGCTCGTCAAGGTGATCGAGGAGGCCGCCAGGGACGCGGCCCGGCGCGGCGGCGTGCTCGGTGTGTGCGGGGGCGACGGCACGGTGAACGCCGCCGTCGCACCGGCGCTGCGGTACGGGGTGCCGCTGATGGTGCTGCCCGGCGGGACGTTCAACCACTTCGCCGTGGACCTGGGCGTCGACTCCGTCGCGGACGCCTGCGCGGCCGTCGCCGACGGCAGCGCGGTCCGGGCCGACGTCGGCCGGATCAGGCCGCAGGCAGGTGCGGGACCCGAAGACGGGACGTACCCCGACCCGGTGTACTTCCTCAACACGTTCAGCCTCGGCGCCTACCCCGATCTCGTACGCATTAGAGAGCACTGGTCACCGAGGATCGGAGGCCCGCCCGCGACCCTGCTCGGCGTCGCCCGGATCGTGCGCACGGGCCGCCCGCTGCGCGCGATGGTCAACGGACGGCGCCGCTCCCTGTGGCTGCTCTTCGCGGGCAACGGCGCCTACCGCAGCGCCGGAATCGCCCCGGTGCGCCGGCACGACCTCGCCGACGGCCTCCTCGACGTCCGTGTCGCGCACGGCGGGCACTTCGCGCGCAGCCGTCTGCTGGTCGCCGCGCTGGCCGGACAGTTGGCGCGGACCCGGGTGTACGCGTCCGCGCGGCCCCGGAGCCTGGCCGTCTCCGGCCTGCCGGCCGGCACGCCGATGGCGTACGACGGCGAAGTCGCCCCCGCTCCCACGGCGCTGCTCCTCGACAAACTCCCCGAGGCGCTCACCGTGTACCGGCCGACGCCAGGCTGACGCGGCGCGGCCGTTACGCCATGCGGCGCAGTCGGCGTGCGGGCTCGGCCCGCCGCCGTTGTGCTGTCGGGCATGGGCTACGACATAGACGGCCCGCGTGAAGCGGGCAGCACACGACGTGACGTACTGAGCGTCGCCGCGGTCGTTCTGGCCGGCGGCGCCCTCACGGTGGCGGGACCCGCGCCGCACGCCGCCGCGGAGTCCGACGGTGGCTGCGGCGTCGGCTACGACGAGGAGTTCGAGGCGGCCCTGGCCGAGGCGGACGAGGCGATCCCGGAGACCCGCGCCCTCGCCCCGCAGGGCCCACCCGGAAGATTCGGCCTGCCGCTGCGCAGACGGTTCCGGGTCACCGCCCGCTACGGCGTGCGCGGCAACTGGATCGCCGGGCACCACACCGGCATCGACCTGGCCGTCCCCTCCGGAACCCCGGTGCACGCCGTCGGCGCGGGCACCGTGGTCCTGGCGCGCTGGTCGGGGGCGTACGGCAAGGCGGTGACGGTGCGTCTGCTGGACGGCCACTACGCGGTGTACGCGCATCTCTCCCGCATCGCGGTCCGCCAAGGGGCTCGCATCGGCACCGGCGACCGGCTTGGCAGCAGCGGCGCCACCGGCCGCGCCACCGGACCGCACCTCCACCTGGAGATCCGGGCCCGGCGCGGATACGGCTCGGACGTCAACCCGGTCACCTATCTGGCGAGACGGGGCGCCCGGCTGCTGTGAGGGCGGGGTCGTCCAGGGGCCCGGTGACTGTGGAGTTACTGTCGAGTAAGGTCTGCCTCCCGTCACCGCCCCTCGAGGAGGCCGTATGTCGCTCGTCCCACGTTCCCCTTTGCTCCTGGCCGGTCTGCTGGCCGGGGCCGGAGTCGCTCACTTCGCCGCCCCGAAGCCGTTCGACGCGACGATTCCGCGCGCCCTGCCCGGATCGCCGCGGGCCTGGACGTACGCGAGCGGCGCGGTCGAGCTGGCGCTCGCGGCCGGAGTGGCGCTGCCCCGCACCCGGCGCACCGCGGCGCTGGCCACGGCGGCCTTCTTCGTCGGGGTGTTCCCCGCCAACGTCCAGATGGCGGCCGACTGGCGCAGCCGCCCCGCCCCGCTCAGGGCCGCCGCACTCGGCAGGCTCCCGCTCCAGGTCCCGCTGGTGCTGTGGGCCAGGAACGTGGCGGGGGCGGCGCGGGGCGACGGAGCGGCCTGACGGGGTCGGGCCGCCCGGTCCGAACCAGAGGTCCTACCGCCGTGCTCGGCGCCGGTGTGGCGCTTTCCGTGCGGGTGGCTGCCAACTCGCTGTCAGGGCAGGTACGTTCGGCTCGACCTGCCGGACGACGTGGCCGCCTACCCGAGCCGGCTCGCGCGGAGTGTCCAGGCTTCGCTCGCGACGCTGCGGGCCGCCGATCCCGACGCCCCGAACTGGACCCACGGCGCCGACGCCTGGCCGGCGGCCACGGCGTTTTGACCCCGCAGGGCTCCTGAGTCCTAGCGCACGCCGACCCGGCCCGCGACTGGGGCGGAGGTCGCCGTGGTGTGGGCCAGGTGCGCGGTGCGGGTGGCGACGTCGACCGTGTAGACGTCCGTGGTCATGGCCTGTTCGGAGACCTTCAGGATCATGAAGCCCACGTCGGAGAAGTTCTGCCAGGCGGCAGGGTGGTCGAAGTGGGCTTTGCCGTCACCGGACTTGGCCGCCGCCCCGCAGACGATCTGGCGGGTGCCCGCGGTGCGGGTCGTGGGCTCCAGGACCTGGAGGGTGTGGTCGTGCCCGGACAGAATCAGATCGGCCCGGCCGCACACCACCTGCTCGTACAGCTCCTTGAGGTGGATACCGCTCGTGTAGTTCCCGATGACGAAGCCGTCGTACGAACCGGCGCTGCCGTGCTTGCCGTTGTTGAGGTACGGGTGGTGGCCGAGGACCACCTTCCAGCGGGCGCGGGATGCGGCGAGCGCGGCGTCCAGCCACTGCCGCTGGGCGCGCATGTAGGGGCCGTCCCACTTGTAGTGGGAGGAGGTCTGGGCGACCGTCGAGGCGACGGGGTTGGTGTCGAGGGCGAAGAACTCCACCACCGGGTCGCCCCGGCCGTCGGAGGTCGGCAGCGTGACGTTGTAGTAGCGGCTCGGCATGTACCAGCGCGGTGAGGACGCCGCGTACGAGACCTCGCGGTCGCCGCGCGAGGGGTCGCCGCCGCTGCCCGGGATGAGGCCCGAGCAGTCGTGGTTGCCGAGCACCATCAGCCACGGCACGTCGATGCCGGTGTTGGGCGTCTCGAACTTGTCCCGGAACTCGGAGTCGTGGTCGGACTCGGGCCCGTTCTCGTAGATGTTGTCGCCCAGGCCGACGGCCAGCGAGACCCCCTCGTCACGGCACACCCGCCGGGCGGCCTCGGTCACGGCAAGCTGCTCATCGCCACCGGTCCCGGAGTCTCCCGTCACCAGGACGGCGAACTCCCCCTTCCTGTCCGGCTGGTCGGGGAAGGGGAACTTCGCGACGCCCTGCGCCGCAGTGCCGTTCGCCGTGGCGCTCTGCGCGCCGAACGGCAGCACGGCCAGCGCGGCTCCGGCGGCTGCACCGCCGAGGAGCGTGCGGCGGTGCAGCGTGAGGGCCTGCGGCCCCCACTTCTCGGCCAGGTCCCGGGCGAGCGGCGGGTCGGCGCGCAGCCACTGCTTCTCGGTCAAGTCGGCCCGGGGCGGTATCAGTTCGTCATCGCACATCAGAGCGTTCTCCCATATCTGGGCGTCCAGCGGAAGACGATCAAGCGAATTGCTGGTGGCGGTGTCCGGCTTCGGGGCTTTGGTACGCCGCCGCGGTTCATTGGTACGCCGGCCGCGGTCCGCAACCGCATGATGCAGAATCATCGGCCTGAGCCGGAGCCGGCCTGGATACAACATGCTGGATGGGGTCTTGATGATTGATGTGATCGTGGTCGGGGGCGGACCGACCGGCTTGATGCTGGCCTGTGAGCTGCGGTTGCACGACGTGCACGTGGTCGTACTGGAGAAACTGGACAAGCAGACCGAGCAGTCCCGCGGGCAGGGCCTGCACGCGCGCAGCGTCGAGGTGATGGACCAGCGCGGTCTGCTCGACCGGTTCCTCGCGGTCAGCGAGAAGTTCCAGGTCGGTGGCCTCTTCGGCGGCATCATGAAGCCGTGGCCCGACCGCCTCGACACGGCCCACCCGTTCGGCGTCGCCACCCCGCAGCCGGAGACCGAGCGGCTGCTCAACAAGCGTGCGCTCGAACTCGGTGTCGACATGCGGCGCGGCTGCGAAGTGGTCGGGTTGAGCCAGTCCGCGGACGGGGACGCGGACGGGGACGCGGACGGGGCCGGGGTGAGCGTCGAGCTCGCGGACGGCACACGGTTGCGCTCGCGCTACCTCGTCGGATCCGACGGCGGCCGCAGCACGGTGCGCAAGCTGATCGGCGTCGACTTCCCCGGCGAGGCGGCCACGGTCGAGACGCTGCTCGCCGAAATGGAGGTGACCGAGGACGCGGAGACGATCGCCGCCGCCGTCAAGGAGGTCAACAAGACCCAGCTGCGGTTCGGCATCACCCCCGCCGTGAACGGTCTTTGCCGCATTGTCGTGCCCGCCGACGGGGTCCTCGAGGACCGTGCGACCGAGCCGACCCTCGAGGACTTCAAGAAGCAGCTGCGGGCGTACGCGGGCACCGACTTCGGCGTGCACTCGCCGCGTTGGATGTCCCGGTTCGGCGATGCCACCCGGCAGGCCGAGCGCTACCGGGTCGGCCGGGTGTTCCTCGCCGGCGACTCGGCGCACATCCACCCGCCGACCGGCGGCCAGGGGCTCAACCTCGGCGTGCAGGACGCGTTCAACCTCGGCTGGAAACTTGCCGCCGCGGTCAACGGCTGGGCGCCGGACGGGCTGTTGGACAGTTACGAGACCGAACGGCACCCGGTGGCCGCCCGGGTCATCGACAACACCCGCGCGCAGATCACGCTGCTCGGGACCGATCCGGGTCCGACCGCGCTGCGGGAGCTGTTCGCGAAGCTGATGGACTTCGAGGAGGTGAACCGGTACGTCACCGGGATGATCACCGCGGTCGACGTCCGCTACGACTTCGGCGAGGGCCATGACCTGCTGGGCGGGCGGATGCGGGACATGGAACTGAAGCGGGGCCGTCTGTACGAGCAGATGCACGACGGCCGCGGGCTGCTCCTCGACCAGACCGGCCGCCTGTCGGTCGAGGGCTGGGCCGACCGGGTCGACCACATCGTCGACGTCAGCGAGGAACTGGACGCACCGGCCGTGCTGTTGCGGCCTGACGGGCACGTGGCGTGGGTCGGCGAGGACCAGCAGGAGCTGCTCGGCCACCTGCCGAAGTGGTTCGGAGCCGCGGCCGCCTGAGCGAACGCATGAAGGGTGTGGCGGCTTCCCCTGCCACACCCTGCCGGGCGGCGGTCCGTTGCGCAGAAGCCCTTGCCACTTCGGCACCTGACGACTAGTCATATGGCTAATCGAAACATGGGTTCCGTTGCAAGGGCTCCGCCGCAGCGGCTCAACTCCCTGGAGGGCAAGTGAAGTTCTCCGTCATCTTCGAAGCGCAGCTCGCCGACCCCACCGTCGAGCGCGAGCACCAACTCTTCCGCGACAGCGTCGAACAGGCCGTGCTGGCCGAGCAGATGGGGTTCGACCGCATCTGGGCCGTCGAGCACCACTCCCTCAAGTGGTACGCGCACATGAGCGCCCCGGAGATCTTCCTGACCTGGGTCGCCGCGCGCACCAGCACCATCCGGATCGGGCACGGCGTGGTCTGCATGCCGTTCAACTTCAATCACCCGGCGCGGGTCGCCGAGCGTGCCGCCATGCTCGATCTGCTCTCCGGCGGGCGGCTCGACCTCGGGGCGGGGCGCGGCGGGACGCTGCAGGAGACCTCGCTGTGCGGCGTGGACAAGGAACGTACGACGCAAGAGGTCGAGGAGGCGCTGCGGATCATCGGGAAGGCCTGGCAGGGCGAGGAGCTTGAGCATCACGGCCCGCTGCTCGACATCGATCCGCACCCCATCCTGCCCCGGCCGAAGCAGACCCCGCACCCGCCGCTCTTCCTCGCGTGCAGCAGGACCGAGACGTTGACGCAGGCCGCCGAACTCGGCATCGGCGCCCTGGTGATGGGCTTCGCCGGGCCCGATTCGATCGCCGGGATGCGGGCCGCCTACGACGCGGCGATCGCGGGCCGCGGCGATGAGCGCTTCGTGTCGAGCGTCGTCAACGACCACTTCTCCGTGCTCTGTCCGACGATCGTGCTCGACGACCGGGACACCGCGCGGAGCGTCGGCATCCGGGGGCAGCGGTTCTTCGCGCAGTCCATCGGGCACTGGTACGGCGGCGCGGGCATCCCCGACGAGGCCGTGGTCGAAGGGGCCGACGAGGCGGCCGCGATGCGCGAGGCCGCCGAGCAGGTCGTCGCGCGGCTGCACGAGCAGAACATCCCGGTGCGGCCCACCTCCACGGCCACCTTCAACGCCGATCACGCCTATGGGACCGCCGACGACGCCATCGCGTACGTGGAGCGGCTCCGCGACGCCGGCGCCGACGAGGTCATGTGCCTCGTCCAGATGGGCACGGTCCCGCAGGAGGCCTGCATGGAGACGCTGCGGCAGTGGGGCGAGAAGGTCATCCCGTACTTCCGGGCCCAGGAGGCGGGGTGACACCGGTGACCGCCGGCGGCGATCGCCTCGACCCCGGGGCGCGGCCCCTCGTCGACGCGCTGAGCGCGGCCTTCCCCGACCTCGGCGGCACCGTCACCGACGCGGCCGAGGCCCGCCGCATCCTCGCCGCGACACCCGCCACGGGCAAGGCCGCGACGCCCGTGGGCGAGGTGCGGGACCGGACCGTCCCCGGTCCCGCCGGCGCTCCCGACCTGCCCGTGCGCGTCTACCGGCCGGAGGGGGCCGACCACCCCCGGCCCACCGTCGTCTTCTTCCACGGCGGGGGCTACACGATCTGCGGGCTCGACACCCACGACGCCACGGCCCGCGCGCTGTGCGCGGAGTCCGGCGCCGTCGTGGTCTCCGTCGCGTACCGGCTCGCCCCCGAGGACCGCTTCCCGGCGGCCGCCGACGACGCGTACGCGGCGCTGTGCTGGGCCGCGGACCAGGCCGGTGCGGGCGCGCTCGGCGGCGACCCGGGCGCCGTGGTGACGGCGGGGGACAGCAGCGGGGGCGGCCTCGCCACCGTCGTGGCGCTGATGGCACGGGACCGCTCGGGCCCGGCCGTGGCGCTCCAGGTGCTGATCTACCCTGTCCTCGACGCGGGGCAGGACAGCGCCTCGTACACGTCGAACGCGAGCGGCTACTTCCTCACGGCGGCGCACATGCGCTGGTTCTGGGAGCAGTACCTCGGCCCGGACGGCGACGGTACGCATCCCTACGCCTCGCCCCTGCGGGCCGGCCTCGCCGCGCTGCCGCCCGCGCACATCGTCACCGCGGGCTGCGATCCGCTGTGCGACGAGGGCCGGACGTACGCGGCCCGGCTGCGCTCGGCGGGGGTGACGGTGACCGAGGGGCATCATCCGCGGATGTTCCACGGGTTCCTGGGCTTCCCGCGGCTCCTGCGGGAAGCACGGTCGGCACTGGCGGATGTGGCAGAAGCGGTCGCCCTGACGGTGTCAGACAGGAAAAACAGCGGTGATGTCGGGGGTAACACAGGATAATTTCCCGAGCCTCCCCTTGTGGTGGAGAACCTCGCCCGCATACGGTGTCCATACGCGAGGTTCTCCCGTGGAGGTTGACAAGTGACGGAAATTCTTGTGCAGAAGGCGACGGAAGGGACTGTTCCTTCCGCGAGTGGGGGTGGCCCCACAGGAAGGGTTGTGGAGCACCCGGCTTGGCCGATGCTCAAGGACTCCGTGGAGGAGATCCGGCCGTGGCAGTCCGCCGACGGCTCGATCGACTTCGACGCGGAGGGCGCACCGGCGAAGTCCGTGGCCGAGCTCGCCGTCGACCGCGCGATATCCGCGATCGACCAGCTCGCCCCGCTCCTTCCGCACGACGCCGCGTACCACCAGGCGCTGGTCAAGGACCTGCGTCGCTGGGCGGACGACGGCTTCAAGGTGCCGGACTTCCTCGACTCGCTGCTCGCCTTCCAGCCCGCGGCGCACCGCGAGGACGGCCTGCAGCACCTCGTGGTCTTCCCCATGTACACGCAGAACGGCAACCCGGACCGCAATCTCGAAGCGGTCGTGCTGCGCATGGTCTGGCCCGACTGGCTGGCCGAGCTCGAGCGCACGCGCTACGACAACCCGCTGTTCTGCGGCATCACCTTCGAGGACTTCACCTCGGGGTACGACACGAACTCGGCCGTGCTCTTCCCGGAGACCATCGCCGTGCGCGAGGCCCCCGAGCGCTTCAGCTGGGGCGGCATCTTCTGTGACCGCGAGGCGGCCCGCTTCCGCCGCGTCACCGAGGCCTCCGTCGACATCCTCGGGATCGAACTGCCCGACGACATCCGCGAGATGATCGGCGACCAGGACCGCTGCGAGCAGGCGTTCGTCCTGTGGGACATGGTCCACGACCGCACCCACAGCCACGGCGACCTGCCGTTCGACCCCTTCATGATCAAGCAGCGCCAGCCGTTCTGGATGTACGGCCTCGAGGAGCTGCGCTGCGATCTCACCGCCTTCAAGGAGGCCGTGAAGCTGGAGGCCGAGGGCGTCCCGCAGGCCCGTGACGTGCAGTACGCCGTCCTCTTCGACCGGATGTTCCGCTTCCCGGTCACCGGCGACCGCGTCAAGAACTACGACGGGCTCGGCGGCCAGCTGCTCTTCGCGTACCTGCACAAGCACGACGTCGTCCGCTGGACGGACAACAAGCTCAAGATCGACTGGAATCGTGCCCCGCAAGTCACCAACCAGCTGTGCGCCGAGATCGAGGAGCTCTACCGCGCGGGCATCGACCGCCCCAAGCTCGTCCACTGGTTCGCCGCGTACGACCTGGTGTCCCAGTACCTCGCCCCGCACCCGGGATCGCGCTGGGCCAAGGGCCCGGACGCCCTGGACACGCAGCTGCCGCCCCGGAAACTCGTCGACGACGTGCTTCCCGACGAGTTTCCGCTCAGCATGTTCTATGAGGCGCTCTCCAAAAAGCTCAAGCACGTGATCGCCTCCACCAAGGGGATCACCGCGGCGGGCGCCGAGCAGGTTGCCGCGTGAGCGGCCGCACCAAGGAGGCGAGGACGATGTCCGCACTCGATGGAGCCGTGGTCGCGGTCGCGGGAGCAGCAGGGCCTGCGGGCCGTGCGACGCTGCTGAGGCTGGCCGAGGCCGGAGCCACGGTCGTGGCGTCCGACGCCGACGCGGCGCGCCTCGCGGAGGCCGTGGACGCCGCTCGGTACGCGCACGGCGGGGCCACCGTCGTCGGTGACACCGTCGACCTCCTGGACCTGGACGCGACCCGCGAGTGGGCGGCGCGCACGGAGAAGGAGTTCGGGCGGATCGACGGCCTGGTGCACCTCGTCGGCGGCTGGCGCGGCAGCGCCTCCTTCGCCGAGACCGACCTCGCCGACTGGGACCTGCTCGAAAAGCTCCTGATCCGTACGGTGCAGCACACCTCCCTGGCCTTCCAGGACGGCCTGCAGCGCAGCGACCGCGGCCGCTACCTCCTGATCAGCGCGGCCGGTGCCTCCAAGCCGACGGCGGGCAACGCGGCGTACGCGGCGTCGAAGGCCGCGGCGGAGGCCTGGACGCTCGCCCTCGGCGACGCCTTCCGCAAGGCGGGGGCCGAGCAGGGGCTGACATCGGCGGCTGCGATCCTGGTGGTCAAGGCGCTGGTGCACGACGCGATGCGCGCGGAGCGGCCCAACGCGAAGTTCGCGGGCTTCACGGACGTCAAGGAGCTGGCCGAGGCCATCGCCGGCGTCTGGGAGCGGCCCGCCGGGGAAGTGAACGGAAACCGCCTGTGGCTGACCGAGAAGCCGTGACCGCTCGCGACACGCGTGAAGCGGTGAACCCGCCGAAGACCGACGCACGCCGTCATCACGACCCGGACGTACGGGGCTTCGCCAGCGACAACTACGCGGGCGCCCACCCGGAGGTCCTCGCGGCCATCGCGCTGGCCAACGGCGGTCACCAGATCGCGTACGGCGAGGACGACTACACGGCCAACCTCCAGCAGGTCATCCGCGGCCACTTCGGCCCCACCGCCGAGGCGTTCCCGGTCTTCAACGGCACGGGTGCCAACGTCGTCGCGCTCCAGGCGATCACCGACCGCTGGGGCGCGGTGATCTGCGCCGAGTCCGCGCACATCAACGTGGACGAGGGCGGCGCTCCCGAGCGCATGGGCGGCCTGAAGCTGCTCACGGTGCCCACGCCCGACGGCAAGCTGACTCCCGAGCTGATCGACAAGCAGGCGTTCGGCTGGGACGACGAGCACCGTGCGATGCCGCAGGTCGTGTCGATCGCGCAGAACACCGAACTGGGCACGCTCTACACGGTCGACGAGATCCGCGCCATCTGCGACCACGCGCACAAGCTCGGCATGAAGGTGCACCTGGACGGCTCGCGGATAGCCAACGCGGCGGCCGCGCTCGACGTCCCCATGCGGACGTTCACGAACGCGGTCGGCGTGGACATCCTGTCCCTGGGCGGCACGAAGAACGGCGCGCTCTACGGCGAAGCCGTCGTCGTGATCAACCAGGACGCCGTCAGCCACATGAAGCACCTGCGCAAGCTGTCCATGCAGCTCGCCTCCAAGATGCGCTTCGTTTCGGTGCAGTTGGAGGCCCTGCTCGCCAAGGACCTGTGGCTGCGCAACGCCCGGCACGCGAACGAGATGGCGCAGCGCCTCGCGGAGGGCGTGCGTGCCGTGCACGGTGTGGAGATCCTCCACCCGGTGCAGGCCAACGCGGTCTTCGCGCGGCTGCCGCACGACGTCAGCGAGCGTCTGCAGAAGCAGTACCGCTTCTACTTCTGGGACGAGGCGGCGGGCGACGTCCGCTGGATGTGCTCCTTCGACACCCGTGAGGAAGACGTCGACGGGTTCGTCGCGGCGCTCAAGGAGGAGATGGCGAGGTAGGAGCTCGCGCACTCTGCATAGCCGCATAGCTGCATAGATATGCGATCGACCGTAAAAGCATTGACTCGCGGTCGGTCGCATTTCTATGCTCACGGGTCATGCAGCTGATTCAGGAAAACCCTGACCTGTCCGCCTACTTGGCCGCCGACGAGGTCATCGATCATCGCCATCCGGTCGTACGCGAGACCGCCGCGCGCCTCGCCGGGCAGGCCGCCGATTCATACGCATACGCTCAGGCGGCCTTCGAGTTCGTTCGGGACACCATCCCGCACTCCGCCGACAGCGGCGACCTGCGCGTCACCTGGCGTGCATCCGACGTCCTGGAGCAGGGCACGGGCATCTGCCACGCCAAGGCCCACGCGCTGGCCGCGCTGCTGCGCGCCGAGGACATCCCCACCGCGCTCTGCTATCAGCGCCTCGCGTACGACGCGGGCACGGGCTACTGCGTACACGGCCTAGTCGCCGTCCGCTTCCAGGGTGCCTGGCATCGGCAGGACTGCCGGGGGAACAAGCCCGGCGTCGACGCCCAGTTCTCTCTCGGCGCCGAGCGGCTTGCCTTCGTACCGGAAGCGGAGTCCACTGAGATGGACTATCCGGTACTCTATGCTGCACCGCATGCGACGGTCCTGCGCATCCTGAAGAGCGCCCCGGACCGGCCGCACCTGTGGGAGAACCTTCCCGACGCACTCTGAACCACCACACCGCGCACCACGGCACCGCGCACCACGGCACTCCGAACGCAAGGCAGACGATGACCTTCCAGATCACCGTGACCGACGAAGTCCGCGCCCTCGCCCCCGACTTCACCCACGTCACCATCGAGGCGTACGGACTCACCAACGGGCCGAGCACCGATGAGACCTCGGCACTCCTCGAGGAGGCGGGGCGCCGCCTCGCCGAGCGGCTCGACGGCCGTGCCCCGCACGAGGACCCGCACATGGCGGCCTGGCGCGCGGCGTACACGGCGTTCGGCACGAAGCCCTCGCGCACCCGCAACTCCGCCGAGGCGCTGGCCAAGCGCGCCCTCGCCGACGGCGGCCTGCCGCGGATCAACACCCTGGTGGACGTGTACAACGCGATCAGCGTCGCCCACCTCATCCCGGTCGGCGGCGAGGACCTGGATCACATCAAGGGCGGGATGCGCCTGGTGCGGGCCGCCGGCACGGAGGACTTCGTCACCATGGCCGCGGGGGAGCAGGCCGTCGAACACCCCGACGCGGGCGAGGTCGTCTGGTGCGACGACGAGGGCGTCACCTGCCGCCGCTGGAACTGGCGCCAGGGCCCGCGCACCCGCCTCACGGAGGAATCGGTCAACGCCGTCTTCCTGCTGGAGGGGATGGGGCCGGACTCCGGGGTCGAGGCGGCCGGCGCCGAACTGGCCGAGCTCCTCGAGAAGTTCAGCCCCGGCGCGCGGATCACGGTCCACGCGCCGGAGTGACGGGCCGGGTGCCGAGTAATCGATTCAGCGCGCCTCGGCGGCCTTCACCTCGGCGGGAGTCGGTGCGGTGCCGCCGAGGTGCGCGGGCATCCACCAGGTGTCGTCCGGGCCCTTGGGGCGTACGGGATAGGCGCGCTGGGCGGCTTCGAGCAGCTCCTGGCAGCGCTCGCGAAGGCGCCGCGTGATCGCACCCGCGAACTGGTCCTTGGGGGCCTCGACCGGCTCGCCCACCCGGATCGTGATCGGGATGTGGCTGCGCTTGAAGTTGCGCGGGTGGCCCTTGGTCCACAGCCGCTGCGTGCCCCACAGGGCCATCGGGATCAGCGGGACCCCGGCCTCCTGCGCCATGCGCGCCGCACCCGACTTGAACGACTTCAGCGTGAACGACTGGGAGATCGTCGCCTCGGGGAAGACCCCGATGATCTCGCCGGCGCGCAGCGAGTCGAGCGCGTGCTGGTAGGCCGCCTCGCCCTGCGTGCGGTCGACGGGGATGTGCTTCATGCCCCGCATCAGCGGACCCGAGATCTTGTGCCGGAACACCGACTCCTTGGCCATGAAGCGCACGAGCCGCTTCTGCGGCAGGGCCGCGAGGCCGTCGAAGATGAAGTCCAGGTAGCTGATGTGGTTGCTGACCAGCACCGCGCCGCCGGTTCGAGGGATGTTCTCCGACCCCTTGCAGTCGATCTTCAGGTCCCATGCCTTGAAAAGCGTTTTCGCGGCACCGACGACCGGACGGTAGACAAGCTCTGCCATGGGTGGGGAGGGCCCTTCGTTTCTGCCTTTGGGAGGGGGCTCCCGGCGGGAAGTTACGCAGCCGTAGGTTTTTCGGCGTTGCGCAGATCGTGCCCCATGAACGGACGGCTGGCCACCCGTCGTGCCCCGCGGGCGCGAGATTCTCGTCACGTTCGCAAGCTTTCGGAATGTTTTCGGGCGCGCGAACGCTGAAGCCGCCGACGGTCGGATCATGGCGGGATGGCGGGAGAGCGAAGTGCGCGAGCTGGTCGGTCGGCTGGGGGAGCGAGCCACCCTCGTGCAGTTCTCCAGCGCCTTCTGCCAGCCTTGCAGGGCAACCCGCCGAGTCCTCGCGGAGGTCGCCGAAATGGTCCCTGGTGTCTGTCATGTGGAGATCGACGCCGAGGCGGAACTGGATCTCGTACGCGCATTGCGCATCCTCAAGACGCCGACGGTCCTGGTGCTCGACGCACAGGGGGACATCGTGCTGCGCGCGTCCGGGCAGCCGCGCAAGGCCGATGTGATCGCCGCCCTTGGCAAGGCCCTGTGAGGCGATGTGCGGGGGAGGGGAGTCGCGATGACGCACGATCAGGGCGTCTCGAGGGGACTTTCACATCGCGGAACGGACTTGACTGCACCCGGCACCTATCGTCAGCCTGCTTCCATGCCTCCGGAGCTCCTTCTCTACGAGCGCGTCCACCTGGACCTCGCGCGTCACGCGAGTGCGCGCTGTCCGGGCTGCTGAGCAGCCACGGAACCGCTCGTACCTCCTCCAGAAGGACAACTCCATGACGGCAACGCCCGATCTCCGTTCTCCCCGACTCGCCTCGCCCGACCTGCTGCGGTCCGTTTTCCGGCAGCACGCGGCAGGAGTCGCGGTGATCACCGCCCAGGGTCCGGCAGGACCGGTCGGCTTCACCGCCACCTCGCTCGTCTCGGTCTCCGCCGAGCCCCCGATGCTCTCGTTCGGCATCGGTACGGGCGCCTCGAGCTGGCCGGCGATATCCGAGGCCGAACACGTCGGCGTCCACATACTCGGCGACCATCAGCTCGAGCTCGCCACGACGTTCGCGCGCAGCGGCGCCGACCGCTTCGGCCCGCCCACGCGCTGGTACGAGGGGCCCGAGGGGGTCCCCGTGCTCGATGGCACGCTGGCCTGGCTGGTCTGCCGTGTCGCCGCACGGGTGCCCGCTGGTGACCACCGCATCGTCCTCGCGGAGGCGGTCGTGGGGGACCCCGCGGGCGTGGGACGGCCGCTCCTGTACCACCAGGGTCGCTTCAACGTCCTGCGCGACTGAGAGTTCCCGAATGCCCCGCTGTGCGCCTGATTACAGAGCGTTGCGAAGGTCACAGTTCAAAGCGCTTGCTCAGTGGGAATGTTCTGGGTGTACTGACGAGTAATATTCCGGTCGGAGCGCGGGCCGCCCCGACCGGGATCCGCCGCTTCAGGCGCCTATGCTGCCTGCAAGAAGGCAGTGGCCACAGCAAGGCAGCAGCCCAGTAAAGACGATGCAGTAGGAGAGCCGGCGTGAGCTTGAGGATCGTTGTCACCGTGAAGTACGTGCCCGACGCCACTGGCGACCGGCACTTCGCCGATGACTTGACCGTGGACCGGGACGATGTCGATGGTCTGCTGTCGGA
>NZ_SRIC01000579.1 GCF_004684775.1 Streptomyces sp. MZ04
CTCACGTCCCCACCCCCACCGTCTCCTCCGCCAATGCCACGGCCTCCGACCGCAGCCGCAGCCCGAGCCCCAGCGCTCGCGGTCCCGGCGAGTCCGCCACGACCTCCACGCGGACCAGGTCGCCGTCCCGCCGGACGGCCACCGCCGCACCGCGCGGCGCCGCCTGGCGTGCCGCCGCCACGGCCGCGCTCTCGGGATCCTGCCGGGCCATCGCGCGAGCCCCGGCCCGCGCCGCGTCCACGCACTGGATCTGCGCGGACGCGGTCAGCAGCGCCCAGACCAGCGCCATCGTGAACAGCACCAGTGTCGGCAGCACCACGGCAGCCTCAGCGGTCACGAAGCCTCCGTCCCGGCCCCAGCCCCGGTCCCGGCCTCTCTCCCGCTCCCGATACGGGCGCCGGAACGTACGCCCACCCGGCGCCCTCTCAGAACTGGACTCAGAACTGGACATCGAGGGCCTTCTCCACGACCGCCTGCAGCGCCGCCCTGACCTGCCCGCTCGTCACCACCTTGTAGAGCAGCCCGGCGAACCCCACCGCCGCGATCAACCCCATCGCGTACTCCGAAGTGACCATCCCCGAGTCCCTACGCACCCCGCGCGCCGCACGTCGCAGTGCCCGCGCACACAGCTGTCCCCACATCTCAACCCCCATGAGAATTCCCCCAGTTCAGTAAGTTCCGTCAGTCACTCAGTCACTCAGTCACTCAGCCGCTCAACAGGCCCTCCGCAAGGCCGATCACCACCGGCAGCACCCCCACCGCGATGAACGCGGGCAGGAAGCACAGCCCCACCGGCGCCGTCATCAGCACGCCGGCCCTGCGCGCCGCCGCCATCGCCGTACGACCCCGTTCCGCTCGGCAGTCCGCGGCGAGGCGCGCCACCGGTTCCGCCGCCGGAGCCCCTGATTCGCCCGCCCGTTCCAGCAGGCGGGCCAACGCCGCCGCGCCCGGTATCGAGGCCAAAATCCGCCAGGCATCGGCTGGTTCGCTGCCGAGCCGCACCTCCGCCGCCCCGCGGGCCAACCGCTCACCGACCGGCCCCTTCAGGGCCTCGCCCACGGCTTGCGCGGCCACCACAGGCCCCGCGCCGGCCGCGACGCAGGCCGCCAACAGGTCAGCCGCCAAGGGCAGTTGCCGAGACGCCTCTGCGGCGTCGAACTCCCGGACGGCATCACCCCGCCCGCGCCACCACCGCAACACCCCGTACCC
>NZ_SRIC01000580.1 GCF_004684775.1 Streptomyces sp. MZ04
GCCCCCGGTCGATCCGGGCCCACACCGCCCCGCACTCCGCGGAGCGCCGCACCTTGACGACCGTGCCGCCGCCGAAGCGGTGCTCGGCCAGCGTCTCCGGCGGGTACGCCGCGCCGGAGCAACGGGTCGCCTCCGCGTCCTTGCCGGTGCAGGAGTCGCCCGAACAGCCGGGCCCGGGCCCCGAGTTGGCGGTGGTCGGAGCCCCCTCCGCGTCCGTGCCGCTGCCGCCGAAGCCCCAGACGACCAGGAGCACCCCTGCCGCGACGGCGGCGAGACCGCCGAGCGCCCCGGCGAGGAACCCGGTGGACCGCCAGCGCCCGCGCCCGGCGTGAGCCGGTTCTTCGGCGGCTTCCGGCGGGGGCGCGTCGGCCACGTCACGCGGCTCCTCGCGCCGCGCTCCGGCGGGCCCCGCCCCGCCCACGCCCGCGCGGCCGCTCCACGCGGACTCCGCGAGACCCCACAGGGCGAGCGGCCGGTCCCGCCGCTCCCCCGCGAGGGCGCACAGCTCCTCGACGGCCTGCCGGGGCGGCAGCGTCTTGCCGTTGAGGTAGCGCTCCCACGACGACTTGCTGTACGGCGTCTTCGCCGCGAGCGCGGCCAGGCTCAACCCCGCGGCGGCCCGCAGTTCGCGGAGCGCCTCGGCGAGACGTACACACTCCAACGGCGGTTCCTGCCTGGTCACTTGCGCAGCACCTTCCAGGTGTCGGGGCCGATCTTGCCGTCGACCGCGATGTTCGCCTTGTCCTGGATCCGCTTCACCGCGCGCTCGGTGTTGTTGCCGAACGCGCCGTCGGCGACTCCGGGCGATGCCTCGCGGTGCTCCAGGAGGCACTGCGCCTCCACCACGGACCACCGGGTGGACAACCGCTCGATGATCTCCGTGCGCGTACGGCTGTAGCCCGCGTACAGCAGGCCGTTGTCGTCGCGCCGCACCTCGCACTCGTAGGTCTTGCCCGGCTTGTACTCGAACTCGCCGAATTTCGGATGGGTTTCACCCGTGAACGGCTTGTCCTCCCCCTTGCCGTCGCTCTCCTTCTCCCAGGGCGCGAGCAGCGCGAAGACGGCCAGCATCACCAGCGCCGTACAGACGCTCGACAGCACGATGGCGAGCCATGGCACCGGGCGGCGCGCGGCGACCGCGGCCGGGACGGCCTCCCCCGCCGGGACGCCCGCGCCTACATCCCCTGTCGCTTATACACATCTGACGC
>NZ_SRIC01000581.1 GCF_004684775.1 Streptomyces sp. MZ04
GACAGGCTCGGGCCGCCGAGACGGCGAGCTCGGCGGGGGAGGGGGCGGGCGTCGCGGCCGCCGTGGTCTCGGCCTCCTCGGATCCCAGCAGTGCCCTCCCGTGCGAGGACAGGGCGCCGCGGCCCGTGATGCCGAGCAACTCCGCCTCGTTCAGCGTCCATTGGGCGATGCGGGCGCGTAGTTCGAGTGGTGCGTTGCCCGCGGACGCGGTGCCGGTGGACACGCCGCCCGCGGACGCCCCGCCCCCGGCGGAGCCCCTCGGCGGGCGCTCCCAGCGCAGCCTGGCCAGGAGCGATTCGGGTGTCGGGCTCGCCCCGTCCGGGAGTGTCGTCAGGAGCGTCAGGACCCGGTGGCGGATCTCCGGGGCCGATGAGCGGTCCAGGTGCGGGCCGAGCGCCGACAGCGTGCGGTCCTTGCCGTCGCGGCCGCCGATCAGGCCCGCCGTGCGGGTCGCCGTCAGCCAGGCCGTGGCAAGCGCCGACCAGCGCTCGGCTGCGGGCAGTTCCTGCCAGTCGTCGTACGCCGGTGTCGCCGCGTACCGCTCGTCCGCGTCACCGTCCGACGCCACCAGACCCGCCGCGTAGGCCAGTTCGACCCAGAACGCGGCCACCGGCTCCGGTACGTCGAGGGCCACCGCCGTCCGCTTCAGGTCGCGCACGCTCAGGCCGCCGGCCCGCAGGACCGTCGGGCCGCCCTCGTCCCAGTCCTTGAGGAGCTCCTCGACGGTGTCGAGCGCCATGTACGCCTGGCTCGCCGCCGTCGCGTCCACAACCTGTGGACGGTCCTCGCGCAGTGCCTCCAAGGCGGGCGGCGCCGGTTCGAGCACGCGGTGCGCGCGGCCGGCGCGCAGGTGCAGGGCCGCCTCGCGGGGGAGTACGACGGTGCCGGGCGAGGTGGGCAGGAGCAGCCCCCGGTCGAGGAGCCAGCGCAGATGCCGCGCCGGGTCGGCCGTCACCTGGCCGTACGGCGGCCCCCAGACGAGCCGCGAAAGCACCTCGACGGACTCGGCGGGGGCCTCGTCGAGCAGCGCGGACATCCGGGAGCGGTCCGTGAACAGCTCGGTCAGCGACCGGACGGCGGAGACCGCGTCGTGGGTCGACGGGAGCCCGGCCGCCGTGACGATGTCCTGGATGCGGTTCGGCGACATGCCGGCGGTGGCCTCGGCGACCGTGGGGCCGAGGCCGGTGGGGGAGGGGTACTGCGG
>NZ_SRIC01000582.1 GCF_004684775.1 Streptomyces sp. MZ04
GTTGGGAGGGGGAGGTCTTTGAGATCGGTGCGTGGGGTGGTGGGGTTTTCAATGGTGGGGCCTGGCTGACCGTCGATGGGCGTCGCGTCGACGTGCACTATCGCGATCTCGACGCCGTTGAGCATGAGTTGGCGGAGGCTCGGGCGGGGCGGTTTCGCTGGGAGCCGTTGATGTTTCATCTCGCCGGGATTCCCAGTTACTTGGTTGTCGCCGAGCTTGCCATCAATGAAGTGGTGCGGGGGGAGCTGCCGCGGCCCGGCTATCCGGAGGCGCTGCGCAAGGCCGCGTCGGGTGAATGGCTTGGCCGGGCTCGGATGACCTTCTCGTACGCGGAGGCCAACAATGCCCCGCGCGGTCAGCGCACCGAGGTTGCGGGCGCCGTCGCCACGGCCGCGATGCAGGCCGGTCACGCCGTGCTCGCCGCGCGTGGGGAGTGGGTGACCAACGAGAAGCGGCTGTTGGAGAGGGCCGGGTTGCGGGGCGTCGACGGCCTTTTGGACGGGATGGGGCGGAGTCCTGGTGAGTTGGCCGCCGTCGTCAGTGCGGTGCGGGAGTTGTGTGTGCGTGCGGTCGACGCGGTTGACGTGGTGGCGCGGGGGTGATCTCCGGGGTGTTCCTGGTGCCCAGGCGGTATGCCTTGCGGTCCTGCCACACGCCGTTCTCCTTCACGATCAAGTGGACCTCGCGGGCCCTGGTGCGTACGGGGAGCGCCGGGGTCAGTTCGCGTTCGAGGGTGTCGTAGGCCGCCTCGTAGGTGATCACACCGCAGCATCACATCGAAGCGTCACATCACGGAAACGCGTACGTCCCTTTCCCTCCAATAACGGGGCTTACCGTTGGTCACGAGCAAGGAAGCAAGGAAGCAAGGCAGGTAAGAAAGCAAGGCAGTAAGAAAGCAAGGCAGTAAGCAAGCCCAGGCCGACGTCGTCCCGCGGCACGCGCATACGTACGTTCCGACGACGACAGGAGAGCGGCCCGGTGAGCCACCCGACGAACCCGCGTGCAGGCGCCCTTCCGCCCTGGCTCGGGCATGCCCTCCGTTTGCAGCGCGGTCCCGTTCCGTGGCACGCCGTGCTGCGGGGTGCGCTTGCCGCGGGGCCGTTGCTTCTCGGTGGTGTGATGGGCGGGCGGCCGTCCCTCGGAGTCGTGGCCGCGCTCGGGGCCATGCTGGCCGGGATCAATGATCGGGCGGGGGGCCGGCG
>NZ_SRIC01000583.1 GCF_004684775.1 Streptomyces sp. MZ04
CTGCCGCACACTCTCCGGAGTGACCGTCGCGAAAGGCTCCCCCGCAGGAGCCTGGTCCCCGGCACCCCCGCCGGTGGAAACCACCGCCCGCAGCTCCCCGGGCGCCACCCCCGCCCGCTCGTCGATCAACCCGCCCACGCGGGCGAGGAGTTCCCGCGTACGCCCCCGCGCGGTCCTCGGCAGTGTGCGGAGCAGCAACTCGCGTACGCCGTCGCGGAATGCGTACGACCCCGCGCCCGCGCCCGACGAAAGCATGCCGCTCAGGATCACCTCCGCCAGGTGCTGCGGGCGCGGGCGTTCCTCCACCGCCGCCTGGACCAGGCGCATCACCGGCAGGTGTGGCTCGCCCACCGCCAGGTGGCCCGCCAGGCGGAAGGCCTCGGGGGAGGCCGTGGAGCGGAAGCGGAGCACCAGGTCCTCGGGGGTGAGGTCGGTGACCGCCTCGGCCTCGGGCTCCGGGACGGGCGGGGTGCGGCCCAACCAGGCCACCGAACCCGGCAGTTGGCAGCCGCCCGCGTCCGCCACCAGGGACGCCCAGTGAGACAGCCACGTCGGCGATGGTTCCAGTACCGGGATCGGCGTCGCGCCGCGTGGGGGCGCGGGGTCCGCCGCGTACGGCGTGAAGGCCAGGGAGGCCGAAGGGGACGCCGGGTGCGGGGCGGAGAGGGTGCCCGGGGTCGTGGGGAGCGCCGTGGTGCGCCAGAGGCGTTCCGGGAGCGGCTGGATCAGGGCCAGCGGCAGTTGGGAGGCCCAGCGGCGGAGCGTGCGGTACCAGAGGGTGCCCGCGGGGCCTTCGCGCCACTGCGGGCCCATGCAGTCGCTGATCAGGAGGACGACCGTGCGGCCCGTCGCGGGCGCGTGCGCGGCCTGGGGCGGGACCCGGCCGTCCGGTGTCGCCCGGTGCAGCTCCACCGTGCGGAAGATGCCGGACTGGGCGAGCGCCGTGTGCAGTTCGTGGACCAGGGGGCGCCAGATCGGCATCGTCGGCCCCGCGTCGTACACCAGACAAAGCCGCAGCCAGCGCTCGTCGGCGGGGCGGAGCACCGGCAGCCAGCCGCGCGGATGTCCGCCGAGACGGGCGATGCGGTGGGCCGTCGCCTCCTCGTCGATGACCTGCCCGACGGGGGAGGGGACGCGGCGTTTGAGGGGGCGCAGGGAGCGTTGC
>NZ_SRIC01000584.1 GCF_004684775.1 Streptomyces sp. MZ04
GTTCCCCCGGTCAGTGCCGGGCGCCCCCGTGTCGCCCGGCAGGAAGAACGCTAAGCAGCTCCGCCAACACACCGCCAACAGCGGCTTCGTACTTTGGTTGCCGGGTGCGCAGGCGACCGCATCCCTTCGTCGGCCACCACAGGACGGAAGACGGATGCCCGCCCGGCATCCGCCTTTCTAGCGTCGAAGCATGACGGTCGAGACCAAGAACACAGGCCCCCGCACCGCGCCCCGCCGTGCGGGCGTGCTCCCCGCCGAGCGGGCCCTCGCACCCGACCTCGCACGCGGGCTCATGCTGCTGTTCATCGTCCTGTCCAACACGGCGTTCCATCTGACGGCGGCAAGGCACGGGCCATCGGGGTGGCAGCCGGTGGACGGCGGATGGCTCGACCACGCCGTGCAGTTCACCATGATCACCGTCCTCGACCTACGCATCTATCCCCTCTTCGCGTTCCTCTTCGGGTACGGGATGATGCGGCTCTACCTGCGGCAGACGGCGGCCGGTACCTCGGAGCGGGACGCGGTGCGCCTGCTGCGGCGCCGGAGTCTGTGCCTGATCGTCATCGGACTACTTCACTCCACCCTCCTGATGGCCGGAGACATCATCGGCTTCTACGGCGTGGTCAGCCTCGTACTCGGCTGGCTGTTCCTGAGGCGCAGTGACCGTGCGCTGAAGTGGTGGATCTGGATCGCCACGGCACAGTTCGTGCTGCTGGCCGCGCAGCCGGTCGTATCCGCCTTGCTGGCGGGCGAGTTGGGCACGCTCGGGGACGCCGGCGCCGAACCGGGCGCCGATGCGTACGCCGCCGACGAGTCCAGCTGGCCGGCCGCAGCCGGGACCCGCGTGGGCAGCGGCCTCTTCGTGACGTTCGCGGCCGCCCCGCTGTCTCTGGTCGGCGGCGCGTACGTCGTCTTCCTGCTCGGCTTCTGGGCAGCGCGCAGGGGTGTGCTGGAGAACCCTGGGCGCCTTTGCCGAGGCCCGTCGGTGATCACTCCCTCCAGAAAGAGGACTGACCCCTCACCCCGCAGCGCTGGCCAGCCGATCGCGCCACGACAGTGGCTGGGGCTGACGCTCGGCACCGGCGCCAGTGGCTGACGCCCCCGCCCCCGCCACCCTGCACCTGTCCCTTATGCACATCTGCCGCCGCCGACGAATA
>NZ_SRIC01000585.1 GCF_004684775.1 Streptomyces sp. MZ04
CGAGGCAAACACCTCACCAACGAACCCCGCCAAGTCACGGCGAAGCCCCTCCACTTCACCCGGCCTCATACCGACACCATGCCCCTGAACAGGCAAGATCGGCACACCTAACGAAGCACTACTAGGGGTCCGGCGGTTGAAGCGGTGGAATAGGCGTCGGCGTGGGGGGCGTTGACACAGTGGATCGAGGGAAGGAGTCACGCGTGCCCGAAATCACCCCGGAGACCCATGTCATCGACTTCCGCGCGGCGGAGCAGCTCCTTGCCGCGCGCGATCCCCGAGGCGCGGTGAAGCTGCTCGACACGGTCATCGCGGCCCACCCCGAGAACACGGCGGCCCGGTTGCTGAGAGCCCGAGCCTTCTTCGCCGCCGCCCAACTGCGCGCTGCCGAGCTGGAGTTCAGCATCGTCCTGGAGCGTGAGCCGGACAACGCGTTCGCCCACTTCGCGCTCGCCCGCACCTATGAGCGCGCCGCTAGGCCGGACCAGGCCAGACGGCACTTCCGCCTCGCCGCGGCGCTGGACCCGCAGCCGGAGTATCTGGCGGCGGCCCGCTTCGACGGCGGCGGGAACGGCGGCGGGAACAGCTCCGGGAACAGCGGCGGGAACAGCGGCGGCTAGCCGGTTCTCGGCGGCTCGTACGGCGGGATGTCGCGGCCCGGCTGGTAGTGCGGTCCCTGGTGGATACGGTGCACGACCACCGCCATGTCGACGGTGACGACCAGCCACAGCACGCCGCACGCCGCCGCCCACTGCGGGCGCCCCGCGAGTGCGAAGGCGACGATGCCGAAGGTCGCCCAGACCAGGCCCCATACGCTGAACCAGAAGCGCATCCGCAGGGGACTGCGCGCGGTCATCGGTTCACTGCCTGTGCGCATCATGAGAGGTCATCTCCGCCCTCTCTCCCTCTCCACCCTCACTCCACCTTCTCCATCTGCTTCTCCACCCTCCAGGATCCACCCGTGGGTGGTGGTCCGGAAGGGCCGGAGGCCGCAAGATCGTAGATGTGCCGCCGACGCCGTCGCGTCGCCGGCGTCGCCGAACGGGGGTAAGGCTGTGCTGGACGTACTGAGGGACCGGGCGAGGGCGGACGAGGGCCTCGCGTCGTGGCTGAAGGATCTCGAGGGCGCGGACGCGCCGGGGG
>NZ_SRIC01000586.1 GCF_004684775.1 Streptomyces sp. MZ04
GGCGGGGAGGGTGGCGGCCCTGTCCGCCGGCCGCATCTTCTGTGTGACCCGTACGGCCTTCTCTGATTGCTCTGACTGCTCTGCCTGCTGCGTCTGTTGCACCTGCTGCACCTGCTGCACCTGCTGCACCTGCTGGGTCTGTTGCGTCACCGAGGAGGCTCCATTCGCCGTGCTGCTGCGCGGAGATCGTCGAAGGCCGACCCGAACATGTTCAACGCCCGTTCCACATGCGGCAATTCCAGCGCGTCCGGTGCGGTGAGAGACGTCATGCGCTCCTGCTGGGTTGAGCCGAGCAAGGGGCCGGTGGACAGCCGTACCCGTAGCGCCCCGAGCTCGTCACCGAACCTGTGGCCGCCGGGTGCGGGCATGCCGAGCCGTTCGCCGAGGAAGTCCTCCAGGTCCTGCGAGTCGCCGACGCCGCGGGCGGTGAGGGCGGGACGCAGCGGGTCGAGGTCCACGTAGAGGTGGCGCCCGGCCTGCGGAGGCCGGGCGAGCGCACCCGCCGCGAGCACCCTCCGCTGCGCGGCGGCGGCCACGCGCGCGTGCAGGCGGGTGGCGCGGACGAGGCGTTCGGCCACCTCGTCCGGTTCGCCGAGGACGTACGCGGCCGCCGCCGCGACCGGCGCCGCGAGGAACGCGCCGAGCGCGGTGAGGACGTCGAGGGTGCGGGCACGCAGCGCGGTGCCCCACGCGGTGGCGGGGAACCGGGCGACCGCGGCGGGCAGGCTCGGCGGCAGGAACGCCCCGGAGAGGTCGGTCAGAACGGTCACCCGGTCGGGGGCCATCTCGGCGGGGCCGATGAGGACGGTGTCGTGCGGGCGGTGCAGGGTGTCGCGCCAGGTCTCGTCGCTGACGATGTGCAGGCCCTCGTCCGCGGCCGCTTCCACGGCCTCGTGCAGCACTTCGGGAGGCGGCACGGTGGCGGTCGGGTCGTCGGCGACGGAGAGCACAAGGAGGCGTGGGGTGCCGCCCTCGTCGCGGATACGGCGGACGGTTTCCAGGAGGGCGTACGGGTCGGGGACGCCGCCGCACTCGGCGGGCGTCGGCACGTGGTAGACCGCACGGCCGAGCAGCCGCGCCTGCGGGGCCCACCAGGCGGGGCAGGGGCGGGGCAGCAGGACCTCGCCG
>NZ_SRIC01000587.1 GCF_004684775.1 Streptomyces sp. MZ04
GCCCCCGCGACCCTGGCCAGCTGCACGGCGAAGTGGCCCACGCCGCCCGCCGCGCCGTTGACCAGGACGGTGCCGCCGCGCGGCGGGCTGCCGTACTCCGGCCCGAGGTGCTCGAAGAGGTGCTGATAGGCGGTGAGTCCCGCCATCGGTACGGCGGCCGCCGTGACGTGGTCCAGAGCGGCGGGCCTGCGGGCGAGGTGCCCGGCGGGCGCGGTGACGTACTCGGCGTAGGCCGACGCCCTGCCGGGGAAGTTGACCAGGCCGAACACCTCATCACCTGGCCGCCACTCGGTCACCCCCGCGCCCACGTCCGCCACCACCCCCGAGATGTCGGAGCCCGGCGTGAGCGGCAGCGGCACCTCGGGGCGCAGCTCCGGAGGGATGTCGGCGAAGGCCGCCCGCGCGTACAGGTCCGGCGGGTTCACCCCCGCCGCGTGCACACGGACCAGGACTTCACCGGGACCGGCGGCGGGTCGCGGCACCTCCTCATAGATCAACCGCTCGGGACCACCGAACACGTGCACACGGATCGCCCGCATCGTCGCTTTCTCCATGACTGCCCCCACTCGACGCTCGGTCGGCGGCACCCCGGCTATGATCCGGAGCGCCGCTCCGTTTAGTAAACGGAGCGGTGCTCCGATTTGTCAACGCCAGGGAACCGCATGCCACTTGAACCGGAGACCCCTCTTGAACGGGCCTCGCTGCGTGACGTGGCCCGCCGGGCGGGCATCGGCCTCGGCACGCTCTACCGTCACTTCCCCACCCGCGACGCGCTCCTCGAAACCCTCCTGCGCGAAGGCTTCGACCGCCTCGCCGAGCGCGGACGCGGCGTAGGCGACGATCCCGTACCAGAGCACGAGTTCGACGAGGTCGATCGCCGTGAGCAGCATCGTCGTACGGAACACGGGGGCTCTGGCCGGGATGAACTGCGGGATCAGACTCATGTAGAAGATCCCGGCCTTGGGGTTGAGCAGGTTCGTGGCGAGCCCCGCGCGGAAGGCGGCCCAGCGGTCGCGGGGCGAGGCCTCCGGGGCCGGCTCCGGCCCCTCGGCCGCCTCCCGAGCCTCCCGCATCTCCCGCATCTCCCGCGCCCCTCGCACCCCTTGAG
>NZ_SRIC01000588.1 GCF_004684775.1 Streptomyces sp. MZ04
GGGTCACGACGGGCGGGGCCGCCTGCTGGGGCTCGTCCACCGAGATGCCGTAGTCCGTGGCAAGGCCCTCGAGTCCGCTGCCGTAACCCTGCCCGACGGCGCGGAACTTCCACGCGCCCTGGCGGCGGTAGAGCTCACCGAGGACGAACGCCGTCTCGACGGTCGCGTCCTCGCTGTCGTAGCGCGCGATCTCGGCGCCGTTCGCCGCGTCGACGACGCGGATGAAGAGGCCGGGGACCTGACCGAACGTCCCGCCGTCCGTCGACGCGGCGAGCACCACGGTCTCGATGGCGGGCTCCACGCGCGCGAGGTCGACGGAGAGGGCGTCGGTCACCCGGCCGCCCTCGGTCTTCTTTCCCTCGTGGCGCACCGCCCCTGAGGAGTGGACCGCCTGGTTGTAAAAGATGAAGTCGTCGTCCGAGCGGACCTTTCCCGAAGCGGCCAGCAGCAGCGCCGACGCGTCGGCGTCCGGCACCCCCGGCCCCGAGGACCACCCCCATTCGACCCGCACGGCAGGTGCAGGCACCGGAACATTCGATCCCTTAGGCATTGTCATGTCCGCCCCCATCGCAAGTCGCCACATCCGGCCGGTCCGCCGATTCGTTGTTGACCAACCTATTACCCGGACC
Source organism: Streptomyces sp. MZ04 (assembly GCF_004684775.1). Classification (GTDB taxonomy): domain Bacteria; phylum Actinomycetota; class Actinomycetes; order Streptomycetales; family Streptomycetaceae; genus Streptomyces. Next base: position 630 of record NZ_SRIC01000588.1, read on the forward strand.
CCGAAGAGGCCCATGTCCGCCGCGGATGCCCCTTCCCGCGGCCCTTCCCTCAACCTTGCGTCAACCTTGCGTCAACCGCCGGTAACCCGCACGGAGCTTGGCTTTTACACGATCCCTACGCCGCTGCGCGACCGATTTTTCCTAAGTTCGCTCACATTGAGGAAGCCCAGTCACTACCGACACGTAAAACAACCCTCTTATCGGTCTCCCCAACCAGCACATCAAGGGCTTAACTTATGTCTCATGACCTCCCCCCGCTCCACCTATGGCGGCGGTTACTACTCCGCGCCGTCCTTCCCGGACACTCCGATCTACGACTCGCTTGTCGCCGAGCGGGGCACTCCGCAGATCGCCCCGATCCGGGTTTCCCCTGCGTACGACACGGGCAGTTACCTGCCCGCGCTCCCGGCCGCCCCGCTGCCCGCGCTGCCGGCCGCCCCTTCCCACCACAACCCCGCGTACGGCTACGCGG
>NZ_SRIC01000058.1 GCF_004684775.1 Streptomyces sp. MZ04
TCCTCGTCCCGGCCGTCGCCGTTCCCCCACCCCAAGCGCCTCACTCCCCCTGCTCCCCCTGCGGGCGCCTGAGTTGCTCGATCGCCTTGTCGACCGCCTTGTGGGGCAGGCCGGTCCGGCGGCACAGGTCCTTCGGCTCCAGGCTGCTCAGCACGTCGTCGACGGTCTTGTCCTCCACGCTCGCGATGTCCATGACGTACCGCTGGACCCGGTCGACCGGATCGGCCTCCCTGGACCACTTCGGACTGACGGAGCTCGGTGCCACGACATTGACATCCACCAGGGCGTCCCGGGCCCCCACGCCCACCGGCCCGCGCTCCTGCTCCACCCAGGTCGTCCACACGCCGCGCCCGACGACGTGTTCCGCCACGCTCTCCGCCACCGAACCGTCCCGCAGGACCCCCGGGTCGACCGAGTCCGCCTTGACCAGCAGGCGGCAGGACGCGGCGAGCATGGGCGGCGAGACGACGGGTGCCACCGGTTCGCCGATCCGCGTGGAGAGCGCGGCGATGTCCGGATGGTGCGGGGCCTCGTGCATGAGGTTGCCCACCAGGGTGCCGATCCGCTCCAGATCGGGCACCGGGTGCAGCAGCAGGGCGTGGGCGCCGATGATCCCCATGAACGGGTTGAGGGTCTTGGCGTCGAGCAGTTCGACGAGCTGCCGGGTCGACACCAGGTCGATGCCCTGCCGCAGTCCGGAGAGGGCCGCTTCCAGGGCGAGGCCGAGCGCGCGGTCCGTGGACTGCCAGCCGGCGCCGTGGCGCACCATCTGGATGGAGGCGAACTGGGGCTGCGGTCCCTGCGGCCCGTTGCTCACGAACACCAGGGTGGTCCACCCGTCGAGCACGTGCAGGGCCTGCGCCAGGGGCAGTCCGTCGGCGGGTTCCCTGCGCAGCCGCAACCGGTAGCCGCCCGGCGGCAGTTCACCGCTCCAGGCGGACCATTCCTCGCCGCCCGACGGCTCCCAGCCGCCGGCTCCGCCGTCCACGGGTGTGCCGTCCTCGCCTGCCACCTCCAGGGCGTACGGGTCGAGCTGCCAGCCCCGGCGCAGATTGCGGATCAGCACCATCAGGGTGGGCGTGCCCGTGCCGTGGGTCGCGCGGGTGCTCCAGCGCTGCGCGGCCGCGCGGTGGTCCTCGCGGGTGGTCGGGGTGCCCTCGACCGGAGTGGGCGTGGGCATGCGGGGCAGCGCAAGGCGTTCGGTGAACGGCTCGGTGCCGACCTCGACGAACCGGCTCTCCACCTCGCCGCCGAACCGCTGCTCGATGCGGTAGATGCCGGGCGGCAGCGTCGTGTCGATGGTCCCCATCGCGTGCGTGACCTCGCGGAACGCGGAGTCCGTGACGGTGACGAGGACCGACGGGGTGTCCGGGATGACGACGAACGGCACCCCTGCCGCGGCCTCTTCTCGTGCGTGCCGCCGGTCTTCAGAGCTGGACACCATTGCCACCGCCTGTCATTACCTCGAAGAATCCGCCGTCCCTGAAGTCCACCGCGTTCACGCTCTCCGGCATGGCGCGGTACATCCCGGGCTTGAGCTTCTCGACGCTTTCCCCCGCGTCGACGTGCAGCCTGATCGGTGGTTCGCCGGGTGCGCCGCCCCGCAGCTGCACCCAGCCGCGGAAGCCTTCGGGGAAGCGCAGCGTCACCGGGGCCGACGGGTCCTCCACGCCCCGCGTGAAGACCATCGGGGCACTGGCGCCCGTGATGAACCTGGCCTGCTGCGGCACGAGCGCGCCCCCGGTCCTGGCCCGCACCGACATGGTGACGTAGTTGGCGAGGCCGTCGGAGGTGACCGTGCCCGCCGGGGTGACGCTCGCGCCGCGCAGCCCCTCCAGGATCGCGGTCGTGAAGTGCCCGCGGGCCCCGTCGCGGTCGGCGATCTGCTCCTCGTAGGCGGGGTCGCCGAGCGACGTCGCGAAGCCGACGAAGTAGTCGACGTCGTCGGGCGCCTCGGTGTTTCCGGTGAAGGGCGGGGCGAAGGCCTCCACGCCGCCGAAGCGGGTGCGGCAGCAGTCGGCGAGGAAGACCACCTCGTGGAACGGCGACGCCGACTCGTACCAGTTCAGATACTGGCGTACCGCGATGTGGCTGCCCATGTAGTCCCGCGCCGCGTTGGCCATGAGCAGCGCCGCGTCGCTGTTGTTGGACGGCGAGAACCCGTGGCCCGCCAGGAAGACGTACAGTCTGGTCGCCCGCCACGCCTCGGACTGCTCTTCTTCGGGCCTGGCCCTGACGGCCTTCCCCACGGCCGTGTGCGAGCGGTAGAGCGCCCGGTCGACGTAGTCCCTGGTCGGTACGGCGCTGAGGAAGTCGTCGGTGCGCTCGTCCTCCTCGGTCGCGGTGACCAGGTGGACGTTGGCCTCGGGCACGGCCCCTCCCCCGGGGTCGACGAGCCACTCGTGGAATCGGCACGCGTCGCCCCGCGCCCCCTGAAGGTCGCCTATGGCCGGGTATCGGTTGATGCCGACGACCACGGCGTAATGCAGGTCGTTCATCCGTATCTCTCCCCCGTCGGTCGCATCGGTCGCGTCAGTCGGCGAGCATGTCGGCCATGCTCGCGAGCACGTCCGGGTCGTCGTCGAACGCCGTGTGGCTGAGGGCGCCCGCGCGCAGTCCGGGGCCGCCGTCGGCGGGTGACCACACGGTGCGCGTGGGGTCGTCCGCCAGGAAGTCGCGCAGGTCGGCCGAGTCGCGGTCCGCGGCCGCCGCGTCGAGGTACCAGTGGTGCATGCCGGCGATGGGCACGACGGCGGACTTCTGGTCCTGGCCGCGTTCCAGGACGCCGGAGATGAAGTAGAGCAGCGACCTCGGGTACAGGAACGGCACCAGGTGGTCGGCCCGCTCCGCCGGGTCGTTCATGGTGAACATCCGGAAGCGGTCGAAGAGTTCGCTCCGGCGGCGTACGACGGGCACGAGCCGGCCCACCGTGCAGGCGGGCGCGAGGAGCACCACGTCGCGGATGCGGAAGTCCGCCGGCATGGGGTCGTCGGCGGCGGCGCGCCTGCGGGCGATGTCGTCGAGGAGGTTGCCGATGAACACGGCGCCCGCGCTGTGGCCGACGACGGTCACCTCGGGCCGGGTGCCGGTGGCGAGCAGTTCGGCGAACCGGTCGAGGAAGTACCGTCCGGCGCGGACCTCGTCACCTGCGGCGAAGGTGTCGCCGGTCTGCCGCTTCATCGCGTCCCAGATCGCCGCGCCCACGGCGCCCAGGTAGAACTCGCGGAGGATCTCCTCGACGACCGTCGGATAGAGACCGTGGTCGGTGCGCCGCCGGAACCTTCCGACGACGGCGGCCACCACGCGTACGGTCTTGCGGACCAGCAACGCGGTGCTGACCAGGGCGCGTTCCCCCGCCCCCGCCCGGTCCACGAGGTCGGCGACGATCTCCGGTGACATCAGTGTGGCCGCCGCGGCACGCCCCCCGATTGCGTCTCGCGCCGCGGCGGCCCGCTCTGCGGGCGCGGGCGCAACCGAGTTGACGATCTCCCGGGTGCGCTCGGCCAGTTCGATGTCCGTGGAGAGCTCGGTGGCCAGCTGGCGCTGTTCGTCGTCGCTCAGTTCCGGCACGTCGGCCGGGGCGGTCAGCCGTGCGTACGGCTCCTGCCCGGCCCGCACCTGGGCGAGTTCCGCTGCGACGGCCCTCGAGGTAGGGGTGGCCACCACCCCGAGGGCCCGCTGCCCCGGCTCCTGGAAGACGATGCCTGTCGCGTACCGAGTGACCCTGTTGAGCAGCGTACGGAAGACGCTCTCGTTCAGGATCTGCGGCAGGTTCCCCCGCAGGGTCTCCAGGAGTCCGCTGCTCCACACGAAGAAGACGGGGTCGGCCCCGGCCGCTTCGTAGACGGGCGCGAGGCGTTCGGCGGTCCTGAACCCCAGCGCGTCGTCGATGAGCCCGCCGTGGAAGTGCAGCACGACCCGCGGCCGGTCCTTGAGCCCGGCCACGAGCTCGTCGATGTCGGCGGTGGTGGTCGAGGCGAGCCGGCCACCCTGTCCGCTGTGGATGCACCGGTCACGGAAGGATTCCATGCCCAAGAAGGTAGGGCGGCCCCGTCACCTCGGCCTCCGGGGCGAACTCAGGGATATCCCCTGGGTCCAGGAACCCGAGGCCGTGCCCATCCACTCCGCCTCGTACGCCGCGTAGGTGCCGTCGTGCGTCGCCAGATGCGTGAACTGGTCGACGTACGCCTTGAACTCCTCGTCCCCGCGCGGCAGTGCGTACGCCTTCTCGGAGAAGGTGAAGGGCTTGTCGGGGTGCAGCGAGCAGAGCTCGGGGTGGATCTTGGACTGGTAGCGGGTCTCACTGGCGTCCGTCATCATCACGTCCGCGCGGCCCTCGATGATCTCCCGGAAGATCGTGGTGTTCTCGGGGTGCAGTTCGATGGTGGCCTGCTTGATGTTGGCGCGCGCGAACTGCTCGTTCGTGCCACCGGGGTTGACGATCACGGTGGTGCCGGGCTTGTCGATGTCCTTCAGCGTGCCCTCGCCGAACCTGTCCTTGTCGGCGCAGCGGATGATCGGCGTCTTGCCGTCCTCGCGGGTCGGTTCGCTGAAGTAGACCTGGCGGGCGCGCGGCAGGGTGATGGAGACGCCGCCGACGGCGATGTCGCAGCGGCCCGCCGCGACGTCCTTGGTCAGGTTCGCCCACGTCGTCGCGACATAGGAAGGCTTGGCGTCGAGGCTCTCGGCAAGGTCCTCGGCCATCTTGATGTCCACTCCGCTGTACGTTCCGTCGGCGGGGTCGAGGTGGGTGAACGGGCGGTAGTCACCCGTCGTGCACACCTTCAGGACGCCCGCCTTCGGGACGGAGTCCAGGAGGCTGCCGTGGTGGCGGTCCGGCCGCTTCGCCGAGTCGGGCGAGGCGGGCGCGGCGGCGGTCACGGCCAGCAGGCACACCAGGGCGGACAGGGTGGCGGCACGCTTCACGGGGGCTCCTCCGGGTCGGGTTCGCGGCTCGAAGGGATCACTTTCGCAGACCCGTTCTGGCAGGTGAAGCCCCTTCTCATCAGGCGAGCGGCACCAGTTGAATGGCCGTCAGATCTGGCCCCGCCCCGGTGTCGTACGCGTCCTCGTCGAAGGGATACAGCGGGCGCTCCACGCGGTGGTGGCCGAGCCTCAGGAGGTTCTGGTCGACGCCGCCCGGGGTGAGGGCGAGGAGCCAGTCGGCGGCCATGTCGTACAGCTCGGGCTCCAGGTAGCCGATCTTCACGACGACCAGGTCGAAGGTGCGCGGGTCGATGCCGAGGCCGCCGTCGGCCGGGCCCAGGAAGTCCGCGAGGGTGTGGAAGGGTTTGCGGCGCTCGACCAGGATCACCGTCACCCCGCCGCTCTTCACCGCCGCCATGTCGACGCCCCGGTCGTAGGCGCCGCCCTCGGCCCGGTCCTTCTGCTCGGTGGCGCGCTGCAACGCCTCGATGGTGCCCGTGAGTTCGTACGGCCCACCGTGGTTCGCGTCGACCTTGCCGCCGACGCTCAGGGTGACCTCGGCGCCCACTCCGGCCTCGAAGCAGCGGGCGACGGCGAGGGGGTCGGTGATGCCGGGGTGGACCGCGGTGACCTTCCCGGAGCGGATCGCGTCGTTCGACAGAAGCTTGCCCAGCATGTACGCCAGGTCGCCCGCGCCGCCCGCCGTGGGGTTGTCCCCGGAGTCGCTGATCAGGAAGGGCCGCTTCGTCGAGGCCACCGCCTGTGCGATGCACTCGTCGGCGCCGCCGGTCGGGCCGACGAAGACGAAGTCGCGGCGCGCTTCCCAGTAGCGCCGTGCCAGCTTCTCGGCCTCGGCGGCGGCCAGTTCGGCGTCCTCGCCGGTGACGACGATCGCGGCCTGGCAGCGCGGTTCGTCCGCCCACGCGTAGCCGACCCACAGCGCGGCGTCGAGGATGCCGGGCAGCTTCTCGATCTCGGCGAGCGAGGCGTACAGCGACTTGGCGGGCTCCAGACGGGTGCTGGTCTTCTCGCCGGGCAGCAGGACGGGGATCCGCACCCAGGCGCGGTGCGGCCGGGTGCCGTCGCGCAGGCAGCGTACGAGATGGCGCGCGGCGCGCTCGCGGGTCTCCCAGGCGTCCTCGTGCGGGGCCAGGCGGTGGGCGGTGAGCAGGTCGACCGGCTCGGCGAAGCGGCGTGAGACGTTGCCGTGCAGGTCCATGGCGGCCGAGATCATCGGGCGGCCGCCGTCGGGGGTGCCGACGGCGTCGAGTGCGGCACGCACGGCCTCGGTCAGATCGGCCTCTGCGTCGGTCAGGCCGATGACGCTCATCGCGCCGTGGATGTCGTAGACGAGCCCGTCCAGGGGGCCCGCTTCCCGTATGCGCGTGACGAGTTCGTCCTTGAGGATCAGATACGACTCGGCCTCCACCGGCCCGCCGGGCAGCGAGGTCGCGTGCAGCAGGGGCACCCATTCGACCGTGTAGGCCAGGTCCGACTCGGGCCGGGTCCAGGTGTAGCGGTCGAGGAGTTCCTGGCCGCGGGTCTGACGGAAGTCGTCCGTGGTGGTGATCTCCAGGTCCGCGGTGGCCAGCGGCAGGCAGCGCTCGTAGAGGACACCGCGTACGGCGGCGACCAGCGGCTCGGCGGTGGCGAGCACTCCGCCGAGGGCGACGGCCTGCGGGTTGAAGAAGTTGACGACGACGGACAGGACCGTGCCGATGTGCCGGCCCGCCGTACGGACGAGGGTGGTGGCCTGCGGGTCGCCGTCCGCGACGAGCCGCAGGAGTTCGTTGGTGTCCGCCACCTCGACGCCCTGCAGGGCGAGTTCGCGGATCAGCGCCGCGCCGCTTGCCACGGTCTCCAGGCAGCCGATGTTGCCGCAGCTGCACGGCCGGTCGCCCGCCGCCTCGATGCGTACGTGACTGATGTCGCCGGCGGAGCCGTTCGCGCCGTCGTGCGGGCGGCCCGCCGCGATGACGCCGCTGCCGATGCCGCGGCCCGCCTTGACGACGACCATGTGGTCGAGTTCGGGCCGTACGGTGCGGTGTTCGCCGACGGCCATCATCGTGGCGTCGTTGTCGACGGTGACGGGGATGCCGAGGCGTTCGGCGAGGACGTCGCGCAGCGGGTAGCGGTGCCAGCCCGGCATGCGGGACGGGCTGAGGACGCGGCCCTCCGCGGGCTGCACGGGGCCGGGGAAGGCGACGCCGAGCGCGCGGACGGTGCGGCCCGACTCCCGCTGGCGCACGCCGAGTTCGGCGACCTGCTCGCAGAGCCAGTCCACGGCGGACTCGGGTCCCGCGGTGATGTCGTGCGGCAGGTCGACGGCGTCCAGGACGGTGCCGCCGAGGTCGACGGCGCCGAGGCGGGCGTGGTGGCTGCCCAGGTCCGCGGCGAGGGCGACGCCGCCTTGCGCGTGGACGCGCAGGAGGCGGGGGCGGCGGCCGCCGCGGGATGCGCCCTCGCCCGATTCGGTGAGCAGCCCCGCGTCGACCAGCTCCTGGACGCGCAGCGAGACCGTGGACGCGGCGAGCCCCAACTCCCGTACGAGATCGGCCCGGGACGACGCGGCGCCCGAGGAGACCAGCTGCAGGATGTGCTGCGCCGATCCCGGTTCGCCGAGTGGTGTTCCGGCCATGCCGCCCCCTGTTGCTCCGATGCTGCTTCGAGGTGTTCTTCGAGGTGTTCTTCGAGGTGTTGCTTCGAGGTGTTGCTTCGAGATGTTCGTTCGACAACGAGACGAACACTAAGGCGACTCGAAGGAAGTTGACCAGTACTCCCGACTTTTCAACTTCTTGCCGAATGAAGCTATTGACTTGGTTTTCTGGTGCGTCCTAGCGTTCGGGCGCCGCCTCGTCGTTCTCCGGCACGGGGCCGGTCCCGTACCCCTTGGAGGCCCATCGCCATGCGCTCACTCAGGTCCGCGGCGGCAGCGCTGCTCGTCCTCGCGGCGGCGCTCACGGCTTGCACCCAGGAGGGCGGCCGGGTCGACATGGGGCCCACGGGCGGCACTCCGGTCGAGGGCGGCACCGCGACGATGGCGCTGCCGCCCGCCGCGACACCGAACTGGATCTTCCCGATCGGCGCGCCCGGCTACGGCGGCTCGTACAACTACGGGATCCTCTCGCTGTTCTTCACGCCCGTGTACGACGCCGTGCAGGACGCCGACAAGGGCGAGTTGACCACGCACGGCCCGAGCACCCTGGGCCTCGAACCGAAGTTCAGCGACGGCAACAAGACCGTGACCATGCCGCTGCGCGAGGGCGTCAAGTGGTCCGACGGGAAGCCGGTCACCGCCCGCGACATCGAGTTCTGGTTCAACCTCGTCAAGGCCGACAAGGCGAGCTGGAGCAACTACTCGGTCGGCACCATGCCCGACAACGTCAAGCGCTTCGAGACCGTCGACGACCACACCGTCCGGCTGCGGCTGACCCGCGCGTACAACCCCGACTGGTTCGCCGCCAACCAGCTCACCCTGATGCGCGCGATGCCCCAGCACGCCTGGGACGCGAAGACCGAGGGCGGGAAGATCGCCGACTGGGACCGCACGAAGGCGGGCGCCAAGGCGGTCTTCGCGCGGCTCACCCGGCACGCCAAGAGCCTCGGCTCCTACGGCACCGACCCGCTCTGGAAGACCGTCAACGGCCCCTGGAAGCTCGCCGGGTGGCGTGACAACGGCCAGGTCACCATCGTCCCGAACGAGAAGTACACCGGCCCGAAGTCCCAGCGCCCGCACCTGGACAAGGTCGTCTTCAAGCCCTTCACCACCGCCGACTCCGAGTACAACGTGCTGCGTTCGGGCGGCGTGGACTACGGCTACATCCCGCCGTCCGTGATGGCGCAGAAGGGGAAGTTCGAGGAGAAGGGCTACCGCGTCGATCCGTGGGAGGGCTGGGCGGCGACGTACATCGTCTACAACTTCAACTCCACGCACGCGGGCCCGATGATGGACCAGCTCTACATCCGGCAGGCGATGCAGCACCTCGTCGACCAGAAGGCGATGAGTGACGTCGTCTGGCAGGGCAGCGCGACGCCGACACTCGGCCCGGTGCCGGTGACGCCCAAGAGCCAGTACCTGTCCCGGGCGATGGAGAAGAACCGGTACCCCTTCTCCGTGGACAAGGCGCGTCGGCTGCTCACGGCCCACGGCTGGAAGACCGAGGACGGCACCGCGCGCTGCGTACGCCCCGGAACGGGCGACGACCAGTGCGGCAAGGGCATCGCGAGGAACGCCCCGCTCGAACTCACCCTGCTCTCCCAGTCCGGCTCCACCGAGACGACGAACATGATGCAGGAGCTGAAGTCCTCGCTCTCCAAGGCCGGGATCGATCTCACCGTGCGCCAGCAGCCGCTGAACTCGGTGCTCGGCAACTCCGTCCCCTGCAAGGCCAAGGACCCCGGCTGCGACTGGGACATGTCGTTCTTCGGGACGGCCGGCAGCTGGTACTACCCGCTCAACCCCAGCGGCGAGCAACTCTTCTCGACCGGCGCGTCGGCCAACTTCGGCAACTACAGCGACAAGAGGGCCGACCGGATCATCCGGGGCGTGCAGTACTCCCCCGACATGAAGTCCGTGCACGAGTACGGCGAGTACCTCGCCGAGCAGCTTCCCGTGATGTGGATGCCCAACCCGGCGTACCAAGTCTCCGTGATCCGCAACGACTTGCGGGGTGTCGGGCAGAACCCGACCGTCACCTTCGCGCCGCAGGACTGGTACTACGTCAAGAAGAAGGGAGCCGAGAAGTGACCGGCTTTCTGGTCAAGCGCTTCCTTCAGGCGCTCGTCGTGCTGTTCCTGGTCTCCGTCATCGTCTTCACGCTCCTGCACATGCTGCCCGGCGGACCGGCGCGCGCCATCCTCGGCCCGAAGGGCACCCCGCAGCAGATCGAGCACTTCAACCACCAGCAGGGATACGACCGTTCACTGCCCGCGCAGTACGTGATGTATCTGAAGCGGCTGTTCACGGGCGACCTGGGCGAGTCCTTCAAGCTCAACTCGCCGGTCTTCGAGCTGCTCAAGCAGCGGCTGCCGAAGACGCTGCTCCTGACGGTCCTGTCCACCGTGCTCGCGGTGATCATCGCGGTGCCGCTCGGTCTGCTGCAGGCCGTGCGGCGCGGCAAGGCATCGGACTACGCGCTGACGGGGCTCGCCTTCCTGCTGTACGCGACGCCGGTGTTCTTCCTCGGCCTCATCATGATCATCCTGTTCGCGCAGGTGATGCCGATCCTCCCGGCGGAGGCGCCGCAGGGCGAGACGATCGGTGAACTCCTCGGCGACTTCACGGGGTTGATCCTTCCCGTCGTCACCATGGCGTTCGGCATCGTGGCGATGTTCAGCCGCTATATGCGCTCGGCGGTCCTCGACAACCTCACGGAGGAATACGTCCGCACGGCGATGGCCAAGGGGCAGTCGAACCGCCGGATCATGGTCCGGCATGTGCTGCGCAACGCGCTGATCCCGCTTGCCACGCTGCTCGGCCTCTATCTGCCCACCCTCTTCAGCGGCGCTCTCGTCGTCGAGTCGATGTTCAACTACCCCGGTATGGGGCTGCTGTTCTGGAACGCGGCGCAGGGCTCCGACTTCCCGGTGCTGCTCGGCGTGACGCTCGTCGTCGGCATCGCCACCGTCGTCGGCTCGCTGCTCACCGACATCCTGTACGCCGTCCTCGACCCCCGGATACGGAGCGTGGCATGAGCACCGCGACCGCCGCTGTCACCCCAGGGCACGAGGAAGCCGCGCAGGCCACGCCCTCACTCGCCCGCCGCACCCTCCAGGTCTTCACCGGCAACAAACTCGCCCTGACGGGCGTGGTGGTCCTGGTCCTCCTCCTCGCCTTCAGCTACCTCGGGCCGCTCCTCCACTCCACCGAGCAGGTGCACACCGACCTCACCCAGGCCAACCTCGCGCCGGGCAGCTCCGGCCATCTCCTGGGCACGACCGACCTCGGCTACGACATGATCGGGCGGCTGATGGTCGCCGGGCAGACGTCGCTCGAAATCGGCCTGGCGGCGGGCCTGTTGGCGACGCTCTTCGGGACCGTGTACGGGGCGGTCGCCGGGTATTTCGGCGGCTGGGTGGACGCAACGATGATGCGGATCACCGACGCCGCGCTCGCGATCCCCGCGATGTTCCTGCTCGTCGTGGTCGCCGCGATCATCACGCCCAGCAAGGGCGTCCTCATCCTCGTCATCGCCTCGGTGGCCTGGCTCTCCCCCGCCCGTCTGGTGCGCGGCGAGGCGCTCTCGCTGCGCGACCGCGAGTACGTCCAGGCGATGCGGATGATGGGCGGCGGCGGTGCGCGGGCCGTGTTCAAGCACATCGTGCCGAACGCCATCGGCACGGTCATCGTCAACTGCACCTTCCAGATCGCCGACGCCATCCTCTACGTCAGCTATCTCGCCTTCCTGGGGCTGAGCATCCCGCCGCCGTCGGCGGACTGGGGCTCGATGCTGTCGGCCGGCATCACCTACACCCAGAACGGCTACTGGTGGCTGATCTTCCCGCCGGGCATCGCGATCGTCCTGGTCGTCGCCGCGTTCAACTTCATCGGCGACGGGCTGCGGGACGCGTTCGAAGTGCGGCTGCGGAAGTAAGGGAGAAACAGATATGACCGAGCCTCTGCTCACGATAGAAGACCTGCGCGTCGACATCGCCTCGCGCGAGCGCACCGTCCACGCCCTCGACGGCATTTCGCTGGAACTCGCGCCCGGCGAGGCCCTGGGCGTCGTGGGCGAGTCGGGCTGCGGCAAGACGATGACCGCGCTCAGCGTCCTCGGACTCCTGCCGCCCGGCGGCGAAGTCACCGGCGGACGCGTCCTGTTCGACGGCACGGACCTGGCCGCGGCCCCCGCGCCCGTCCTTCAGGACGTACGCGGCAACACCATCGGCATGGTCTTCCAGGACCCGCTGACCTCCCTCAACCCCACGATGACGATCGGCGCGCAGGTGGCCGAGCCGCTCCTGCTGCACCGCACCGGTCTGGGCAGGAAGGAAGCCTGGGCACGCGCCGAGGAGATGCTGCGCCTGGTCGGCATGCCACAGCCCGCCGAGCGCATGAAGGCGTATCCGCACCAACTGTCGGGCGGCATGCGCCAGCGCGTCGCGATCGCCATGGCCCTGGTCTGCGAGCCGAAGCTGCTGATCGCCGACGAGCCGACGACCGCGCTCGACGTGACGACGCAGCACCAGATCCTGGAGCTGATCGACGGCCTGCGTCAGCGGCTCGGCATGGCGATGATCCTGGTCACCCACGACCTGGGCGTCATCGCCAACCGGGTCGACCGCGTCGCGGTGATGTACGCGGGGAAAGTCGCCGAACAGTCCGACGTGCGCGGCCTGTTCGCCAGACCGAGGCACCGCTACACGGAGGCCCTGTTCGCCTCCCTCCCCGAGCGGGCCGCGGACAACGGCACCGAGCTCCACACCATCCCCGGCCTGCCGCCGAACCTCGCGGTGCGCCCCACGGGGTGCCGGTTCGCGCCCCGCTGCACCTTCGCCACGGACGAGTGCCGCACACAGGAACCACCGCTCGCGGACGATGAAGTGGGGGGCGAAGTGGGGGGCGAAAAGAACCAAGCGCACCGGTTCGCGTGCTTCCACCCGGTGCCGGACGACGCGTCCGAGGACGAGGTCGTGCTCCCGGCGGCCGTGCCCGCCCCCGGCGCCCCCGGTGACGTACTCCTCGAACTCGACGCGCTGGTCAAGGAGTTCCCCCTCAAGGGCGGCGCCTTCTCGCGCCGCCGGGGCACGGTCAGCGCGGTCGGCGGGGTGTCCCTGGAGATCCGCAGGGGCGAGACGTTCGGCATGGTCGGCGAGTCCGGGTGCGGCAAGACGACGCTCGGGCGGATCGTCGCGGGCCTGGAGGAGCCGACGGCGGGGCGCGTGCGCTTCGACGGCGGCGACCCGGCGGACATGTCACGGGCCGAGCGGCGGGCGCACCGGCGGCGTGTACAGCTGATGTTCCAGGACTCCACGGCCGCCATGGACCCCCGCATGCGGGTCGGGGAGATCCTGCGGGAGCCGCTGGTCATCCAGGGCGTCGGCAGCCGGGCCGAGCAGGAGGAGCGGATCGCCCGACTCCTGGACGCGGTGGGCCTGCCGCGCGGTGCCGTGCACCGCTATCCGCACGAGTTCTCCGGCGGGCAGCGGCAACGCCTCGGCCTGGCACGGGCGTTGACGCTCTCCCCCGATCTGGTGGTCGCCGACGAGCCGGTCTCCGCGCTCGACGTGTCCGTCCAGGCGCAGATCCTGAACCTGATGCGGGAGCTGCAGCGGGAACGCGGCCTGACCTATCTGTTCATCTCGCACGACCTGGCCGTCGTACGTCATCTGGCGGACACGGTCGGCGTGATGTACCTCGGCAAGCTGGTGGAGTCGGGCCCCGCCGAGCAGGTGTACGCCCATCCGCTGCACCCCTACACGCGCGGGCTCCTCGACACGGTCAACCTGCCGGACCCCGAGGCGGCGGCAGGCCTGGAACGCACGCCCCTGGCGGGCGAGACACCGTCGGCCGCGAAGCCCCCTTCGGGCTGCCGTTTCCGCACCCGGTGCCCGGTGGCCCAGGAGGTGTGCTCGACCACGGACCCGCCGGTGAGCACCCCGAACAGCACGGGACACCAGGTCGCGTGCCACTTCCCCCTGCCCGCGCCTCGGCTAGCGTCGACGGCGTGAGACTCGCGGATGCCCTGACCCGCCGCCCGCTCGTGCTGGACGGCGGCCTCTCCAACCAGCTGGAGGCCGCCGGGCACGACCTGGGCGACGCCCTGTGGTCGGCGCGGCTCCTGGCCGACGAGCCGGAGGCGATCGCGGCGGCGCACCGGGCGTACTACGAGGCGGGCGCGGACATCGCCACCACGGCGAGCTATCAGGCGACGTTCGAGGGCTTCGCCGAGCAGGGCGTCGACTCGGCGGGCGCTGCCGAACTGCTGCGCCTGAGCGTGGAGTTGGCGCGGGGCGCGGGGGCGGGTGTCGGCCGGGAGGTGTGGGTGGCCGCCTCCGCGGGGCCCTACGGGGCGATGCTCGCCGACGGCTCGGAGTACCGCGGCCGCTACGGCCTGACCGTGGCCGAGCTGGAGCGTTTCCACCGCCCGCGCCTGGAGGTCCTTGCGGACGCGGCGCCGGACGTCCTCGCCCTGGAGACGGTGCCGGACACGGACGAGGCGCGGGCGCTGCTGCGCGCGGTCCGCGGCCTGGGCGTCCCCGCATGGCTCTCGTACACGGTCTCCGGCGGCTTCACCCGCGCGGGCCAGCCGCTGACCGAGGCCTTCGCGCTCGCGGCCGACGCCGACGAGATCCTCGCGGTGGGCGTCAACTGCTGCGACCCCCGTGACGCGGACGCGGCGGTGCGCCTTGCCGCGAGGATCACCGGAAAGCCGGTGGTGGTCTATCCCAACAGCGGCGAGACATGGGACGCGGCTGCCAAGAGGTGGCAGGGGCCCCAGCGCTTCAGCGCGGGCCGGGTCACCGGCTGGCGGGATGCGGGGGCGCGGCTGATCGGCGGGTGCTGCCGGGTCGGCCCGGAGACGATCGCGGAGGTGGCCGGCGAGCTGGACACCCCCGCCGACCTGCGAGGACGTCCCGGGCGCGGGTGACTGTCAGTGCCGAGGTGCAGACTGGCTGATACCTGAGACAACGACGTCCGGAGGTGGCCACCCATGGCCGACATCATCCTGACCGTAGGCACCCGCAAAGGTCTCTTCATCGGCCGCAAACGCGGTGGCGCCGGCACCTGGCAGTTCGACGACAAGCCGTACTTCAACGCCCAGGCCATCTACTCGGTGGCCATCGACACCCGCGGCGAAACCCCCCGGCTCCTGGTGGGCGGCGACAGCTCCCACTTCGGCCCCTCGGTCTTCCACTCCGACGACCTCGGCAGGACCTGGACGGAGCCCGCCAAGGCGGCCGTCAAGTTCCCCAAGGACACCGGCGCTTCCCTGGAGCGCGTCTGGCAACTGCACCCCGCGGCCGCCGAACCGGACGTCGTGTACGCGGGTACGGAACCGGCGGCGCTGTACAAGTCGCGGGACCGGGGCGAGACCTTCGAACTCGTACGCCCGCTCTGGGAGCACCCCACCCGCGACAAGTGGGTGCCGGGCGGCGGCGGAGAAGGCCTGCACACGGTCCTGACCGACCCCCGTGACGCGGACGCGGTGACGGTCGCCGTGTCCACCGCCGGAGTGTTCCGCACGCTGGACGGCGGCAGCAGCTGGGCCCCGTCGAACCACGGCGTCTCGGCGGTCTTCCTGCCCGAACCCGACCCGGAGTTCGGCCAGTGCGTGCACAAGGTGGCCCGGGACGCGGCCGACCCGGACCGCCTGTATCTGCAGAACCACTGGGGTGTGTTCCGCAGCGACGACTCGGGCGCGAACTGGACGGACATCGGCGAGGGGCTGCCCTCCACCTTCGGCTTCGCCGTCGTCGCCCACCCGCACCGCGCGGACACCGCCTATGTCTTCCCGATCAACGCCGACATCGACCGGGTCCCCGCCGACCACCGATGCCGCGTCTACCGCACGAGCGACGCGGGCAAGAGCTGGGAGCCGCTCAGCGCGGGCCTCCCTTCGGGCGACCACTACGGCACGGTGCTGCGGGACGCGATGTGGAGCGACGGCCAGGACCCGGCGGGCATGTACTTCGGCAATCGCAACGGCGAGGTGTACGCGTCGGCGGACGACGGCGACAGCTGGCAGGAGCTGGCCTCGCACCTGCCGGACGTACTGTGCGTCAGGGCGGCGGCCATCGGTTGATCGACGCCCCCGTTACGGCAGTAGGGTGACGCCGTGGCACCACGACCCTTGCATGAAATCGTCGAGGCGGGCTGGGCGAAGGCCCTCGAACCCGTCGCCGGAAAGATCACCGAGATGGGCGGCTTCCTGCGCGCGGAGATCGCCGCGGGACGCACCTACCTCCCGTCCGGGCCGAACGTGCTCCGCGCGTTCCAACAGCCCTTCGACGAGGTGCGGGTGCTGATCGTCGGCCAGGATCCCTACCCCACACCGGGGCACGCGGTGGGGTTGTCGTTCTCGGTCGCGCCCGAGGTGCGTCCGCTGCCCGGCAGCCTCATCAACATCTACCGCGAGATGGGCAGCGACCTGGGGCTCCCGCCGCCGTCGAACGGCGACCTCACGCCCTGGACCCAGCAGGGCGTCCTGCTGCTCAACAAGGCGCTCACCACGGCCCCCGGGCGCCCGGCGGCGCACCGGGGCAAGGGCTGGGAGGAGGTCACCGAGCAGGCGATCAAGGCGCTCGCCGCGCGCGGGCGGCCCCTCGTCTCCATCCTGTGGGGGCGGGACGCCCGCAATCTGCGGCCGCTGCTCGGCCCGCTGCCCTCGGTGGAGTCCTCGCACCCCTCACCCATGTCGGCGGACCGCGGCTTCTTCGGCTCACGCCCCTTCAGCAGGGCCAATGAACTTCTGGTCCAGCAGGGCGCACAGCCGGTGGACTGGCGGCTGCCGTGACGGATCCCGGTGCGGGGTCCTACGTCCTCGGTGTGGACTCCGGGGGTTCGGGACTGCGGGCGGGCATCGCCGTGCCGGACGGCTCGGTGCCGTCCGTGCGGCTGAGCTCCGAGGAGCCGGTGCGCACCGGGCCCCGCGGCATCGACGCCTCGCACTTCCTCGAGCAACTCCTGCCCATGGCGAAGGAGTTGCTGGAGCGTGCGGGCTGCGGCAGCTTCTCGGCCGTCGCCGTCGGCGCCGCGGGCATGGCGACCCTCGGCGGCGAGCTCCGCGCCGAACTGCCGTCCGCCCTGCGCCAGTCCCTGGGCGTACGCCGCCTCGCGCTCGCCGCGGACGCCGTCACCGCGTACGCGGGTGCGCTCGGTGACCGTCCCGGCGCGGTCGTCGCCGCGGGCACCGGCATGATCGCGATCGGCACGGACCTGGCGTCCTGGCGGCGGGCCGACGGCTGGGGGCATCTGCTCGGGGACTGCGGCGGCGGCGCGTGGATCGGCCGCGCGGGGCTCGACGCGGCGATGCGGGCGTTCGACGGGCGGCGCGGCGGTTCGGCCGCGCTGCGGGCCCGCGCCGAGGAATTGTTCGGCCCGCTGCCTGGTCTGCCGGGGCAGCTCTACCCGCGCACGGACCGGCCGGCCGTGCTCGCCTCGTTCGCGCCGGAGGTGGCGCGCTGCGCGCCGGACGACCCCGTCGCGGCGGGCATCCTGCGCGACGCCGCCGCGCACATCGCCGAGACGGCGGCGGCCGCCTGCCCGCCGCCCGCTGCGGGCACGGTCCGCGAAGTCGCCCTGACCGGTGGCCTGTTCAAGATGGGCGAGCCGCTCCTGACGCCCCTGCGCGCCGAACTCGCGAAGCAACTGCCCTCCGCACGCCAGGTCACGGCCGCCGGTGACCCGCTCGACGGCGCGGTGCGCATCGCCGCCGACGTCGCCGCGGACCGGCTCCGGCTGCCGCTCGATCCGCACATGCTCACCGTGCACACAGAGGGCGACAGTTGACCTCTACGTAACTCATAAGACAAAACCGGACGTATACCGCCCACCTGCACCCTCCCCGAACAGTGCGGCCCCTGAGACCAGTAGCATGCGGGGCCATGAGCTCCCCCACCGGGCCCGCATCAGGCCTGCCCGTACGAATGCCGCGACCCCGCCAGCCCGGTCGGCACCGCCGCCCGGAGCCCGTTGCGGCTCCCGAGAACGCGCCCGCGCTCGTCCTCGCCGTACCGGGCGTACCCAGCACCGCCACGCGCAGCCTCGCCGAGGAGGTCGTGAGCATCGCCCGCTCCGAGCTGCCCGGCCTCGACGCCCGTATCGGGTACCTCGACGGCACCGAGGACGCGACGACCGTCTCGTTCCCGGAGTTCCCCTCGCTGCAGTCCGTGCTCGCGCACGCCTCCGCCGAGCGCACCGCACGCTATGAGCAGGCGCGCGCCGCTGGTGCGGAGGTCGCCGAGCCCGACGGCCCCGTCGCCGTCGTGGTGCCCCTCCTCGCGGGCCCCGACAACGCGCTGATGCGGCGCGTGCGGCAGGCCGTGATGGACAGCCGCGCGCCCGCCGAGCTGACCGACGTGCTCGGCCCGCACCCGCTGCTCGCCGAGGCGCTGCACGTGCGCCTCTCGGAGGCCGGTCTGGCCCGCGCCGACCGCGCCCGCCTGTTCACGGTGGCGACCGCGGCGGACGGCATCGTCCTCGCCACGGTCGGCGGCGAGGAGGCCGTGCAGGCCGCCGGGATCACCGGCATGCTGCTCGCGGCCCGCCTCGCGGTGCCGGTGATGGCCGCCGCGCTCGACCAGGAGGGCGCCATCGCGGCGACCGCCGAACAGCTGCGCGGTTCCGGCTCCACGCAGCTGGCGCTCGCCCCGTACCTGATCGGCCCGGAGATCGACGCGAGCCTGCTCGACGGCGCCGCCAAGGAGGCGGGCTGCTCCGTCGCGGAGTCGCTCGGCGCCTACCCGGCGATCGGCAAGCTGGCACTCTCGAAGTACGCGGCGGCGCTGGGCATCGCCCCCCAGCAGCCGTCGGGCGCGCCGGTCCACTGACCGCGCCGCGCATGCGGGTCTGATGCCGTTACGCCGATGGGCCCGCCCCCTGACCGGGGGGCGGGCCCATCGGCGTACCTGGACCGCCTGAACCCCCTGGACTGCTCAGCCGAAGATCACGCAGGAGGCGGCAGGCGCCTCGATGGCACCCGCGCGCCGCGGGATGCCCGTCTCCGGGTCGATCGCGAACCAGGTCACGTCGCCGGACCGCTCGTTGGCCGCGTACAGAAACCTCCCCGACGGGTCGATGGCCAGGTCACGCGGCCAGTGGCCGCCGCACGGCACGGTGGCCGTGAGCCGTGGCCGCTCGCCCGCCTCGTCGAGCGCGAGCACCGAGATGACGTCCTGACCGCGGGTCGCGGTCCACAGGAACCGGCCGTCGGGCGCGACGACGACCTCGGAGGGATGGGCCTCGCCGTCGCCGTCCGCGGGACCCGGCAGCACGGCGGCCTCGCCGAGCGGCCTCAGGGCGCCGTCGGCGGCGTCCCAGGTGCAGATGGTGACGGTGGGCGCGAGTTCGTTCAGGACGTACGCGCGGTCGCCGCGCGGGTGGAAGGCGAGATGGCGCGGGCCGGAGCCGGGCCGCAGCGCGACCTCGCGGTGGAGGGTGAGCGCGCCCGCGTCGGTGAGCGCGCAGACGCGTACGGAGTCGGTGCCGAGGTCCACGCTCACCACCCAGCGGCCGCTCGGATCGGGCAGCACCTCGTGGGCGTGCGGGCCCTGCTGGCGCTGCGGGTGGGGCCCGGAGCCGGTGTGCCGCAAGACGCCGGAGGGGGCGGGGGCGAGCGTTCCGTCCGGGCGGATGGGCACGACGGTGACGCTGCCGGAGCCGTAGTTCGCGGTAAGGACATGGCCGTTGACCAGGGCGAGATGGGTGGGCGCCGCGGCGTCGGCGAGCACCTGGGGTCCGGTCCGCTCGGGCTTGTCGCCGTCCAGACGGAAGGCGGCGACGGCGCCGTCGGAGGTCTCGCTGACGGCGTACAAGGTGTCGCCGCTGGGCGAGAGCGCGAGGTAGGAGGGGTCGGCGAGGGTGTCCGTGGCGCTGAGGACGGTCAGCGCGCCGCTGTCTGTGTCGACGGCGGCCGTGAGGATGCCGGCACCGCCCGCCGCGGTGAAGGACCCGATGTACGCCCGTTGCCTGTCGTCGTGCCTGCCCACCACTGCGTGCCCCTCTCGACCGGAGAGCGCCGCGGCCACGTCGGCGGCGCTGCTGCGGCCGACGCTAGCAGTCGGTCTAGACCAACGCGTCGCCTGATTCGCCGCGCGTCCGGGCGAGTGCCTCCGGGTGGTGGACATAGGCGGGGTGCCGCTCGACGGTGTCGTACGTGCGGTGGAAGACGGGTGTCGCGCTGCCGGACAGCGGCGGCACGATCCACGACCAGTCGGCGCCCACGGTCCTGCCCTTGCTCTCCTCGCGTCCCAAGTGGGTGAGGAAGCGGCGGGACTCGGTGTGGTGATCGGTCATGGTGACGCCCGCCCGGTCGAAGGAGTGCAGCACGGCGCGGTTGAGCTCGACCAGGGCGCGGTCCTTCCAGAGCGAGCGGTCGCTGGCGGTGTCGAGGCCGAGCAGCTCGGCGACGCGCGGCAGCAGGTCGTAGCGGTCGCTGTCGGCGAGGTTGCGGGCGCCGATCTCGGTGCCCATGTACCAGCCGTTGAAGGGCGCGGCCGGGTAGCAGACGCCGCCGATCTCCAGGCACATGCAGGCGATCGCGGGCACGGCGTGCCAGCGCAGTCCGAGCGACGCCCACCGGGGGTGTTCGGGGTGCTCGATCGGCACCTCGAGCACCGCGTCGGGCGGCAGCCGGAACCAGCGCGGCTTGTCGTCGGTTCCCTGGATCACCAGGGGCAGTACGTCGAAGGCGCTGCCGGGGCCGCCGGGCCAGCCGAGGCGGCGGGCGAGCGCGGTGATGCCGACGTTGCGCGGGTCACCGGTGACGCCTCCGCCGGGGCGTTCGTACCCGGCGTACCGGATGAGCTGCTCGTTCCAGATGCGCGGCCCCGGGCGCCCCGGGGCGTCGGGCGCGAAGACGGTGATGACGGGCCTGATCCGCCGCCCGTCGCGCACGGCCTCCCGCAGATGCTCCGCCGCGGCGGCGGCGACGTCATCGGCGCCGGTCACTTCCCTGCGGTCGATGACACGCAGGGAACGCCAGTACAGACGCCCGATGCACCGGGCGGCGTTGCGCCAGGCGAGCCGGGCGCCGAAGACGAGTTCCTCCGGGGTGTGGCGGTAGGCGCCATACACCGGAGATGCCCAGTCCACGGCCTTGTGCAACACCCTTTAGAGGCACCACCAGCTACCGCGCGCCGCTCAGGTATGCCGATTCCTCGCGTTGCAGGGGCACGGCCATCGCGGCGAGCGCCCGCTCCAGGCCATGTAGGTGCGCGAGGGCCGGGTGACCTATGGCTTGCTGAACGGACGGCTGCGGACCTCTCGCTCGCCCTGCGCCACTAGGAGAAGTCAGAGCTTCCACCGCCGCTTCCACCCTCCAACACGCGGCCGAGAGCCGAGCATCGTGTGAGGCGTCTGGATCCGATGCAACCGCGGCGAGGGACCGTACCTCTTGCGCACAGGCATCCAGTAGCACCAGCACCTCGCGGGCACGCGCCTTCCTCTCTCGGCCAAAGTGCAGTGGATGCACCAGCGGCGACACTGCCAGACGCACGCGCGTCAGGAGCGCCTCCAGCTCGGCGACTCGAGGCCCGGGGTCAGCTCCTGGAGTTCCGGCGAGGCGAGCGGCGGCCTCAGCCGTGCAAGCGTGAACACAACGCAGAGCACGGCGGATCCACTCGTCGGTGACGGCATGGGTGGTGACCGGCAGCACAAGCAGCACGGCGAGCACAGCCCCGAGTGCGCCGACCGCGGTCTCCGCGACACGCAACCCCAAGAGCGAGGTGTCCAGGACCCCCAGCAGGCCGTACAGCATCGAGGCCATCGCGGTCACGAAGAACATCATCCAGCTGTAGGAGACGGCCGCGGTGTAGAAGATCCCGAAGACACTTGCTGCTACGACCAGGGCCGTCGGCACAGCCGCCCCATGCACTGGAATCGCTACAACGAACCCCACCACGATGCCTGCCACGGTCCCTAGCACCCGACGGAACCCTCGCACCAGCGTCTCACCGCGCGACACGGTGTTGACGAACACCCACCAAGTCGCACCCACCGCCCAGTACCACCGCTGATCGGACAGCATCTGCCCCACGCCGAGCGCGAACGCCACCCCAGCAGCGGCCTGCACGGCCTGCCGCGTGGTCACCCGGCTGAGACCTCGCCCTTGCGACAGTGCAGGCGCCGCAGCCACCAGCCGTCCCCGCTCGTAGCACCACACACCGAACCGGACAATCGACGAGGCACACAGCGAGAGGATTACCGCCATACACAGCTCAGGAAGTTGAGCCGGGACAGTGTGCAGGAACTGCGCCGCGAAGAAGGTCATGAAGGCAAATACCCCGAGGGCGTGCCCCCGGGGCCCCCAGCGCCGCGCGTAGACGCCCGCCCCGACCACTGCAAGGAAGGCTGCGTCTCGCACCAGGGGGTAGTCGTGCAACCCAGCAGCCAGAGCCAGCACTGGAAGACCAACCGCCGGCAACAACGCAGTGGTCACTACCTGACCGCGTACGGTCGGATCGGTCACTGTGAACAGTGCGAGCAGTGCCGCCAGTCCTCCGACAATGGCCGCCTCAAGGGAGTGCCCCACCAGGCCACACACAGCGACGGCCAAAGAAATGCCGGCGACCGCCCGGGAAGCGCTGAACAGCCGAAGCCGCCCTGGATCCGGAGCCACGAACACCCTCTTCAGCACAGCTTCCCGCCCCTCTCGGCACCAGACACAAAGAAGGCGCCGCGGAGTCCGCAGCGCCATCGACAGACTCATCACACCATTAGACGGCCACCCGGCTCAACTGAAGCTTCTCCAAGTGAGCCAATGGCCTAGTCGATGGGCATCCCACGGCCCTGGCGGCCAGCCAACGGGTCATGCTGACGCGACCGCAACCGCCCGCGAGCAAACGGAGAAGACGCTTCGTGACCGTCTCCGAGAAGCCCCCCTCCCGCTCCACACCTGCCCCGTCCATCGCGGGCGTGGCAGGGGCGCCCTCGCTCTGGCACCACCGGTCGTTCCGGCTCTACCTGCTGGGCGAGGCGGGAAGCGTGGCCGGGGGCTCCGTCAGCAGCGTCGCCATCCCCTACCTGGCCGTGGTCGAGCTGGAGGCGAGCACCGGCCCAGGTGGCGCTGCTGACGTTCCTCACCCAGGTACCCAACGTCCTCGTCGCGCTCCATGCCGGAGCGCTGGCAGACCGGGTCCGTAAGCGACCACTCATGATCTACACGGACTTGGTCTGCGCGGCGGTCCTCATCACCCTGCCCCTCGCCGCCGCGCTGGACTCACTCAGCCTGCTCCAGCTCATGTCAGTGGCGCTGGTGCAGGCAACCGCAGGCGTGATCCACGACGCGGCCGCCATCAGCTACGTACCTAAGCGCTGTCCGGCGAGATACTCCCGGGGGAGGATGGCTCATGCCGAATGCCAGTAGGGAGAGACCGTATGGCTCGGTTGGTGAACAGCACAGATCTCGAAGTCCGTGTCGACTGCCACCTGTTCGGACTCGCCGACGCGGAGGCGGACGAAAGCCTCCCCGACGCGGGGCGACCCAGCGCCTGGGCCGGTGTGGGCGAGTCGGCCCTGGTCTTCGAGAGCGAAGAGGACCTGGTGCGGGCCCGGCTCCGGCTGGAACTGTGGGATGGCCCGGCCGCGATCGACGGGGAGCAGTGGCCACGGACTACGACCGCGGCCTGGACGCTGCCCAGTGGCGTGCTCGGGGTGGACGAGCTGACGGCCGGGGCCGTCCCCGAGGTCTTCGTGGTGCCACCCGGGGAGTACGCGATGCGTCTGGGCTGGCATTCCGAGGGGGCCGCACTGGTGCAGATGTGGCCGACCCGAAGATGACGGCGCCGTGTCCCTGTGGTGCCCGGCACTCCTTCGGCCGGGCACCACAGGGCAGGCGGGCGTCCGTCACGAGATGAGCGCTGCGCGGTGACCGGAATCGGCGGCAGCACAGCGGTGCGTCCGCATGACATCCGGACGGAAGGCCCCGTCGTACGGCCTGGCCAGCAGCGAATCACCTGGGTGGTGCACAACCACCCAGCGCTGCCCTTGGGCGCGGCGTCGGACACGCCCGGCCCCTCGGGGAACCCGGCGACCCGGGCTTCTCAGGAGGTGGGGCCGAAGTCGACGTCGATGACCAAGTGGCACAGGTCGTCATCGTCGGCGGTGTAGCCGATGGCTTCGATCTTGAACTTCGCCTGGGGAACCTCGCGGGGCAGGTCCAGGGCCAGCGTCATCTCAACGCTGCCCTTGTCGATGCTCCCCTCCGGGGCACCGGCATCCAGGGTCAGGGGAATCTCCGGGTACTCACCACGCAGGCAGGCGAACAGGTCGTACCGCTTCCGAAGCAGTTTCACCATGCCCAGTTTGCAGGTGAGGTCGAAGTACGCGCCTGACCCGATGGTTTCCTCGGCCTCCGCCTTGATGGCGACCTTCCACTGTGAGCCTGGCTTCGGCTCCTCGGGCGTGGGAGAAAGGCTCCTGATCTGCAGCGGGTCCGTGGGTCGGCCAGCGTCCTCATAGCTCCAACTGGTCATGTACGAAGCGTAGCCGATCCACTTCGTGACGTTGCATCACAAGGGGGTAGGAACGCTCCAGGATCGGGAACACCTCACCGCGGGGCAACGGCCGCTCGGGGCACCCCCGCCGGTAGGTATGAGATGGGCGTGGAGCCGCACCCGGCCCGGCCGCCCTCGGTTGCCCGCTTCACGCCGAGTGGGCGGTGCGTGCCGAGATGCGCATGCGCAGGTCGCGCGGGTTGAAGATGACGCCGCGGGAGGGCCGTACTTGAGGGCCGGGGACCGGGCGCAGTTGCCAGCGGGCGGTGATGGTGGCCAGGGCCAGGGCAGCCTCGGTCGCGCCGAAGGTGTCGGCGATGCACTTGCGGGCGCCGCCGCCGAAGGGGATCAGGGATCCCTGTCGTGGGGCCGTGCGCCGGCTGCCGGAGGGGTTGTGTGGGTCCGTGCTGCTGGGGGCGAAGCGGTCGGGGTCGAAGCGGTCGGGGTCGGGGAAGACGTCTGGTTGGTGGTGGAGGAGGTACGGGCTGAAGACGATCACCGTGCCGGCCGGGACCCGGTGGCCGCCCAGGAGGGTGTCCTTGGTCGTCGTCCTGGTGATCAGCCACAGCGGCGGATACAGGCGCAGTGTTTCGGTGATGATGCGGCCGGTGAGCGGGAGTTGGGGCAGGTCGTCGTAGGTGGCCGGCCGTGTGCCGAGGACGGCGTCGAGTTCGGCGTGGAGGCGGTCTTCGATGTCCTGGCGTTCGCCGAGCCGGTGCAGCGCCCAGGCAGCGGTGGCGGCCGTGGCCTCGGTGCCGCCGATGTAGAAGGTGACGATCTGGTCGATGACTTCACTCTCGGACAGTTGGGAGCGCTGTGCCGCGTGGGGGTCGTGGTCGCGGCTGGTCAAGAGGATGGAGAGCAGGTCGTTGTGGTCTGTGCCGCCGGCGCGGTGGGCGTCGATGATCTGGCGGATGGTGTCGTGCAGGCGGGTGATGGCCTGTTGGTAGCGCCGCTTGCCCGGTGTGGGGAGCCGGTCGAACGGGGGCGGGGTGAACATGCGCTGGTGGGCGACGGCGCCAAGGACGGTGAAGTCGTCGATGAGTTCGCCGATGGAACGGTTGATGGGCATGTCGGAGAAGAGCGTTGCGGCCACCGTGCGCGCGGCGATGGCGCGGGTCTCAGTGAGCACGTCGATGGTCTGCCCGTCGCGCCAGCGGTCGGTCAGGCGGCCGATCTGCTCGGTCATGGTCTGCGCGTAGAGCGGGATGCGCTGGGGGTGGAAGGCCGGCTGGGTCAGGCGTCGTTGTCTGCGGTGGTCGTCGTGGGTGCAGGTGGCCAGGCCGTTGCCGAGTACCTCGCGGGCCCGTTCGAACATGGGGCCGCCCTTGTCGAAGGTCCGGTCGTCGACGAGGACCTGACGGGTCAGTTCGGGGCTGCAGACGATGACCGCACCGACCGGCCCGAACCGGAGGCGCAGCAGGTCTCCGTGCGCGGGCAGTGAGCGCAGATAGGCGAGGGGATCGCGCAGCAGGCGCAGGCTGTGGCCCAGGAGGGGGAGGTGTCCCGGGGCTCGGGGAATGGCGGTGGCGGGCATGGCGCTCGTTCTCCTCTGCGGGCAGGAGCGTGCGGGGTACGGCGTCGCGGGGGCGCCCGGGTGCTTGATCAGGGGTGGTCGGTGCCGGCGAGCGGTGGCCTCGGGTCGCAGGTGCCGGCGGACGGCCAGTGGGCGGTGGCTCGTTCGGCGAGGGCGGTGATGGTGAGGGCGGGGTTGGTGCCGGGGTTGGCGGGGAGCACCGATCCGTCGATGACGTGCAGGCCGGGGTGGCCGAAGACGCGGTGATAGGGGTCGACCACGCCGTCGGCCGGGCAGGCGGCCATCACGCAGCCGCCGACCAGGTGGCCGGTGCTGGGACGGTTGAGCCAGTTCCCGGGGACGTCGAATGCGGCGCCGTCGACCTGCTCGGCCAGGCGCCGGGCGAGCGTGTGGAGTTGGGGTAGCCAGGCGGGGCTGGGCGGCTCGCCCTGGCGGCTGGTGAGGCGGTGGCCGAAGGGGCCGCGGCGGCCGTGCAGGGTCAGGGAGTTGTCGGTGTCCTGCATGGCCAGCAGGAGCAGGGACTGTTCGGCCCAGCGCCGCGGGCGCGGGAGACCCGGCAGGTTGTGCCAGTGCCGGACGGCGGCGGCAAGGCCCTGAGCGAGGCGGGATCGGCCGGGGAGGGGGTCGACGAGCGGCAGCACGTTCATCAGGCTCATGAGGTTGCTGCCGGGCCCGTACCGGGCGACTTGAATCTGCGTGTGCGCGTCGACGCGCAGGCCCGAGGTGATGGCGACGCCGTTGTTGAAGACGGCGTCCGGACGGCAGGAGCGGACGGTCAGTACCGCCTCGGAGTTGGTGCAGCGCTTCAGGAGGCATACGGCCCGTGGGAAAGTGCCGTCCGGCTGGCTGATCATTCGGCGCGTCAGGAGATTGCCCAGGCGGCGGTGGGGAAGGGTCTGGCAGGTACCGGATCGGGAGTTCCGTCCCGGTCCCGCGAGATCGTCCTTGAGGAGGAGCATGACCGACTCCGCGTCGTTCCCCGAAGACCTGCGCAAGCCCCAGAAAGATGCCGCCGCGCCTTCGGAAGATGTGGCCCAACTGGCTCTGCGGTACGACGGCGACCGTCCGGCAGTGATCATGGGCGAGGGGGAGGCGATCCCCGGCACCCTCGTCGTGAACGACGCCAAGGGTGTCCCTGTCGCGTGTTATACGGCCGGCGCGCCGCCTCGCGCCACGCGCATCGTGGGGGGAGTACCTGCCGAAGAGGGCGAGCTCCCCTGGCGGGTTGCCTTGTACTGAGAGCTCGATCCCGGCTACTACCAGGTCGACCGCTGGCCGAGCAGCTTGCCGCGCCCCGAGTAGCGCTGCTGCCCCCTTACCCCTGCCCTGTGGTGCTTCCGCGCCGCCGGGCAGTCGGGCGGGAGAGGGCACCGATCGCAATGTGGGCCGCAACGGGGAGGATCATGCAGCAGAACGTCGAGGTCGCTGTTGTCGGAGCGGGGATGTTCGGTTCGGCGGCCGCCAAGTACCTGAGCCGGGCGGGCGCCGACGTCATGGTGATCGGCTCCGGGAAACCTGACGGCGAGGGCCGCGGAGGCGGCGGTCTCGCGCAGTTCGGTGCCCATCATGATGAGGCGCGGATCGTCCGGCGCATGGGGTGGGACCCTTTCTGGGCCGCCGTGGACTCCCGTTCGGCAGGGCGCCTGCGGGGCATCGAGGCGGCGTCCGGGATCACGTGCTACCACGAGTGCGGCGCGCTCGCGCTGATGGCCGGGTCGATCCGGCCCCGTACGCAGGCCATGCTCAGTGCGAGCAAGGCCGACGGTGTCACCGTGCACCTGATCTCGGACGCGGACCTGCGCCGCGAGTTCCCGGCCCTGGGTGTGCCACCCCTGGCGGACGGAGTCGACGGCCTGCTGGAGCGCGAGGGCGCCGGGTACCTCAACCCGCGTCGGCTGGTGGAGGCACAACTCGCCCTGACTACCGCCTCGGGAGGGCGAATCCTGCGCGGCGCCGTGACGGGTATCCGCCGGGACGAAGCAGCCGGGCTGTGGCGGTTGCAGGTGACGGGCGGCGACGGACGACACAGGGTCGGCGCCGAAAAGGTGCTCGTCGCGGCCGGCGCCCTGCTGAACCAGAGCGGTGCGCTGCCCCCCGGACACACCCTCGACCTCCGGGCCTTCACCGAGCCCAACCTGCTCTACGAGGTCGACGCCGGCCGGCTCGGCCCACTACGGGACCTGCCCACCGTGGTGACCGTCGATCCCGAGGACGCAGGCAACGCGAACCTGTCGCACTATCTGCTGCCGCCCGTCCGCTATCCCGACGGCAAGTGGTACGTGCGGATCGGCCCCGGCATGCAGCCCGTCGTACGTGAACTGCGTACGCAGCGGGAGACCCACGCCTGGTACGCGGGGCAGAGAGTCACGCCAGAGCAGGGCGCGCTCCTGGCCCGGATGATGCGCCTGATGGTCCCCGGCCTGGCGCCCGTTTCCGTACGGGAAGCCTGCTGCGTCGTGGACAAGACGCCCACCCGCTATCCGTACATCGGTCACCTCGACGCGGACCGCACCCTGGCGGTGGCGGTCGGCGGGAACGGCCACGGCGCCCGGGGCTCCGACGAAATCGGCCGCCTCGCCTCGGCACTCGTCCTGGGCCGGCCCTGGGACTTCCCGCTCCCGCAGGAGACTTTCGCTCCCATGGCAGCACCCAGCGACCAGGCCGATCGCGGCACCCGGCCGGACTATCTCAAACCGCCGTTCGGACTGTGCTGATGGCGTCGAACGGGCGTGATCAGCATCCGGGCGTTCTGCCGCCAAACCTGCGGCGGTGAACCGTGAACCAGCACCAGCACCAGCACCAGCACCAGCACCGGAGAGTCGAATGAACGAGTGGAACATCGAGATCGTTTCCGCCCCTGAAGCCTGGGAGGCCACCCGGGCCCAGCGCGGGATCCGTCAACCTGCCGCCGATCAAGCCCACGCGGACCAACTCCACAACCAACTCCCCACCGGCGCGCCCCAGCTGGCCATTCGCGTCCCCGGGTCTGACACACCCCTTCCCGAAGCCCTCCCCGTGACCGACGACAACGGTGACGTCGTCGCTGTCTACACGCTTCAGAAGCCACTCGGCGACGCCAAAGCCGGTGGCCACCAAGTCGGGCTCGCCCTCGATTTCGAGGCATGAGGACGCCACGCTCATTCCCGGCCGGTGTCCGGTTCCAGTCCTCAACTCCCCGCGGTCACACACGTATCGTGAGTCCCCGTTGCACCGACCGGCCGCGGCCCGGCGTCCACCGGGCCGTTCGTCTTCCACGCGAGAGAGACGGATCCATGCCAGCTCGTTCCTCCGCTCGTTCCTCCGCACAGATCGAGACCGTCCAGCGCTTCTACGGAGCGAAGGGCGATCTGGACGTCATCAGGTCGGTGGTGGCGGACGACGCGCAGTGGGACGTCGTCGAGGACTTCCCGAACGGTGGCGTGTACGACGGCCTCGACGCCATCATCGGCGACTTCTTTGGTTTCTTCTCGCACTTCCGGGAGTTCCACGCCCTCGGTGACGAGTTCTACGAGGACGGCGACCGTGTGGTCGTCCTCGGGCGCTACACGGGCGTCAGCCAGGCCGGCCGACCGGTGACCTCGCGGTTCGCACACTTCTTCACGTTGCGCGACGGGAAAATCGTCCGGCTTCAGCAGACCTGCGACACGGTGCCCATCGCCCGCGCCTTGGAGGAGTGAGGGACCAGGTTCAAGGGAGAGGAGCGCATCCGTGTGCGGGGTGGCGGGATCGGTGGATTTCGCGGGCGGCGGGATCAACCGGTTCGATGTCGACCTCGCGGTGCGCGTCCGGTTCGAACAGGACGCCGCCGACCGGGACTTCAGCTTCAGGTTCAACCACTTCGAGACCCCGAACGACGGCCCGAACCCGGACGACGAGGTCGACCTGCCCACCCGGGTGTCTCCGGAGAGCGTGACCATCGACGGCCAGGAGTACGCCGTCGTGATCACCGGCTTCAAACAGAACGGACAGATCGTCAACAAGTTCATCAGTCCGGAGAACGGTGCCAACAGCGCCGACATCGTCGCGGTGCTCTCCCGCGTGGGCGTCCCCGACGTCGTCATCGATCACGTCCGTTTCAAGGGCGAGGTCAAGCGCACCCAGGCCGACGAGTACGTCGAGATCGTCAACCGCGGCACCACACCCCAGGACATCTCCGGCTGGGTCCTGTACGCCGACGACCCGGGCCAGAACTTCACCTTCCCCCCGAACAGCAAGCTCCAGCCCGGCCAGCGCATCCGCGTCTACACCAACGAGGTCCACCCCGAGTGGGGCGGCTACTCCTACGGCATCGGGCGCCCCATCTGGAACGACAAGGGCGACACCGCCCACCTCCGCACCGCTGACGGCACGGTCACCTCCAACTACGGTTACGGCGCCATGGCACCCTGAGCCGGACCCGTCCGCGTCCGCGTACTCCCGGCGGACATGCGGTCCGCCGGGAGCCGGAGGCGATGTGGTCAGAACGTCGCGCCGATCGCGCAAACGCATCTCCGACGATTACCCGTGCCTGGGGAGCGTCTCGTCCCCTACCGGTCATCCACGGATAGAGATGGTTACGGGTAGTCGATCCCCTTTTCCTCACGGGCGTGCAAGTGACCAAGGCCCCCGGTCATGACGCCCATCCGGCAGACGCACTCACCGCGCCGCGAGGTCGTCGAGGCGGGCGGTCAAGGTGTCCACGGGCTGGAACCGCGTTCCCAGGAGGGCGACATGCTTCCAATGCAGGGTGCCGTCCGCCGCGACAAGGAAGACCGATCTGCGCAGCCCGAGCCCCGGGACGGCTATGCCGAACATGCGGGCCACCGCACGGTCGGTGTCCGCCAGCAGGGGCATGCGCAGCCCATGAGCTCGCGCGAAGGCCTCATGGCTCTCAAGGCCCTGCGGACTGATGCCCCAGACGTCCGCACCGAGATCCTGGAACTCTGCGAGGCCCTCGGAGTAGGCGCACAACTGCCGGGTGCAGACAGGTGTCTCGTCGCCAGGGTAAAAGGCCAGCACGAGCGGTCGGCCACGGGTCTGACCGAGTTCGTACTCACGCCGGAGAAAGCTGCCGTCGTCGGCCAGTTGGCCTCCTTGAAGGCGGAACTCAGGGACGGTATGACCGACTTGGAGTGACGATGCCATGAAGTGTTCCTGTCGTTGAGGCTACTTGAGGCTCGGTGCTCCAGACGATGTTCGCACCGTCCTGGCACGTCTACTGCCCCGAGGTCCTGACGGCCGCCGCCACGGGTTGTGGTTGCGGACGTACGCGCAAGCCTCAATCGACAGTGACGGCGACCGAGTGCCATCCGCTGGCCCCGTCCGGGATGGTGCGGGTGCGCTTCTCCGTCTGGGTGTCGCCCGCGCGGTCGGTGGCACGGACCGTGATCGTGTGGCCGCCGGAGGTGGCTTTCCAGGGGAAGGACCACTGGCGCCAGGTGTCTCTCGTGTCCTCGGCGGCCAGGTCGGCCCGCTGCCAGGGGCCGTCGTCGACGCGCACCTCGACCTTGTCGATGCCGCGGTGCTGTGCCCAGGCGACCCCCGCGACCATGACCGTCCCCGCCTTCGGCCTGGCGAAGGGCTTCGGGGTGTCGATCCGGGACTGGGTCTTGATCGGCGCCTTGGCGGCCCAGTCTCGCTTCACCCAGTACGCGTCGTAGTCGTCGAACGTGGTCAGTTCGATGTCCCTGATCCACTTGCAGGCGGACACATAGCCGTAGAGGCCGGGTACCAGCATGCGCACCGGGAATCCGTGTACGAAGGGCAGCGGTTGTCCGTTCATGCCGAGGGCGAGCATCGCGTCGCGGCCATCCATGATGTCGTCCACCGGGGTTCCGATCGTCATGCCGTCCACCGACCGGGCCACCAGCTGGTCCGCGGGGCCGCCACGCGAAGGCGGCTCGACTCCGGACTCGGCCAGCAGGTCGGCCAGTCGTACGCCGATCCAGCGGGCGTTGCCGATGTAGGGGCCGCCCACCTCGTTGGAGACACACGTCAGGGTGATGTCGCGCTCGATCAGCTCACGTCGCAGCAAGTCGTCGAAGGAAAGCGTCATCGGCCGCTCGACACCCTTGCCATGGATGGTGAGCCGCCAGGTCTCGGCGTTCACCTTGGGCACGACGAGCGCGGTGTCGACCCGGTAGAAGGCCTTGTTGGACGTCACGAACGAACTGATTCCCGGAACGCGCGGCTGAGCCCCTTCGGGCACGCCCGCGGCAGCGGACGCGGGGGCGGGAAGCACTACCTTGTTGCGCGAGGCCACGGCGTTCGCGCCCTGCGAGCCGTTCAGGGCGCGGCCCAACAGGCCCGCCGCTGTCGAGGCGGCCACCGCGGCCGCCGCGGCCATGACGAAACCGCGGCGGTCCCAGCCCTCTGCCTCGCCCTCGTCCTCCCGTGCCGCCGCCCCTTCGGAAGCGACGGGACGCTGTCGCAGGCGCCCGGCCAGGACGTAGAGCAGTGCCGCTCCCGCCACGGAGCCGACCAGCGAAGGCAGCGCATCCGTGATGCCGGTGGAATCGGGGCGGCTGGTGGCCGCGAGCGCGCCGACGACGCCGAACAGCAGCACGCCGGCCGAGCCGAGGCGGCGGTGGCGGGCCGCCAGGACACCGAGCGCGAGGGCGCCGAGTGCGAGTACGCCCAGGATGCCCAACTGCAGAATGAGCTTGTCGTCCGTCCCGAACTCCTGGATCGCCCAGTCCTTCACCGCGGACGGCGTACGGTCGATGGCGGCCCCGCCCACCGCCACCACCGGCCCCGACTCGGGGCGCACCGCGGCGGAAACCAGCTCGGCCACCGCCAGCGCGGCATATCCCGCGAGCAGCCCGCTGAGCGCGCCAAGACCGACGAGACGCCACGTCACACGGCGTAGTGCTGTCCACAGTTCATCGTTCACACCTGCCATCCGTACCCGCCGGCTGACGGGATCGGTCGTCCAACCGGGCACGGTCCCTCAGAGCACCGCGATCCCCAGCGGCCGTACCCCCGCGGGCAGCCGGCGGGTGCCGCCGGGGTACAGGGCCACGGTTACCTGGCGAGGGCGGCCACGCCGGCCTGGGCGAACTTCTCGTCCAGGTCGCCGGAGGGCGCGCCCGCGACGCCGATGCCCGCGATCGGGGCGCCCTTGGCGGCGACGGGGGCGCCGCCCGCCAGGAACAGCGTGCCGGGGATGTCCTTCAGCGTGGGGGCCTTGTCGAGGCGCTTGGCCAGCTCGGAGGTCGGGGCGTTCCAGGAGACGGCGGTGAACGCCTTCTTCTCGGCGGACTCGTAGGACTGCGGGCCCGCGCCGTCGCCGCGCAGGGTCACGATGGTGTTGCCGTTGCGGTCGACGACGGCGACGGAGACGCGCTGGTTCTCCTTCTCGGCGGCGTCAAGCGTCGCCTGCGCGGCCTCGGTGGCGGCGTCGATCGTCAGGTGCGAGGTCTGCGTGACGTTCTTGTTGGCGGCGTCGGCCTTGGCCGCGGCGGGGGCGGCCGGCGTGGCGGCGCTGGCGGAGACGGCGCCGAACGTACCGGCGGACAGGGCGGCGGCGGCAACGGTGCCGGTGAGGACGCGGGTACGCAGCGACATCTTCTTCATGGTGGCTCCTTCGTACGGACCGGCCTGACGGACCGGTGGACCGGCCGCATGGACCGGTGGACCGGCCGGATGGACCGGTGGACCGGCCGGATGGACCGGGGATGCTCGGGAAGCTCTGCGTTCCCGCTCTGACATCCATCCTGGGTCCGGATCCGGCCCGGTCCGGTCGGCCTAGGCGCCGCGTTCACCGCCCCCGACGGTCGACGGCCGGGTCAACCGATCGGTTGACCCCCGGCCTGTGGGCAGGCCACCACAGGCGGCCACTCCCCCGGAACCAGCACGCCCAGCGCGTACGCCCGCGCGACGAGCTCCGTCCGGTTCGACGCGCCCCAGCGCTCGGTCAGGCGGCGCAGGTGGTAGGTGACGCCGTCGCGGGTGAGGCCCGTCTCGCGGGCCGCTCTGGCCGTGGTGGCGCCCGTGGCGAGCAGGGCCAGGATGCGGGCCTCGGCCGGGGTGGCCGCCGCCACCGGCGGGGCGGGGGCGGGATCCTCGCCCAGTACGCGGAGCAGCACAAGGAGGCCGGGGACCTCGTCGGCGGTGTCGCTCACCGGCTCCACCGTCAGCTCGCCGTGGCGGCGCGCCCCGTCGGCGGCCTCCCAGCGCACGGCGACGGGGTAGCGGGAGCGGCGGCCCAGGCGCAGCGCCTCGACAATCCGGACGACCTGCGTCTTCTCCTCGGGGCGGAACAGTTCCAGTACGTTGCGGTCGCGCAGGGCGCCGGGCGGCGTGCCCCACTCCGTCGCCATCGCCGGGTTGGCCAGGAGGATCGCCCCGTCGGCGGCGCACACCGCGACCGGCATCGGGATGCGGTCGAACAGCCTCATGGCGCGGTTGCGCCACAGCACGGAGTCCGTGGCCGGCGCCGTGTCCATGTGCAGCAACTCCTTCCGTGCGAGACCGATCGGGGCGCGGGGCCGATCGG
>NZ_SRIC01000589.1 GCF_004684775.1 Streptomyces sp. MZ04
GGGCAGGGGCAGTTGAGAGGGGCGGGCGTATGACGAGGCAGCAGAAGACGGACGCGCCGAGAGCCCCGGAAGGCGCCGCCGGGTGGGACGCCCGCTCGGCGGACATGGTGGCGGAGGCCTTCGGGGAGTCGGAGGCGATCGTGGCGGAGCCAGCGGCCTGGCGGGCCCCCGATGGCTCGGAGGCTTTGGCCGCTTCAGGTGCTGCCGGGCAGCGTGGCAGGCCCCCGCGGCGCGGTGCCGTCGACCCGGTGAAGGCCCTGATGCACCGGCACCGCGAGCTGTGCGAGCGCGCCGTCGACCCGCTGGAGATCGCCGCGGGGCTCGAGGCGCACGGGGTGACCGACCGGACCGCCGCGCGGTACCGGCACCGGGACGTCTTCGCCCTCGCCGAGGAGATGTACGCGCGCGTGCCCCGCGATGACGACGAACGGCCCCTCCCCATGACCGCTCCCTCGCCGCGCCCGTCCGGCGGCTCCGCCGGGTGGGCGCTGCTGGCGCTGCTGCCGGGAGCGGTGTGCGGGCTCGCCGTCGCCGGGTCCGAGCTGACCGAGGGGCGTGCGCGGCTCGCGGTGGGGCTCGGCGGAGTGCTCGCCGTGGCCATCGCGCTGCGGGTCGCTCTTCGGTACGCGCCACCGCGTTCGGGTTCCGGGCAGTCGCACGGTGCGCACCACGCGCTGCCGGCCACGCGCGCGTGGACGTGCTGGCTCGTCGCGTACGCGCTGCTCGGCGACGGGCTGCTGCGGGGCGCCGTATCGGGCGGGCCCGACGGCCCGTGGGAGGCGTCCACCGCCACCGCTCTGGCGCTCTCGCTGGCGGTCGCGCCCGCGGTCTGGTGCGCCCGGCTGTTCGCGGTGCGGGCGCGCGGGCGGCTCTCCACCAGCCGCGAGCTCGCCGATTTCGCCGCCTCCGCAAGGCCGTTGCTGCTCGGCGTCGTGCTGCTCTTCGTGTGTGCGCTGGGGGCGCTGCTCGCGGTGTCCGCGGCGGTGGTCCCCGCGGGTGGCGGGGCGGGCGCCGGCGCCGGGGCGCTCGGGGTGCTGCTGTTGCTGTCCTGGCTGCTTTCTTCGTACGGCTTCACCCGGGCGCCCGTGCTGATGCTGGGG
>NZ_SRIC01000590.1 GCF_004684775.1 Streptomyces sp. MZ04
GGGTGCCTCTATGTCTTTCGTCAAGCGAGGCGTGGGGTGCGGGGTTCGTAGAAGGTGCCGTCGCGGAGTATCGCGAACAGCACGTTGATCCGTTGCCGGGCGAGCCGGAGGAGGGCTTGTGTGTGGGTCTTTCCTCTGGCCCGGCATTTGTCGTAGTAGGCGCGGGAAGCGGGATCATGCAGGGCGGCGAACGCGGACAGGAACATCGCCCGTTTGAGCTGCCGGTTGCCGCCTCGGGGGGCGTGTTCGCCGTGGATCGATGTCCCGGATGACTTGGTCGTGGGGGCGAGGCCGGCGTAGGAGGCCAGGTGGGCGGCGGTGGGGAAGCTGGTGCCGTCGCCGACGGTGACCAGCAAGGTGGCGGCGGTCCTGACCGCGACCCCCGGAATCGAGGTCAGGACCGCGGAAAGAGGGTGAGCCTCCAGCAGCTGTCCGATCTGCGCTTCCAGAGCTCGTCGTTGCTCGTGGACAGCCGCGAGCGAACGGGCCAGGGACGGGATCACAACGTCGAGGGTGCCGGTGCCCGGGACCACGACGGTCTGCTCGTCGAGCGCGTCGAAGACCTCGTCGATCAGTCGGGCAGCCATGCGCGGAGCCTTGGGCCGGATCACCTCAACGAGCCTGCGGCGGCCGGCCTTTCGCAAGCCGGCCGGGGATCCGTAGCGTTCCAGCAGCCAGGTCACGGCCTGGTGGTCCAGGCGCGGGCCAAGGACGCGCTCCAGACTGGGGTGGAACTGGGTGAGCAGGCCGCGTATCCGGTTGGAGGTGCGGGTCGCCTCGGCCGCCAGGTCCTGGTCGAAGCCCACCAGCACGGTCAGCTCGGCGGTGATCTCGTCAGTCAGTTCCAACGAGCGCAGGGTGTGTGGCATGGTCCGTGCGGCGTCCGCGATCACCGCGGCGTCTTTGGCGTCGGTCTTGGCCTCGCCCGGGTAGAGGTCGGCGATACGTCGCATGGAGAGTCCGGGCAGGTAGGCGACCTTGCAGCCGGCGTCCCGGGCGACGGTCAGGGGCAGGGCGCCGATGGAGGCGGGCTGGTCCACGATCACCAGGACGCTGTCGAACTTGGCGGTCAGCTTGTCGAAGACGGCCCGCAG
>NZ_SRIC01000591.1 GCF_004684775.1 Streptomyces sp. MZ04
AGTTGTGTATAAGAGACAGCCGCCACCCCCCGCCAGCTCTGGACCCGAACCCGCGGCATCCTCCTCGCCGTGGTCGTCCTCCTGGCGGCCGCCATCGCCATCGCCGCGGTCCGCTCCGGAACCCAGCACGGCCGGCTCGACCCGCGTTCCGCCGACCCCTATGGCAGCCGCGCCGTCGCCGAACTCCTCGCCGACCGTGGCGTATCCACCCGCGTCGTCACCACCTCCGAAGAGGCCCGGTCCGCCGCAGGCCCGGACACCACGCTCCTGGTGACCTCCCCCGACCTGCTCACCGACCGCCAGCAGTCGCGCCTCCACGCGGCCACCAAGGACTCCGCGGGCCGCACCGTCCTCCTCACCCCCGGCACCCCGTCGATCGGCACCCTCGCTCCCGGAGTAACCGCCGACGCCACCCCCAGCCTCGACTCGACGCTCTCCCCCCGCTGCTCCCTGCCCGCCGCACAGCGCGCAGGCTCCGCGGACGCGGGCGGCCTCCGCTACGACACCCTCGCCCCGGACGCCGAGGCCTGCTACCTAAGCGACGGCCTGCCCAGCCTCCTCCGCCTCCCGGCCGCCGACGGCGAAGGCGACACCGTCGTACTCGGCGCCCCCGACATCCTCTACAACGACCGCCTCGACGAGCACGGCAACGCCTCCCTCGCCCTCCAACTGCTCGGTTCCCGCCCCCACTTGGTCTGGTACCTCCCCTCACTCTCCGACGACGCCGCGACCGACGCCGAAGACCGCGACTTCTTCGACCTGATCCCCTCCGGCTGGCTCTGGGGCACCCTGCAACTCACCATCGCCGCCGCACTCGCCGCCCTGTGGCGCGCCCGCCGCCTCGGCCCGCTGGTCCCCGAACGCCTCCCCGTGGCCATCCGCGCCTCCGAAACCGTCGAAGGCCGCGCCCGCCTCTACCGCAAGGCGAACGCCCGCGACCGCGCGGCCACAGCCCTCCGCTCGGCGACCCGCACCCGCCTCGCCCCCCTCGTCCCTTCTCTTATACACATCTCCGAGGCCACGAGCCACTCAT
>NZ_SRIC01000592.1 GCF_004684775.1 Streptomyces sp. MZ04
CCCCCTGATCAACCGCCCACCCACGGGCCGAAGGACTTCGATGACCGCGACCACCCCCGACCACAGCGCCCAAGAGCCGTCACGACCACGGCCTGAATCCGTTCTGGACACCGCGTCGTTGACCGCGCTGCGTGCCCCTGCGGTACGCCGCCTGCTCGCCCTGCGTACCCGGCGCCGGCTCACTCGAGCCCACGTCCGTACCACGGCTCAGTGCCTGAACGTCTCGGAGCGCACTGTGTGGCGCTGGTTGGCCGAGGTCACTTCCATTCCTGAGAACGCCGCGTATCCGGGAGCGCGCCGTACCGCCCGGTTCGAGATCACCGACGAGATCCGGGTGCTGCTGGCGTACTGGCACGGCAATGCCTCCGCAGTGCACCGCGAACTTGTCGCCCGCGCCCGAACCGCCGATGAACCGGCGCTGCCCGAGGAGACCGACACCTCGACGAGCACCGAATCCGACCCGAGACCTGCCACACCCGTTCCGGGCGGTGCTCCGTCCGCGGCGGTGCCGCTGCTGGACCCCGTGCCGTCCCTGCCGACGTTCCTGCGCGCGGTGCGCCGTGACCTGACCGCGGGGGAGTGGGCCGGCTACCGCCACGGTCCCGAGGCCGCCCGCGCCCTGGACGTGTTCGCGAAACGCCCCCGCATGTGGCGTAATCATGTTTGGGAGGCCGATCACGTCCAGGCCCCGCTGCGGGTGGAGGCGGACGGCGACCTCGTGGCCCCCTATGTCACGTGGTTCATCGACTGCGCGACCAAGGCCATCACCGGCCTCGCCGTCACCCCCGGTACCCCGACCCGCGCCTCGGTTCTGGCCGCGCTGCGCTCCGCGGTCCTGCGCAGCGCCCCCTACGGTCCCGTCGGCGGCTTGCCCGAGCACGTCCGCTTCGACCGTGGACGTGACTTCCTCTCTCGCACCGTCTCCACAGCGCTGACCGCGCTGGACGCGGACATCACCGTGCTGCCGCCCTACAGCCCGCACCTGAAGGGCAGCATCGAGAACCTCAACCACTGCGCCACCGTGATGCTGTTTACCGCCCTGCCCGGCTACACCCCCAAGA
>NZ_SRIC01000593.1 GCF_004684775.1 Streptomyces sp. MZ04
GCTGTCCTGGAAGGACCGGACCAGGACCTCGTAGAACACGGCGCGTTTGAACCACTCGGGATCGCGGTCCTTCGCGGGTGTGTCCTCGAAAGTGTCCTGGACGGGCTCATTGACGATCATGATGTGGCCCCCACCGCGACCAGCACGTGCGCGCCGCCCGGCTCGAGGCGCACATAGTTGGCCCTGCCCCAGTGGTAGGTCTCGCCGGTGAGCTCGTCGCGCACCGGCACGGTCTCGTGCCAGTGGAGGCCGAGTTCCGGCATGTCCAACGAGACCGTGCCCTCCTGGGTCTGATGAGGATCGAGGTTGGCGACCACCAGAACCATGTCCTGGCCGTCGCGCTTGCTGTAGACGATGAGCGCGTCGTTGTCGGCTCGGTGAAAACGGAGATTCCTGAGTGACTGCAGGGCGCGGTGGCGTCGCCGTATCCCGTTGAGCGTGGTGACCAGGGGCACGATGGAGCGGCCCGCGCGCTCGGCCGACTGCCAGTCCCGCGGCCGCAGTTGGTACTTCTCCGAATGCAGATACTCCTCGCTGACCGCGCTGACCGCGTCGTTCTCGCACAGCTCGTACCCGGCGTAGATGCCCCAGCTCGGCGAGAGGGTGGCCGCAAGCACCGCCCGCACCTCGAACGCCGGACGGCCGCCGTCCTGGAGGTATCCGGGCAGGATGTCCGGGGTGTTCGCGAACAGGTTGGGGCGCAGGTACGCGGCACTCCCGACGCTGAGGTCGGTCAGGCAATCGGTCAGTTCCTGCTTGGTGTTCCGCCAGGTGAAGTACGTGTACGACTGCTGGAACCCTGCCTGGGCCAGGGCCCGCATGACCGCGGGCCGGGTGAAGGCCTCCGCCAGGAAGATGACGTCCGGGTCGGCACTGTTGATCCGGGCGATCACCTCCTCCCAGAACACGACGGGCTTGGTGTGCGGATTGTCGACGCGGAAGATACGTACGCCGTGGTCCATCCAGAACCGCAGCAGACGTACGGTCTCGGCGACCAGGCCCGGCATGTCGCGGTCGAAGGCCAGGGGATAGA
>NZ_SRIC01000594.1 GCF_004684775.1 Streptomyces sp. MZ04
CCCACAACCCCCACAACCCCCTTCCGTACCATGGCCCCCAACGATTCGGGGAGGACCCACCATGGACGAGCTGGCGCCGGACGACGCCCGCGAGATAGCCGGTTACCGACTGCGCGCCCGCCTGGGCGAGGGCGGTATGGGCATGGTCTATCTGTCGCACACGCGCGGCGGCCAGCCGGTGGCGCTCAAGGTCGTCCGGCGGGAGTACGCGCAGGACCCCGAGTTCCGGCAGCGCTTCACGCAGGAGGTCACCGCCGCACGGCGCGTGCAGGGGCCGTACACCGCGCCCGTCCTGGACAGTTTCACCGACGGGCCCGAGCCCTGGCTCGCCGTGAGTTACGTCCCGGGGCCCTCGCTCTCCTCCGCCGTGTACCGGCACGGCGTACTCCCCCTCCCGACCGTCCTGCAGCTCATGGCCGGCATCGCCGAGGCCCTGCAGACCATCCACGCCGCCGGTGTCATCCACCGCGACCTCAAGCCGTCCAACGTCCTGCTGGCCGCGGACGGCCCCCGCGTCATCGACTTCGGCATCGCCCGCGCCGCCGACACCACCGCCCTCACCGGTACGGACGTACGCCTCGGCACGCCCGCCTTCATGGCGCCCGAGCAGGCCATGGGCGGTGAGGTCACCCCGGCCCTCGACGTCTTCGCACTCGGTCTTGTGGCCTACTTCGCGGCGACCCGGCAGCACCCGTTCGGCGACGGCTCCTCGCATACTCTGCTCTATCGCATCGTCTCCAACGAGCCCGATCTCACCGCCTGCCCCGAGCAGTTGCGCCCCCTGATCGCCGCCTGCCTCGCCAAGGAGCCGAGCGCCCGGCCGACCCCGGCACAGCTCGTCGACGCGTGCGCCTCGATCGCCGGTACGTCGGGGCTCGCCCGCCAGGAGGGGTGGTGGCTGCCGCCGGCCGTGGCGCAGCAGATCGCCCAGCAGGAGCAGACGATGCGGCTGCACGGCTCGGCGCCGACACCGGGGGTGGCGCCCGGGGTGCCACCGGCCCCGGGGACGGCCCCGCCCC
>NZ_SRIC01000595.1 GCF_004684775.1 Streptomyces sp. MZ04
CTCTACACAAGGCTATTCGTCGGCAGCGTCAGATATGTATAAGAGACAGGTGCTGCCGCAGGCTGTTCCAGAGAGGGGCGCCGGTCCCGGTGGTTCCGTCGTGCGGGCGCGGGACGTGCACGGCCATCGCACGCTGGTCGACCCGGTGGACTGGGCGCCGGCCGCTGCACGGACGTACCCGGTGGCGCTCTCGGCGCTCGCGCTGCCACCGGCGACGGTGGTGGTCAGCGGGACCGAAGATCCTGCCCGCGTACGGGAGTTGGGTGACCGCATCGCTTCCGCCTCGCCCCTGCTGCGGATGGTCGGCGCTCCCCGCGAGGCCGGGGATCTGCACTTCCGGGTCGAGGTCCGTGGGGCGTCGGCGCATGTGCTGCGGCGTGACGGATCGCCGTTCGTGGCTCCGCTGCCGCTCGCGGACCCGGCGCGTATCGCCGACTGCCTCGTCCACCTCACCCGCTGGCACCAGCTCCGTGACCTCACCTCGCGACCCTCACCCCTGGACGGCCTCGTGCGGGTGTCGATCAGGCCGTGGGACACGCGGGAGGACCCCGGCACGGAGCTGCTTCCGGACGGCAGCGGGGAGATCCTCTGCCCCTATACGCCGGGCCCCGGCGGGCCGGAGCGCCCCTGGGTCTCCATCCGGCTGCACAACCGGTCCCCCGACCGCCCGCTGTGGTGCGCGCTGCTCGACCTGACCGACAGCTACGGGAGCGGAGCGGGGCTCTACCCGGGGCACTTCATCGCTCCGGGGCACACGGGGTACGCCCTCGACGGTCAGCCGGTGCAGCTTTCGCTGCCGCCGGGGCGGGCGGTCGTGGGCGGGGCCTATGTGCGGGACTGGCTGAAGCTGGTGGTGGCCGAGGGCGAGCTGAATACGGTGCCGTTCCATCTGCCCGCGTGGCGTGCGGACGGCGTGGGTGCGTCTGCCCGTTCGGGCGGGCTGGCCGTGGGGGATGGTGTGCTGCGGTTCGCGCCCACCTCCGGGTCGGCCGCCGGGAGCCGGGACTTGGGG
>NZ_SRIC01000596.1 GCF_004684775.1 Streptomyces sp. MZ04
CACCGGCTCCGGACCCCTCGACGGGACCCCTCCCGCTGGGCCCCGACCGGGACCTGGGCACGACACCGCTGCCGCGCCGCAAGCGCGGGGAGAGCGGGCCGGGGGCCGGTACGGAGGATGCGTCGTCGGAAGGTTCGTCGCCGGAAGGTTCATCGCCGGAAGGTTCATCGCCGGAAGGTGAGTCGTCTGGGGGTGAGCCGTCTGGGGGTGAGCCGTCTGGGGGTGAGCCGCAAGCCGCCAGTTCGACCATCTCCGCCCGAGGGCCCGCGTCCGCACAGCCGGAACCGGCCCCGCCGGGCGCGCGGACCACGCGGTTCAGGCGGCGCAGGCCAAGGGCGTCGGGCGGGTTCGCGGGGAGCACCGCCCCGGCAGGACCAGGGGAGGACACGGAGCGATGACCGCACTCGACCAACCGGCACGACACGCGGACGGACCCGAACGGCGGCCCAGGCGCGTGCCGTTCCCCGTCGTCGACGAGGTCGCAAGGCACTGCCTCCAGGAGGAGGAGCCGGAGACGGTGCACATCGAGGTGCACCTGCCCGGCACCCCGGACCCGGCCCGCCTGAAGGCCGCGTTCACCGAGGCCCTGCGCCGCCACCCGCGCATCCTGATGCGGGAGGCGCGGGGCCCTTGGTACCGCCGCCGCTACGAGTGGGAACTGACGGCGGAGCCGGACGTCGAGGTCGTGACGTTCCCGCCGCCGGAGCGGGACGCGCTGAAGAAGGCGCGCATCCGTTCCCTCTCCGACTCGCCGCCGCTGAGCGCGTCGCCGCCGATCCGGCTGGAGGTGATCGCTTCCGGAGAGTCGGGAGAATCGGGAGAATCGGGAGAGTCCGGAGAGTCCGGAGAGGGTGACGCATCAGGCAGGTCCACCAGTGCCAGCGTCCTCTTCCTCACCATCAACCACACCGCCCTCGACGGCCCCGCCTGCCTCCGCGTCCTCGCGACCGCCGCCGAGCTGTACGGCGGCCAGGACAACTCCCCCGCCGCGCCACCCCCGTTGCGTACGGCC
>NZ_SRIC01000597.1 GCF_004684775.1 Streptomyces sp. MZ04
ATGTGGGGGTGTGGGTGGGGCTTGCCCTGCCTGCCCTCGGCGTGGATCGGGCGGGGCTGAATGAACCCCGGTCGGTGGGAGCGCAGGTGGCTGGCCTTGTCGCGCTTGCCGTCGCCGTGGCCATTTGGCGAAGGAACCCACTGGGCGCCTTCGCGGTGGCCGCCGCCCTCGGCCTTGTCGCGGCGCCTTCCCTGTTCACGCTCTCGTACGGGGGTGCTCTTACCGTCTTCGCGTTGCTGATGGGGCGGAGGGCCGAGCGAGTCAGGCCCTCTGTCTTCGCCTTCGCGGGGATCGCGGTCGTCGGGACCGCCAAGATTGCCGGACGGGGCGTCGATCCCGTCGTCGAGTGGCTCGTGTTGATGGGGACGTTGCTCTTCGGGGCGGTCTTTCCGTGGCTCGCCGGGCGCTACTGGCGCCAGGGGCGCGAACTCGCCGCCGCCGGCTGGGCGCGCGCCGGGCAGTTGGAGCGGGAGCAGCGCATCGTCGCCGATCGCGCCCGGCTTCGGGAGCGGGCCAGGATCGCGCAGGACATGCACGACTCCCTCGGGCACGAGCTGAGCCTCATCGCGGTGCGCGCCGGCGCGCTGCAGGTCGCCGCCGATCTTCCCGACACGCACCGCGCCGCCGTCGCCGACCTCCGCGTCGCCGCCTCGGACGCCACGGACCGGCTGCACGAGATCATCGGGCTGCTCCGGGAGGAGGGGGACGAGGCCGCACCGCTCGCCCCGGCGGGCGAGACCGTCGCGGAGCTGGTCGAGCGCGCGGCGGGCTCAGGGCTGCCGGTCCGGTACAGCGCCGAGGGTGACGCGACGAGCCCCGAGTTGACCGGGACGGAGTCCGAACGCACCGTCCACCGAGTCGTCCAGGAAGCTCTCACCAACGCCGCCCGGCACGCCCCCGGCGCCTCGGTGACGGTAGAGAGCGTGCGGGACGCGGTCACGGGCACGACCGTCGTCACCGTGACCAACGGTCCCGCCGAGGAGCCCGCCCC
>NZ_SRIC01000598.1 GCF_004684775.1 Streptomyces sp. MZ04
CCCCCGGCCACCGCGCCCCACACGGCCTCACCGCCACCCTCGAGCCCACGCCCCT
Source organism: Streptomyces sp. MZ04 (assembly GCF_004684775.1). Lineage (GTDB taxonomy): Bacteria > Actinomycetota > Actinomycetes > Streptomycetales > Streptomycetaceae > Streptomyces. Next base: position 56 of record NZ_SRIC01000598.1, read on the forward strand.
GGGTGGCGCTCACACTCCTCTGCCTGGCCCAGTTCATGCTGGTGCTCGACGTCACCGTGGTGAACGTCGCGCTGCCGAGCATGGCCGCCGAACTCGACCTGGACAGGACCGCCCTGACCTGGGTCGTCACGACGTACACCTTGTGTTTCGGCGGCCTGATGCTGCTCGGCGGTCGGCTCGCCGACGTCCTCGGGGCGCGCCGCACACTGCTCGCCGGGCTCGCCCTCTTCACGGTCGCGTCCCTCGTCACCGGGCTCGCGTCGGATGCGACGACGCTCCTCGCGGGACGCACCGCCCAGGGCATCGGCGCCGCACTGCTCTCGCCGGCCGCCCTCGCGATCGTCACGACGTCCTTCCACGGCCGCGACCGCCATCGTGCGCTCGGCGTGTGGGCGGCGATCGGCGGCGCGGGCGCGGCCTTCGGCGTGCTGCTCGGCGGGGTTCTGACCGACGGCCCGGGCTGGGAGTGGATCTTCTACGTCAACGTGCCCATAGGGGCGGCCCTGTTGCTCGCCCTGCCCGCCGTCGTCCCCGCCCGCGCACCGCGCCCGGCCCGCCTGGACGTGCCGGGTGCGCTCCTGGTCACCGCTGGTACGGGGTCGCTGATCTACGGCCTGGTCGCGGCGGGCGACACGGGCTGGTCGCATCCCCGGACGCTGATTCCGGTGGCCGTCGCGGCGGCGCTCTACGGAGTGTTCGTCGCCGTCGAGCGCGTCCAGCGCACGCCGCTGATCGACCTGGCGGTGCTCCGGCGCCGGCCGGTCGTCGTGGGCTCGTATCTGATGCTGGTCGCCACCGCGCTGCTGATCTCGCTGTTCTTCCTGGGGTCCGTGTTTCTTCAGGAGGTACGCGGCCACAGCGCCCTCAGGACCGGGGTGCTGTTCCTTCCGGTGGCCGTCGCCACGGCGGTCGGCGCGCACCTGGG
>NZ_SRIC01000059.1 GCF_004684775.1 Streptomyces sp. MZ04
GCGGCGGGACAGAAAGCCCCCCACACCCGCAGCCGGAACGTCCGGCGGCGGGACAGGAAACCCCGCCCACCCGCAGCCGGAACGTCCGGCACTCGGACCACCCCCGCAGCCAGCCGCGGCCTGCGGATACGGTGGGAACACCATGAGCGCTTCGCAGCCCCAAGAGACCTCCCCCGCCGACACCCCGACGCTCCTCGTCAAGATCTTCGGCAAGGACCGCCCTGGCATCACCGCCGGCCTCTTCGACACCCTCGCCGCCTACTCCGTCGACGTGGTCGACATCGAGCAGGTCGTCACCCGCGGCCGCATCGTGCTGTGCGCGCTGGTGACCGAGCCGCCGCCCGGCCTGGAGGGCGACCTGCGGTCCACCGTGCACAGCTGGGCCGGGTCCCTGAAGATGCAGGCCGAGATCATCTCGGGCATCGGCGACAACCGCCCGCGTGGCCTCGGCCGTTCCCACGTCACCGTGCTCGGGCACCCCCTCACCGCCGAGTCGACCGCCGCCATCGCCGCAAGCATCACCGCGACCGGCGGCAACATCGACCGCATCTTCCGGCTCGCCAAGTACCCGGTCACCGCAGTCGAGTTCGCCGTCTCCGGCACGGAGACCGAGCCGCTGCGCACCGCCCTCGCCCTTGAGGCGGCGAAGCTCGGCGTGGACGTCGCCGTCGTGGCGGCGGGCCTGCACCGCCGCGCCCAGCGGCTCGTCGTGATGGACGTCGACTCGACGCTCATCCAGGACGAGGTGATCGAGCTCTTCGCGGCGCACGCGGGCTGCGAGGACAAGGTCGCCGAGGTCACCGCGGCCGCGATGCGCGGCGAACTGGACTTCGAGCAGTCGCTGCACGCCCGCGTGGAACTCCTCGCGGGACTCGACGCCTCGGTCGTCGACAAGGTCCGCTCCGAGGTCCGCCTCACCCCCGGCGCCCGCACCCTCATCCGCACGCTCAAGCGCCTCGGCTACCAAGTGGGCGTCGTATCGGGCGGGTTCACCCAAGTCACGGATGATCTGAAGGAACGTCTCGGCCTCGACTTCGCCCAGGCCAACACCCTGGAGATCGTCGACGGCAAGCTCACCGGCAAGGTGACCGGGGAGATCGTGGACCGCGCGGGCAAGGCCCGCCTCCTGCGCCGCTTCGCCACGGAGGCCGGGGTGCCGCTGGAGCAGACCGTCGCGATCGGCGACGGCGCCAACGACCTCGACATGCTGAACGCGGCCGGTCTCGGCGTCGCCTTCAATGCCAAGCCCGTCGTCCGCGAGGCCGCGCACACCGCGGTCAACGTGCCCTTCCTCGACACCGTGCTCTACCTCCTCGGCGTCACCCGCGAAGAGGTGGAGGCGGCGGACACGCACACCGACTGACGGCGCGGGCACACCTTCCTGCCGCGTCACATGACGAGGGCCCGTTACCGCTGCGGTACCGGGCCCTTCGTCGTACGGAGAACGAGGGTCACGCGGAAGGCGCCCAGTAGTCGACCAGCGTGCCGGCCCCCGGCTCCAGGGCCTTCCACGAGCCGGAGTACGTCAGGACGGCGAAGGCCGACGTCGGGAAGCCGCGGCGGTTCATCCGCACCCGGGCGTCGCCCTCGGCATCCCCGGCGAGGATGTCGGCGAGGCCCTGGACCCCGGGGTTGTGGCCGATCAGGACGACGTTCTGCGCGTCGTCCGGGGTTTCGTTGAGCACGGCGATCAGCTCGCCCGGAGAGGCTTCGTACAGCCGCTCCTCATAGACGGTCTTGGGCCTGTGCGGCAGCTCATGGACGGCGAGCTTCCATGTCTCGCGGGTCCTGGCGGCTGTCGAGCAGAGGGCCCGATCGAAGGTGATGCCGCTGTCGGCGAGCTTGCGCCCGGCGACGGGGGCATCCTTGCGGCCTCGCTCCGCGAGCGGCCGCTCGTGGTCGGACACCTGCGGCCAGTCGGCCTTCGCATGCCGGAAAAGGACAATCCTGCGGGGTTCTGCGACGCTCATGCGTCCCAGCTTCGCATGAAACGCGCGGCCGGGCGCTGGGAGTTGACGCGCCGCCCCGGCACGGGTGACGGCGCCCGCCGGGAGCGGGTCACGACGTCGCGCCGAAGACCGTCTCCTGGACGCGTTCGAGCAGATGGGTGACCACCGGGTCGCCGCTCGCCGCGTGCGCGTCGGCCGGGTTCAGTATCAGCAGGAGCAGTGCCGCGAAGGCGATGGCCGGGAGGGCGACGGCCCACCAGGGAAGCTGGATCTCCACGCTCGCTGAGTCCTTGGGGGCTCCCAGGTCGCGCCGGGTGTGCGAGCGGGCCGACATGCCGCCTCCGTGGTCTTCGAGTGCTCCGTGCCGCGTCTTCGCGGCCACATCTCGAAACTACGGTCTCGGCGACCCTCAGCACATCCGGTGATCCACCCACTTGACCCTGACACTGACCCCCTAGGGGATGGTGGTGCTAGCCCCACCATCCGCCCCGCCGGGGGCAGTTCACGGCGAGGCGACGGAGGCGACGATCCCGATGATCACGGTGATGGCCAGCATCGCGCCGAGCACGATGAGCAGCTTCTTCTGGCCGTTCTGGGGGTTCGGGTCAAGCACTGGCATACGAACAGTCTCGCACCCTTTGTCCGGCCGCACGCCGCCGGGGTCGCACCACCCCCCTCCGGATCAGGCCGCCGCGGCGACCTCGTCCTCGACCGTGCGGTTGCGGCCCGCCAGGACGCCCACCACGATCTGGGGCACCATCAGGGCGGCCATCAGCACGATCGGCAGCTCCCAGCCGCCGCTGTGCTGGTAGAGGACGCCCACCAGGATCGGGCCCGGGATGGAGATCAGATAGCCCGTGCTCTGGGCGAAGGCGGAGAGCTTGGCGACGCCCGCGCCGCTCTTGGCCCGCATCCCGACCATCGTCAGGGCCAGCGGGAAGGAGCAGTTGGAGACGCCTAGCAGCAGCGCCCAGACCCATGCGCCGCCCGCCGGGGCGAGGTAGAGACCGGCGTACCCGGCGAGACCGCACGCGCCGAGGACCATCACCACGGGACCCTGATGGGGCAGCCGGGTCGCGACCCGCGGGATGACGAAGGCCAGCGGCACGCCCATCGCCATGGTGACGGCGAGCAGCACGCCCGCCTCCCCGGCCGGAACGCCCGCGTCACGGAAGATCTGCGGCATCCAGCCCATCGTGATGTACGCGGCGGTGGCCTGGAGTCCGAAGAAGCAGGCGAGCGCCCATGCCGTACGGCTACGGGTGATGCGAAGGTCGGCGTCCTCGCGCCGCACCGCTGCCGGAACGTGCCCGGCGGAGGCAGCGACCGCGGAAGCGGGGGAGCCCGCGCCCCGGTCGCGCACGAGCGGCACCCACGGCACGACGGCGACGACCGCGAGCACCGCCCACACGGCGAGCCCGGTCCGCCAATTGCCGCCCAGCGCATCGGTCATGGGCACCGTGACGGCGGCCGCCGTCGACGTACCGAGTGCGAGTGCCATCGAGTACAGGCCGGTCATCGAGCCGACCTTCTCGGGGAACCAGCGCTTGACGATCACCGGCATCAGGACGTTGCTGACCGCGATGCCCATGAGGGCGAGCGCGCTCGCGGCGAGGAAGCCGACGGTGCCGCCCAGGAACGGGCGGATCGCCAGGCCCGTGGCGATCGCGGCCATGCCCGCGCACACCACCGCACTGGGGCCGAAGCGGCGGGCGAGGCGCGGGGCCATGACTCCGAAGATCGCGAAGCAGAGCGGCGGGACGGAGGTGAGCAGGCCGGCGAGCGTGCCGCTCATGCCGAGCCCGACGCGCACCTCTTCCATGAGGGAGCCGAGGCTGGTGATGGCCGGGCGGAGGTTGAGCGCGGCGAGGATGATGCCGACGATGACCAGACGCGTCGCCCACGCGCGCGTGGGGGGCTTTTTCTCCGCCGTCCCGTCTGCCGCATGGGTGCGTGCCGGTGCCTGCGGCCGGGTCGGCGCAGGTGTCATCGTCGTGGATTCCTCACTAGCCATGAGGCCATCATAGAATCATGGGATGATTGGTTGTCCAATCCGATTCCGTCACAGCACCCGTAGTGTCAGCCCCCGGCCCACCCGTCATCCCGCGCACGAAGGAACGTCATGCCGCTGACCACCCCTCGCCGCTCAGCGCTCTCCGAGCAGGTCATCGCCGAGCTGCGCAACCAGATCTCCTCGGGAGAGTGGCCGGTGGGCTCCCGCATCCCCACCGAGCCCGAACTGGTCGAGCAGCTGGGCGTGGCCCGCAACACCGTCCGGGAGGCCGTCCGCGCCCTCGCGCACAACGGCCTCCTCGACATCCGGCAGGGCTCGGGCACCTACGTGGTCGCGACGAGCGAGCTCGCGGGCGTCATGCAGCGCAGGTTCGCCGACGCCGAGCCCCGGCACATCGCGGAGCTGCGCAGCACCCTGGAGTCGAGCGCGGCGAAGCTGGCCGCGCAGCGGCGTACGGAGCGCGACCTCAAGCAGCTCGACACCCTGCTTGAGCGCCGCGAGGAGGCCTGGGCGTCCGGCGACGCGGAGGTGTTCGTGACGGCCGACGCGACCTTCCACCTGGCCGTCGTGGCCGCCTCCCACAACGACGTGATGATGGCGATGTACGCGGACCTGGGCGAGGTCCTGCGGGACTGGCTGCGCGAGGACATCGGCAAGGAGCTGACCCCCGAGAGCCACATGGACCACGCCCGGCTCGTCGAGGCGATCCGCGAGCGCGACGAGGAGGCCGCGGCGAAGGAGGCCGCCGGCTACCCGTTCATGTGCCGCCCGGAGCGGCTGCGGCCCCCCAACGATCCCGCCTGACCCTCACCTCTGGCCCATGCCCACCACCTCTGGCGGCTGACCCTTACCTCTGATGGCTGACCCAGACCGACCGGATCTCCTTCCAGCACCGCCCGGTGAGCCGCACGGTCATGGCGGGCCCCGCCTCGACCAGGACACCGTCGCTGTCGATGTCCCACCACCGGTCGCACTCCACGTGCAGCCGGATCCGGTCGGTCTCGGGGTACGGGTTGTGGCAGTACGCGACGGCCTGCGAGCCCTCGACGCCGGTGCGGCACTCCGCGCCGAACGGCCTGGGTTCGGCCGCCGCCACGCGCGCGTGGGTGCGTTTCGCCTCTCCGACGGCATGCGACGCGGCGCCGTACGGCAGGGCGATCAGCAGGGTGAGAGCGGCGAGCACCGCGGGAGATGACGGGCGCACACCTCAGGGTGCGCCGCTCCCTCTTGCCGCCGCCTGGCCGGTGGGCCGAACGGGCGACGCCCCGCCTCCCGCGCACTGCGGGGGACGGGGCGTCGACAACGTACGGAAGAAGCGCACGAAAGACCTGGTCAGAAGGTCAGGCGCCCATCATGTGCACGCCGCCGTCGACGTGGATGATCTCGCCCGTCGTCTTCGGGAAGAAGTCCGAGAGCAGCGCGACGATGCCGCGGCCCGCGGGCTCCGGGTCGGCCATGTCCCACGCCAGCGGGGAACGGGTGTTCCACACGTCGGCCAGCTCCGTGAAGCCCGGGATGGACTTCGCGGCCATCGAGGCGAGCGGGCCCGCCGAGATGAGGTTGCAGCGGATGTTGTCCTTGCCGAGGTCACGCCCGAGGTAGCGCGAGGTGGCCTCCAGGGCGGCCTTGGCCGGGCCCATCCAGTCGTACTGCGGCCAGGCGAACTGCGCGTCGAAGGTGAGGCCGACGACCGAGCCGCCGTCGCTCATCAGCGGGCGGCAGGCCATGGTCAGCGACTTCAGCGAGAACGCCGAGACGTGCATGGCGGTGGCGACCGACTCGAAGGGGGTGTTGAGGAAGTTGCCGCCGAGCGCGTCCTGCGGCGCGAAGCCGATGGAGTGGACGACGCCGTCGAGGCCGCCGAGCTCCTCCTTCACGATGCCCGCGAGGCGGTCCAGGTGCTCCTGGTTGGTCACGTCGAGCTCGATGACCTTGGCCGGCTTGGGCAGCTTCTTGGCGATGCGCTCGGTGAGCGTGGGCCGCGGGAAGGCAGTGAGGATGACCTCGGCGCCCTGCTCCTGCGCGACCTTGGCCGCGTGGAACGCGATGGAGGACTCCATCAGGACGCCCGTGATCAGGATCTTCTTGCCGTCGAGAATTCCGCTCATGGTGATCAGTGACCCATGCCCAATCCGCCGTCAACGGGGATGACGGCTCCAGTGATGTACGAGGCGTCGTCCGAGGCGAGGAACTTCACCGCGGCGGCGACTTCCTCGGGCTGCGCGTAACGGCCGAGCGGCACCTGCGCCATGATGCTCGCGCGCTGCTCGTCCGACAGCGCCTTGGTCATGTCGGTGTCGACAAACCCGGGCGCCACGACGTTGAAAGTGAGATTGCGTGACCCGAGCTCACGGGCGAGCGAGCGCGCGAAGCCGACCAGGCCGGCCTTGGAGGCGGCGTAGTTCGCCTGTCCGGGGCCGCCCATCAGGCCGACGACCGAGGAGATCAGCACGACACGGCCCTTCTTGGCGCGCAGCATGCCGCGGTTGGCACGCTTCACGACACGGAAGGTGCCGGTGAGGTTGGTGTCGAGGACGGACGTGAAGTCCTCCTCGGACATGCGCATGAGGAGCTGGTCCTTGGTGATCCCGGCATTGGCGACCAGGACCTCCACCGGACCGTGCTTCTCCTCGATCTCCTTGTAGGCCTGCTCCACCTGCTCCGCGTCGGTGATGTCGCACTTGACGGCGAGCACACCGAGCTCCGCGAGGGCCTGTGGCGGCTCACCCGAGCGGCAGGTGATCGCGACCTTGTCGCCGCCGTCGGCGAAAGCGCGGGCGATGGCGAGGCCGATGCCCCGGTTTCCTCCGGTGACGAGAACCGAGCGGCTCAACGGATCACCCTTTCGATAGCTGTCTGGTACCTCGAAAACCTATCGGTACGGTGCTCCGTACGGAGAATCGACGACCGACAGTGGCGTACCGGACTCACTGTCGGATCCCTACAGAAAAGTGTGGCCCGCGGGCACTTGCGCGCGACATGATCTGACCTGACCGGTGCCGACAGCAGGGAGACTTTCCGTGCCTCATTCCATCGATGCAGCCTTCACGGCGCTGCCGCTGCGGGCCCTGGCGGACGCCGCGCTGGCCCGCGCGCGTGCCCTGGGCGCCGACCACGCGGACTTCCGCCTCGAGCGGGTGCGCAGCGCGTCCTGGCGGCTGCGGGACGCCAAGCCGTCCGGCTCTTCGGACACCACGGACCTCGGTTACGCGGTCCGCGTGGTGCACGGCGGGACCTGGGGGTTCGCATCGGGCGTCGATCTGACGATGGACGCGGCGGCGAAGGTCGCGTCCCAGGCCGTGGCGATGGCGAAGCTGTCGGCACAGGTGATCAAGGCGGCGGGCTCCGACGAGCGCGTGGAGCTCGCGGGTGAGCCCGTGCACGCGGACAAGACCTGGGTCTCCTCGTACGAGATCGACCCCTTCTCCGTGCCGGACGAGGAGAAGAGCGGGCTGCTCGCCGAGTGGAGCTCCCGGCTGCTCGCCGCCGACGGGGTCTCGCACGTCGACACCTCGCTGCTCACGGTGCACGAGAACAAGTTCTACGCGGACACGGCGGGGACGGTCACCACGCAGCAGCGGGTGCGCCTTCACCCGCAGCTCACCGCGGTCGCGGTCGACGAGACGAGCGGCGAGTTCGACTCGATGCGGACGATCGCGCCGCCGGCCGGCCGCGGCTGGGAGTACCTGACCGGGACCGGCTGGGACTGGGACGCGGAGCTGGCCCGCATCCCGGAGCACCTCGCCGAGAAGATGCGGGCGCCGAGCGTGCAGGCCGGCTCGTACGACCTGATCGTCGACCCCTCGAACCTCTGGCTGACGATCCACGAGTCCATCGGGCACGCCACCGAGCTGGACCGCGCGCTCGGCTACGAAGCGGCGTACGCGGGCACCTCCTTCGCCACCTTCGACCAGCTCGGCAAGCTCGCCTACGGCTCGTCGCTGATGAACGTGACGGGCGACAGGACCGCCGAGCACGGCCTGGCGACCATCGGGTACGACGACGAGGGCGTGGCCGCGCAGTCCTGGGACCTGGTGAAGGACGGCACGCTGGTGGGCTACCAGCTGGACCGCCGGATCGCGAAGCTCACCGGCTTCGAGCGCTCCAACGGCTGCGCGTACGCGGACTCCCCCGGGCACGTCCCGGTGCAGCGGATGGCGAACGTGTCGCTGCAGCCGGATCCGGGCGGGCTCTCGACGGAGGACCTCATCGCGGGTGTCGACCGGGGCATTTACGTCGTCGGTGACCGTTCCTGGTCGATCGACATGCAGAGGTACAACTTCCAGTTCACGGGGCAACGCTTCTATCGCATCGAGAACGGCCGCATCACCGGCCAGTTGCGCGATGTCGCGTACCAGGCGACGACCACCGACTTCTGGGGTTCGATGGCGGCGGTCGGCGGTCCGCAGACGTATGTCCTCGGTGGCGCCTTCAACTGCGGCAAGGCCCAGCCGGGCCAGGTCGCGTCCGTCTCGCACGGCTGCCCATCGGCCCTGTTCCGGGGCGTGAACATTCTCAACACCACGCAGGAGGCGGGTCGATGACCTCTCGTACGAACCGTACGAACGGTACGAACAAGCCGCACGAGATCGTCGAGCGTGCCCTCGAACTGTCCACCGCCGACGGCTGCGTCGTGATCGCCGACGAGGGGTCGACGGCGAATCTGCGCTGGGCCGGCAACGCCCTGACCACCAACGGCGTCACCCGCGGCCGCACCCTCACCGTCATCGCGACCGTCGACGGCAAGGAGGGCACCGCGTCGGGAGTCGTCTCGCGCTCGGCCGTGACCGCTGACGATCTCGAGCCGCTGGTGCGCGCCGCCGAGCATGCCGCGCGCGGGGCCGGTCCCGCCGAGGACGCGCAGCCGCTGGTGAGCGGGGGCGAGGAGTCCGCGGACTTCAGGGACGCCCCCGCCGAGACCTCGTCCGCGGTCTTCGCCGACTTCGCCCCGGCGCTCGGCGAGGCCTTCGCACGGGCCCGCGCGGGCGGGCGTGAGCTGTACGGCTTCGCCAACCACGAGCTCGTATCGAGCTATCTCGGTACGTCGACGGGGCTCCGGCTGCGGCACGATCAGCCCAACGGGACCCTGGAACTCAACGCGAAGAGCCCGGACCGGACGAAGTCGGCGTGGGCCGGGCGGGCCACCCGGGACTTCAAGGACGTCGATCCGGCGGCGCTCGACGCGGAGCTCGCGCAGCGCCTGGGCTGGGCCCGGCGGCGTATCGATCTGCCGGCGGGCCGGTACGAGACGCTGCTTCCGCCGACCGCCGTCGCCGACCTGCTGATCTACCAGCTGTGGTCGGCATCGGCACGGGACGCGGCCGAGGGCCGCACGGTGTTCTCCAAGCCGGGCGGCGGCACCCGCGTCGGCGACCGGCTCGCCGAGCTGCCGCTGACCCTGCGCAGCGACCCGAACGAGCCGGGCCTGGAGTCCGCCCCGTTCGTGCTCGCGCACGCGTCCGGCGGCGACTCGTCGGTCTTCGACAACGGGCTTCCGCTGGCCGCCACCGACTGGGTGCGCGCGGGCGAGCTCACGCATCTGACGAGCACCCGGCACAGCGCCGCCCTGACCGGCCTTCCGGTCGCCCCGGCCATCGACAATCTCGTCCTCGACGGCGGCTCCGAGCGCTCCCTGCAGGAGATGGTCGCGAGCACCGAGCGGGGCCTGCTGCTCACCTGCCTCTGGTACATCCGCGAGGTCGACCCGGCGACGCTGCTGCTCACCGGGCTCACCAGGGACGGCGTCTATCTCGTCGAGAACGGCGAGGTCGTGGGCGAGGTGAACAACTTCCGCTTCAACGAGTCGCCGGTCGACCTGCTCCTCCGGGCCGCCGAGGCCGGGCGCACGGAAAAGACGCTGCCGAGGGAGTGGGGCGACTGGTTCACTCGGGCCGCGATGCCCGCGCTGCGCATCCCCGACTTCAACATGAGCTCGGTCAGCCAGGGCGTGTGACGCCCATAGACTGACGCGTAACCATTCGAACCTTTCAAGGAGACACAGGACCGTGACGGACATCGTCGACGAGCTGAAGTGGCGGGGACTCTTCTCCCTGTCCACTGACGAAGATGCACTGCGCAAGTCGCTCGCGGACGGTCCCGTCACGTTCTATTGCGGCTTCGACCCGACCGCGGCGAGCCTGCACGTGGGCCACCTCGTGCAGGTCCTCACCGTCCGCAGGCTCCAGCAGGCGGGCCACCGTCCGCTGGCCCTGGTGGGCGGCGCGACGGGTCAGATCGGTGACCCCCGGCCGACCGCCGAGCGCACCCTGAACGACCCGGAGACGGTCGCGAACTGGGTGGGCAGGCTGCGCACCCAGATCGAGCCGTTCCTGTCCTTCGAGGGCGAGAACGCCGCGACGATGGTCAACAACCTGGACTGGACCGCGGGCCTCTCCGCGATCGAGTTCCTGCGGGACATCGGCAAGCACTTCCGGGTGAACAAGATGCTCACCAAGGACTCCGTGGCCCGCCGCCTGGAGTCCCAGGAGGGCATCTCCTACACGGAGTTCAGCTACCAGCTCCTGCAGGGCATGGACTTCCTCGAGCTCTACCGGCGCTACGGCTGCACGCTCCAGCAGGGCGGATCCGACCAGTGGGGCAACCTCACGGCCGGCATCGACCTGATCCACCGCGTGGAGCCGGACGCCACGGTGCACGCGCTCGCGACGCCGCTGATGGTCAAGGCGGACGGCACCAAGTTCGGCAAGACCGAGGGCGGCGCCGTCTGGCTCGACCCGGAGATGACCACGCCGTACGCGTTCTACCAGTTCTGGCTGAACGTGGACGACCGGGACATCTCGACGTACATGCGGATCCTGTCCTTCAAGTCCCGCGAGGAGCTCGAGGAGATCGAGAGGCAGACCGAGGAGCGTCCGCAGGCGCGTGCCGCGCAGCGCGCGCTCGCCGAGGAACTGACGACGCTGGTGCACGGCGCCGACCAGTGCGCCGCGGTCATCGCCGCGTCCAAGGCGCTCTTCGGCCAGGGCGATCTCGCCGAGCTGGACGAGGCGACGCTGGCCGCGGCGCTCTCCGAGCTGCCGCACATCCAGGTCGCCGAGCTCGGCCCGGTCGTGGACCTGTTCGCGGAGGTCGGCCTGGTGGCGAGCAAGTCCGCGGCCCGGCGCACGGTCAAGGAGGGCGGTGCCTACGTGAACAACGCGAAGGTCGCCGCCGAGGACGCCGTGGCGTCCCGCGACGAACTCCTGCACGGTCGCTGGCTGGTGCTCCGCCGGGGCAAGAAGAACCTGGCTGCGGTCGAGGTCACGGCGGGCTGACCCGCCGATCCGTACGCACGTCGAAGGGGCGGGTCCGCGTGGACCCGCCCCTTCGGCGTGCGGCGGGGCAGGGAACCTACGCCGTCTGTTTGTTTCCCTTGATCATCTTGTACGCCATGTCACCGAGGCCCACGACGACCAGCGCTGCCCCCAGCTGCAGGGCGTGCCGACCCCAGTCGATGCCTCTGGTCTCGTCGATGCCGAACCCGGCGGCGAGCGAGTTGCCGATGATCGCGCCGATGATGCCGAAGATCGTGGTCAGCCAGAGCGGGCTGTGCTGTTTGCCGGGCAGGATCGCCTTGGCGATCAGCCCCAGCACGAACCCCACGATGATGGCCCACAACCAGCCCATAGCTGCCTCCTCATACGGCTCGACATGAGCGTTACGGTCAGTGTCGGCCTGTCCGCCATACGGCGCATGTCGGGCACCCCCATACGTGGCATGTCGCAGGAAGTACGCCGAGAAGGGACGGGCCCCGGTCTCGTAGGCTGCGCAGCCCCGGCGTAACGTGGAACGGGTCCGGGCCGGGGAGAGCCCGGCGTCTTGTGAGCAGGCGGTGGAATGTGATGCGGAAGCAGAGCGGCGCCCAGGTCTTCCGGATCACCGGGGCCCGGCAGGGCCTCGCGGAGGACGTGCGCGGCAGGCAGCGACGCTACGTGATCTCGATGTCGGTCCGTACGCTTTCGGTCATTGCCGCCGCCGTCCTGTGGAACGTCGAGCGGCATGTCGCATTCGTTGCTCTGGTGCTCGGGATCCTCCTCCCGTACATCTCCGTCGTGATCGCCAATGCCGGCCGGGAGAACGCGCCCTCGCTGCCGTCCACCTTCGTACCGGCACCGTCACGGCCGATGATCGCTCCGCCGGCCGCCCGGACCGAGCCCGCGGAACCCATCCCGGAGGCCGGAACGGGGCCCGTGCCCGGCGAGTCCAACGCCCCTTCGGGCGATCAGAACTGACCGTCGACGTTGCGCCAAGCTCAAGAAAAGCTCAGATCAATCATGTAGTTCCGGTGCCAGGCACCGGGTCCCCCGTGACATACTTCGTACGCGCTCCGCATCCCCCGTCGGAGCGACAGACCGACGCCGGGCAGCTCCCCCCGTGGCTGCTCGGCGTCGCCTTGTTTTGAACGCACTTGGACGTTACCTGTGAGCGACGAAACACCGATCTGTTCCGCCAAGGGCTGCCGCGCCGACGCGGTCTGGGTGCTCGCCTGGAACAACCCGAAGATCCACACGCCGGAGCGTCGCAAGACCTGGCTCGCGTGTGACGAGCACCGTGAGCACCTCTCCCAATTCCTCGACGTACGCGGCATGTTGAAGGACGTCGTCACGCTGACCGAGTGGGAAGCGCGGGAGGGCTAGCGGCTAGCCGCCGATCGCCGACATCGGGCGGTCGGGCTGCAGGAACGTCGGGTCGTCGAGGCCCGAGCCGGCCTTCTTGCCCCACATGGCGAGCTTCCATATGCGGGCGATGTTCTCGTCCGAGCCGTCCTCGTCCTCGGAGCGCAGGGCCGCCCGCAGGTCCGTCTCCTCGGTGGCGAACAGGCAGGTGCGGACCTGGCCGTCGGCCGTCAGCCGCGTGCGGTCGCAGGCCGAGCAGAAGGGCCGGGTGACGGAGGCGATGACGCCGACGCGATGCGGGCCGCCGTCCACGATCCAGCGCTCGGCGGGCGCCGAGCCGCGCTCGCCGGAGCCCTCGTCGGTGAGCTCGAAGCGCGTACGCAGCGACTGCAGGATGTCACCCGCGGTGATCATGCCGTCGCGCTTCCAGCCGTGCTGGGCGTCGAGGGGCATCTGCTCGATGAAGCGCAGTTCGTAGTCGTTCTCGACGGCCCAGGCCAGCAGGTCCGGGGCCTCGTCGTCGTTCAGGCCCGGCATCAGGACCGTGTTGACCTTGACCGGGGTGAGGCCCGCGTCGCGCGCGGCCTCGAGTCCTTCGAGGACGTCCTTGTGCCGGTCACGGCGGGTGAGGGTCTTGAAGACGTCGGGGCGCAGCGTGTCGAGTGAGACGTTGACCCGGTCGAGGCCCGCGGCCTTGAGGGCCTTCGCGGTGCGCTTGAGACCGATGCCGTTCGTCGTCAGGGACATCTTGGGGCGCGGCTCCAGCTGGGCGCAGCGCTCGACGATGCCGACGAGGCCGGGGCGCAGCAGGGGCTCGCCGCCGGTGAAGCGGATCTCCTTGATGCCGAGCTGCGTCACGGCGATGCGGACGAGGCGGACGATCTCGTCGTCGGAGAGGAGCTCGGACTTGGACAGCCACTGCAGGCCCTCTTCGGGCATGCAGTACGTGCAGCGCAGATTGCACTTGTCGGTCAGCGAAACCCGCAGATCGGTGGCCACTCGGCCGTAAGTGTCGATGAGCACGTGGGCCCCCTCCCTGATCCTGTTCAGCCAGTCGGTTCAGATAGGGACGAGCCTACGTGACATGACTGACATCGATGGGGGCCCGATCCCACGAGGAGCGGCACGGCCGCGTCGTAGAGATCTACCAGACGATCTACGACGCGGCCGCTGAGCTGCGTGTTCAGGTGGAATCGGAGGAAATCAGTGGGCCCCGGTGCCGGTGAGGGACCGCACCTCCAGCTCCGCGTACTTGCCCTTGTCGGGCTCCTCCTTCGACAGGACCGTGCCGAGCCAGCCGAGCAGGAAGCCGACGGGGATCGAGATGAGGCCCGGGTTCTCCAGCGGGAACCAGTGGAAGTCGACGCCCTTGAACATCGAGGTCTTCGGGTTGCCGGAGACGACCGGCGAGAAGAGCACCAGGAAGACCGCGGTGAAGAGGCCGCCGTAGATCGACCACAGCGCGCCCTGGGTGGTGAACTTCTTCCAGAAGAGGCTGTAGAGGATCGTCGGCAGGTTGGCGGACGCGGCGACCGCGAAGGCGAGCGCGACCAGACCTGCCACGTTCAGGTCGCGGGCGAGCGCGCCGAGTCCGATGGAGACGACGCCGATGAAGACCGTCGCCCAGCGGGCCGCCTTCATCTCCTGCTTCTCGGTGGCGTTGCCCTTCTTGATGACGTTGGCGTAGATGTCGTGCGCGAACGACGAGGACGAGGCCAGCGTCAGGCCCGCGACCACCGCGAGGATGGTGGCGAAGGCGACCGCCGAGATCGTGGCGAGCAGGATCGCGCCCCAGGACGAGTCGACGCCCCCTAGATGGAGCGCGAGCAGTGGTGCCGCCGTGTTGCCTGCCGGGTTGGACTCGATGATCTCGGCCGGCTTGATGAGCGCGGCGGCGCCGAAGCCGAGCGCGATCGTCATCAGGTAGAAGGCGCCGATGATGCCGATCGCCCAGTTCACGGACTTACGCGCGGCCTTGGCGGTCGGCACCGTGTAGAAGCGGATCAGGATGTGCGGCAGTCCTGCGGTGCCCAGGACGAGGGCGATGCCGAGCGAGATGAAGTCCAGCTTCGATGTGGACGTCGCGCCGTACTTCAATCCCGGCTCGAGGAACTTGGTGCCCTGGCCGCTGTTGGAGGCCGCCGATCCGAGCAGGTCGGAGATGTTGAAGTCGAACTTCAGCAGCACCAGGAAGGTCAGAAGCAGCGTGCCCGCGATGAGCAGGACGGCCTTGACCATCTGCACCCAGGTGGTGCCCTTCATACCGCCGATGGTGACGTACACGATCATCAGTACGCCGACGAGGGCGACGATCCCGACCTTGCCCGTGTCGGACGTGATGCCGAGCAGCAGCGAGACGAGGACGCCCGCGCCCGCCATCTGCGCAAGCAGGTAGAAGATCGACACGATGATCGTGGAGGTGCCCGCGGCCGTGCGCACCGGGCGCTGGCGCATCCGGTAGGCGAGCACGTCGCCCATCGTGTAGCGCCCGGAGTTGCGCAGCGGTTCGGCGACCAGGAGGAGTGCCACCAGCCAGGCGACCAGGAAGCCGATGGAGTAGAGGAAACCGTCGTACCCGAAGAGGGCGATCGCGCCCGCGATGCCGAGGAAGGACGCGGCCGACATGTAGTCGCCGGAAACCGCGAGGCCGTTCTGGAAACCGGTGAACTGGCGGCCGCCCGCGTAGAAGTCGGCGGCGCTCTTGGTCTGGCGTCCTGCCCAGACGGTGATGACCAGGGTGGCCACGACGAAGACCGCGAACAGGGAGATGATCAGCGGCCGGTGCTCGCTCGCCTCACCCGCGGCCAGGACAGTGGTGTTCAGCGCGGGGCTCATGCGCCGCCCTCCATACGGGACTTGATCGCCTCGGCCTTGGGGTCGAGCTTGGTGGCCGCGTGGCGGGAGTACCACCAGGCGATGAGGAACGTGGTCAGGAACTGCGCGAGGCCGAGCACCAGGGCGACGTTGATGTTGCCGAACAGCTGGGTGCCCATGAAGTCGCCCGCGTAGTTCGAGAGCAGCACATAAGCCAGGTACCAGACGATGAACGCGATGGTCAGCGGGAAGGCGAAGGAGCGGTGTGCATGGCGGAGTTCACCGAACTCCTGGCTCTCCTGCTCCTGGATGAACTCCTCCGTGGAAGGGGCGTGGGGAGTGGGTTCTGCGCCGCCCTTCGAAGGCGGCGGTGCATCGGTGGCCACGGAGTCTCCTCGTGGTGCGGGTGCGGCGGGGACGGACAGCTGATCCATGGGCTCTCTATGATCCGATCTGTTCCTGCGTGACGCGGATCACGTAAGCCACGGATGGCGATGCTAAGGCCACGGGACGTGATCCGACAGGGGGGTTGATGTTGCTTCCGTTTCCTTTTCAACGTCGCCACGACGGACTCGACCCGGCCACACTCCCCGATTTCTTCAAGAATCCGTTGCTGGCCTGGGAGTTCGGGGGATAGCTTCACCCTGCACTACCCGTCATGTACCTGCCCGACCACCTGCTGTGTCCGGGCAGTTCACGTATCCGGATGATGTGGAGATCCCATGGCTCATCTGCGCTCCAGACGCCGCGCCGCGCTCACCGTGCCGCTCGGCATCGCGCTGGCCGCATCGGTCGGCTTCGCGCCCGGCGTCGCGACGGCGGTCCCCGCCGACGCCCCCGCGACCGCAGGCGCATCGGCGAACGCCGAGGCCCCGAAGCTGGCGTACGTCGTCAACACCCGCCCGGACCACGGGACGATCGAGTACGTCAAGAAGGCGATCTCCAAGGCGGACGGCACCGTCGTCGTCGCCTACGAGAAGATCGGCGTCATCGTCGCCCACTCGGCCAACCCCGAGTTCGGCAAGCACATGCGCAAGGTCAAGGGGGTCCAGTCGGCGGGCGCGACGCGCACCTCGCCCCTCACGGCGGCGGGCACCACGGAGGAGGGCGCCCCGACCTTCGTGTCGAAGGCCGAGGCCAAGTCGCTTCAGCAGCAGGCCGGCCCGGACGCCGAGCCGATGGAAGCCGACCAGTGGGACCTGCGCGCGATAGGCGCCGACAAGGCAGCGAAGATCAACCCCGGCAGCGGCAAGGTCACCGTCGGCGTCATCGACACCGGAGTCGACGACACCCACCCCGACCTGGCGCCCAGCTTCTCGGCCTCGCAGTCGGCGAGCTGTGTCGGCGGCAAGGCGGACACCTCGCCCGGCGCCTGGCGTCCTGAGAAGAAGGAGCACTACCACGGCACGCACGTGGCCGGCGAGATCGCCGCCGCGCGCAACGGCGTGGGCGTCGCGGGTGTCGCGCCCGGCGTGAAGGTCGCGGGCATCAAGGTGGCCGACCCGGTCAGCGAGCTGTTCTTCCCGGAGAGCGTGGTCTGCGCCTTCGTGTTCGCCGCCGACAAGGGCATCGAGATCACGAACAACAGCTACTACGTGGACCCGTGGCTCTACAACTGCATGGACGACCCGGACCAGCGGGCCATCGTCGACGCGGTCAACCGCGCCCAGCTGTACGCACAGCGCAAGGGCACCCTGAACCTGGCGTCTGCGGGCAACTCCAACCATGACCTCGCCTCGGACGAGATCCTGGACGACTCGAGCCCGGACGACTCGACGCCGGTGCCGCGCACCATCGACCCCTCCGAGTGCTTCGACGTCCCGACGCAGCTGCCGGGCGTGGTCACGGTCAGCGCGACGGGCGTGCAGAACCTCAAGTCGTACTACTCCACGTACGGCAAGGGTGTCATCGACATCGCGGCCCCCGGCGGCGACAAGTACCAGATCCCGGGCGACACCCCGTCGAAGAACGGCCGCATCCTCTCCACGATGCCGGGCGGCGAGTACGGGTGGCTGCAGGGCACGTCGATGGCCTCGCCGCACGCCTCGGGCGTCGCCGCGCTCCTGAAGTCGACGCACCCCAAGGCGAGCCCCGCCGAATTGCAGCGGCTTCTTAAGAAGCAGGCCGACAACCCGGGCTGCCCGACGGAGCCGTACGACCCGGACGGTGACGGCAAGGTCGACGCGGTCTGCGAGGGCGACACGAACAAGAACGGCTTCTACGGCAGCGGGATCGTCGACGCGCTCGACGCCGTGAAGAAGTGAGGGGCTCGCACACCATGACCGCACCCTTCACGCGCCCCCGCCGCGTGCTCGCCCTGCCGCTGGGCATGGCGGTGGCCTCGGCCGTCGCCTTCCTGCCGGGGACGGCGGTGGCCCAGCCCGATGCCGCGTCCCGGCCCGGCGGCCCGGTGTCGTCCGTCGTCGACGCCCTCGGCGCGACCCTCGCGGACGGCACGTCGATGAGCTACGTCGTCAATGTCCGCTCGGGTCCCGGAAGTTCACCGTCCGCCAAGACATCGGCGTACGTGAAGAAGGCCATCGCCAAGGCGGGCGGCACCGTCGTCATCGCGTACGACAAGATCGGCGTCATCGTCGTCCACTCGTCGAACGCGGACTTCGCCAAGGAGATCCGCAAGGCCAAGGGCGTCCAGTCGGCGGGCGCCACGCGGACGGCGCCGCTGTCCGCGCAGTCCGACGACGCGCTCGAGGCCGACCGGCCGCTGACCGCCGCCGAGGCCGGGAAGGCCGCCGGGCAGGCCGGCGCGGGCCAGGACGAGCTGGAGCCGCTCCAGTGGGACCTGCCCGCCATCAAGGCGGACAAGGCCCACAAGGAGTCGCTCGGCAGCCCCGAAGTGACCGTCGGCGTCCTGGACTCCGGCGTGGACGACACGCACCCGGACATCGCGCCGAACTTCGACGCGAAGGCGTCCGCGAGCTGCCTGGGCGGCGTGCCCGTCCAGAAGGACAACGCGTGGCGTCCGGTGGCAAAGGAGAGCGACCACGGCATGCACGTGGCGGGCACGATCGCCGCCGCGAAGAACGGCACCGGAGTCACCGGTGTCGCTCCTGGCGTGAAGGTGGCGAGCCTGAAGGTGGCCGAGCCGGCGACCGGCATGTACTACACGGAGGCCGTGGTCTGCGGCTTCATGTGGGCGGCCGATCACGGCGTCGACGTCACCAACTCCAGCTACTACACCGACCCGTGGCTGTTCAACTGCAAGACGGACGACGACCAGAAGGCCCTGGTCGACGCCGTCGGGCGGGCCACCCGGTACGCGGAGCGCAAGGGCGCGGTGAATGTCGCGGCGGCCGGAAACGCCAAGACGGACCTCGCGCGGGACGAGATCGTCGACGACTCCAGCCCGGACGACACGACGCCTACGGAGAGGACGATCAAGACCGCGGACTGCTTCGACCTGCCGTCGCAGCTTCCGGGTGTCGTGACCGTCTCGGCCACGGGTGCCAAGGGCATCAAGTCCTCGTACTCGAACTACGGCAAGGGCGTCGTCGACATCGCCGCACCCGGCGGCGACTCGACGAAGTTCCAGACACCGGACGCACCGGCCACCGACGGGCGCATCCTGTCGACGCTGCCGGGCGGCAAGTTCGGCTACAAGGCGGGTACGTCGATGGCGTCACCCCACGCCGCGGGTGTCGCCGCGCTCATCAAGTCGGCCCATCCGCACGCGTCTTCGGCGAAGGTGAAGGCGCTGCTCTACGGAGAGGCCGATGCCATGCCGTGCACCGATCCGTACGACATCGACGGTGACGGCAAGGTCGACGCGGTCTGCGTCGGCGGCAAGAACGCGAACGGCTTCTACGGAGTGGGCTTGATCGACGCCCTGGACGCCGTCCGGAAGTAGCGGTCACCGTCGCGTTGGGCCGGGCGGTCGCAGACCGTCCGGCCCTTCGCGAGAGGATTTCGTTCCACCGAGCCTGAACAGGCTGGCCGACCGCATGAGGGAACGTCTCAAGATGCCTGCCTGGTGCGTGACTTGGCCCGAGCTGCGGCTCGAAGGGGACGCCGACCACTACCGCGCGCGGCGTGGGCGGCGACTACGTCCTCAAGACGGCTGCCGCGCAGGGATGGGAACTGCGGCCGTCGGAGCCGGAGAAGTCCATCAGGCTGTGGTGGTCGGCCGCGTCGGACCCGGCATAGTGCATGCATGACGCACACACCGATGACCGGTACGCGCGCGGCCTGGGCGGCGCTCGGTGGCGATCCCGCGCTGCTCTCCCGTGTCGAACCCGTCGTACGCGCGGAGGCGTTGCCCGCGCGGCTGCCCGTCCGTGAGCTGGCCCGTGCCTGCGTGGGCGCCTGCGCGCTCGCCGCGGCGGAACTGACGGCGGCGCGCACCCGGCGTGCCGTGCCCCGGGTCCGGGTCGACGACGGGGCGGTGGCCGCCGCGTTCACCAGCGAGCGGCGGCTGCTCGTGGACGGCCGCGAGCCCGTCACCTTCGCTCCCCTGTCCGGCTTCTGGCGCACCGGGGACGGCGGCTGGGTGCGGACCCACGCCAACTATCCGCACCACCGGGCGGCGCTGCTCACCGCGCTCGGGCTGTCCGTCGGCTCCGAGGACGCGGTCGACTCCGTGGACGCGGTGGCCGCCCGGCTCGCCGAACGGACCGCCGTGGACGTGGAGGACGCCGTGTACGCCGCCGGGGGGCTCGCCGTGGCGCTGCGTACGCCCGAGGAGTGGGCGAAGCACCCGCAGGGCGCCTCGGTGGCCCAGCGGCCGCTGCTGAGCCGTGCGCGGATCGGCGAGGGGCCCCCGCGGCCCCTTCCTGCGCTCACCGGCGACCCCTCGCTGCCCGCTTCCGGCCTCCGCGTCCTCGACCTCACCCGGGTCATCGCGGGCCCCGTCGCGACCCGCACGCTCGCGCTGCTCGGCGCGGACGTGCTGCGGATCGACTCGCCCCGGCTGCCCGAACTCCCGGACCAGCACGCGGACACCGGCTTCGGGAAGCGGTCGGCGGCGCTCGACCTCGCGGCGCGTGCGGACCGGCGTACGTTCGACGAGCTGCTCGCGGAAGCCGACGTGGTCGTCACCGGCTACCGGCCCGGCGCCCTGGACCGGTTCGGGCTCGGTCCTCGGGCGCTGGCCGAGCGCAGGCCCGGGATCGTGGTGGCGGGGCTTTCCGCGTGGGGCGACTACGGGCCGTGGGCCGGGCGGCGCGGCTTCGACAGCCTGGTGCAGGTCGCATCGGGGATCGCCTCCCTCGAGGGGTCACCCGAGCGGCCGGGCGCGCTGCCCGCGCAGGCCCTGGACCACGGCACGGGCCATCTCCTGGCGGCCGCCGTCCTGCGTTCGCTCACCGAGGCGATGGCGGGCGGCGGCACGTGGAGTGTGCGCCTCGCGCTCGCGCAGACGGCGGGGTGGCTGATGGGGGCGTCACTCGGGGGTGCTCTCGGAGGTGCTCTCGGAGGTGCTCTCGGCGGCGAGGACGGCAACAGCGCCACGTACGACCCCACCCCCTGGCTGGCCGAGACGGACAGTCCCCTGGGGCGGCTGCGGTACGCGCCGTCGCCGGTGTCCTTCGCGGGCGGTCCTGACAACTGGTCGCGGCCGCCCGGTCGTTGGGGCGCCGATACGCCCGAGTGGCGGTGAAGGGGCACCCTCGGGCGGAATGGGATTCCACCAGTTGTTTGCCAGGACTTGCCCGTTAAGGGGGTATCTGGTGAAGATCTTGTGGTGAGTCCCATACGACCGTCCGCCGAACCCGGAGGCGAGGCAGCCGCCGAAACGACCGCCTCCGTGCCCCGTGCGTCCCACCGTGCGCCGCGCGGCCGCCCCTCGTCGGCGCGTGCCGTCGCCGTGCTCGTCCTGGTGGCCGTCGCCGCCCTGATCCCGCTGCTCGGCCCGTCGGCCGCGCTGAACGGCACCGGGGAGGCCGAGGCGCCGGGCACGGCGGGGATCACGTTCCTGCGGACGGTCATGTTCGCCGCGCTCTGCGTGCAGTTGGGCGAGGTCTACGCGACCCGGCTCGCCCGCCGGGTGCCGGGGGCGCCGCTCGACCGTGCGCCGCGCAGCTGGGCGGCGTACGCGGCGGGCGCGGGCATCGTCGCGACGCTGGGGCTCGCCTCCGTGGTGGCCACCGGCAATCTGGTGCCGCATCAGCTCTCCGACATGGATATCGGCGGTCTCTATCAGACGCGGGACGGCAGGCTCGCCCTCCTGGAGGTCAACGCCTTCATCGTGGCCCTGCTGTGCTCGAGGTCGCGCCGCCCGTCGACCGCCGCCCTTCCGCTGGCCGCGGTGATCGTCGCGGAGGCGCTGCGCGCGCACCCTCCGGTGGAGGACACCCCGCTGGTCGGATCCGGCCTGACGCTGATCCATCTGACCTGCGGAGTGCTGTGGGCGGGCGGTCTGCTGCACGTGCTGCGCACGCTGCGGCTGTGGCGGACGTCCGCTCCCCGGGAGGGCGGAGCGCTCCTTGGGCTCTACGCGCGCGTGGCGGCCTTCCTGCTCGCCGCGATCACCGCGACGGGGGTGTGCAGCACGCTGCGCCGGATGCCCGCGAGCACGGTGCTCGACCAGCTGACGGACACGGCCTACGGACGTACGCTCCTCGCCAAGGTGCTCCTGGTGGTGGCGGTCGCCGTACTGGCGCTGCTCGCGCGCGCCCGGCTGCGCAAGGCCGCCGATCCCGTCTCCGCGTACGCACCCGCGCGCGGGGAGGTCATCGCGCTCGGCCTCGTCGTGGTCGTGTCGGCGCTGCTCACCGCGCTGCCGCTGCCGATTCGCTGGTGAGCGCCGGGGGTACCGGGGGCCCGCTCAGTTGGTCACCATCACCTTGAGCGCGGTCCGCTCGTCCATCGCCTTGTAGCCGCCGGGTACGCCCTCGATGTCCACCGTCAGGTCGAAGACCGGCGACGGGTCGAGGGAGCCGTCCAGGACGTCGGGCAGCAGGTCCGGGATGTACGTCCGCACCGGCGCGACGCCGCCGCGCAGCGCGATGTTCCGGTCGAACATGACACTCAGGTCGAGGCCCGTGCTGCTGCCGTGCGGCACTCCCACGAAGCCGATGGCCCCGCCGTCGCGCGTGACGTTCACGGCGGTGCGCATCGACTGCTCGGTGCCGACCGCCTCGACCACGCAGTGCGCGCCCTGGCCGCCCGTGAGTCCACGGACGGCCTCCACCGCCGCGTCGCCGCGCTCGGCGACGACGTCGGTGGCCCCGAAGCCGCGCGCGATGTCCGTACGCACCTGGTGGCGGCCCAGCGCGATGACGCGTTCCGCGCCGAGCCGCACGGCGGCGAGCACCGCGCACAGGCCGACCGCCCCGTCGCCGACGACCACGACGTCCGTCCCGGCCCGTACGCCCGCGCCGAGTGCCGCGTGATGGCCGGTGCCCATCACGTCCGACAGGGTGAGCAGGGCGGACAGCAGATGGTCGTCGGAGGCGGCGTCCGCGGGCAGCCGGACCAGCGTGCCGTCCGCGAACGGCACGCGCACCGCCTCGCCCTGGCCTCCGTCGTAGCCGACCTGGCCCCAGAAGCCGCCGTGCACGCAGGAGGTGGTCAGCCCCTCCTTGCAGTAGTCGCAGACGCCGTCCGACCACATGAAGGGCACCACGACCAGGTCACCGCGCCGGAAGCCGGTCACTTCGGAGCCGGTCTCCTCGACGAGACCGAGGAACTCATGGCCGATCCTCCCCCAGTGCCTTAAGGGCCTGGGGGGACCCCCTGCCCCGGCTGCCGCGCCGACTCGCCCCGGTACGCCCACAGGTCGCTGCCGCAGATGCAGGCGCGCAGGACGCGTACGACGGCGTCCGTGGGCAGTTGGGCGACCGGTTCGGGTACGTCCTCCACGCGCAGGTCGTACGGGGCGTGGATGGTGGTGGCGCGCATGGGGAGCTCCTCGCGGGATCCCCCCTCAGGACGTGCCCGTCCGGCCTTCACCGTACGGCGGGGTGTGCGGGGCCCGCGCGGGCAGCGCTGCCAGTACGCCTCTGACCAGCAGGAACTGTGCGGCGATATAGGTGAGCATGATCCAGAAGTCGGGCCTGGGCGCCTGTGGCCACTCGGCGACGCCGGTCGCGATGAGGGTGTCGGAGAGGAGGAAGAGCGCGCCGCCCGCCGCCGCCGTGAGACCCAGCGTGGTCGCCCCGAAGGCCATCGCGGTGAGCAGCAGGCTGTAGCCGGCCACCGGGCCGCGCATGTCCGCCGGTAGGTCGGGCCAGAGCAGCGCGACGGTCGTGACGAGGGCTGCCGCGTACGCCGCGACGAGGCCCGCGCCACGCGCGCGTGCCGTGCCGTATCCCTTGCCGTGCCGCTTGAAGAGCAGGAGGTAGCAGACGTGGCCGGCCGCGAAGGAGCCCATGCCCGCGAGGAACGCGGGGTCCGCGTCCGCCAGGAGCAGGGTGTCTCCGCCCCAGCCGAAGAGGAGGGCGCCGATCAGTAGGCGGGGGCCTTTGACGGTGGCTACGTAGGCCGCCAGGAGCGGCATGAGGAGGGGCTTGAAGAGGGTGTGGGCGAGGTCGGAGTCCGCCAGTAGTGCTGCCAGGTCTCCTGCGGCCGCGACGGCGAATGCGGCCAGGAACAGCCTTGCCTTGCTGGACGCTGCTTCATCGGTGCCCGGCACTTGGGGTTGTGCCCACCCGTTCCGCCGTGCGGAACGCCTGCCCACAACAGGAACAGGACTCATGCCACGCTCTCCGGGACCGGCTCCGGCGCCTTGTTCTGTGGTGTCTGGGGTTGCGGCTGCCAGCCCGGGCCCCTGAAGAGTCTGCCGCCCCGTTCGCGCCACGTCGTCGCCGTCTTCAGGTCCTTCGCTATCGCCGCGTACTCGTGCGTCGCCACCCGCAGCGGGTTGTACGTGGTGATGTTCTTGGTCAGGCCGTAGACGGGGCGGTCCGTCTCGGCGACCCAGGAGCCGAACATGCGGTCCCAGATGATCAGGATGCCGCCGAAGTTGCGGTCCAGGTAGCCGCCCTGCGAGGCGTGGTGGACGCGGTGGTGCGAGGGGGTGTTGAAGACGTACTCGAAGGGCCGGGGCAGCTTGTCGATGCGTTCGGTGTGGATCCAGAACTGGTAGACGAGGTTCGCCGACGAGCAGAACGCGAGCGCCGCCGGATGCACGCCGAGCGCGACCAGGGGGACGTAGAAGGGCCAGACCGTCAGGCTCGTCCAGGGCTGGCGCAGCGCCGTGGTGAGGTTGAACTTGCGGCTGGAGTGGTGCACCACGTGGCAGGCCCACAGGATGCGGATGACGTGGTGTCCGCGGTGCGACCAGTAGTAGAAGAAGTCCTGCGCGAGCAGCATCAGCGGGACGGTCCACCACAGCACGGGGATGTGCAGCGGCGTCAGCGTGTAGATCGCCGTGTAGATGGCGACGATCGGGATCTTCCACAGGAAGTCGAAGACGAGGCTGCCGAGGCCCATGGTGATGGAGGTGGCGGCGTCCTTCGTCTCGTACCCGGCGTCGTCCTCGTCGGGATGGATCCGGTGGCTCACGATCTCCACGACGGTGAGCAGCACGAAGGCGGGTATGGACCACAGCACGACATCGGGCAGGTTCGGCGGCATGGGTGCACCGTAAAGGCCCCTGACGGGCCGCCGCTAGACGTAGTTACCGACAAGTATTACCGGTGGTAAGACGACGGATGTTGGCGGGCCCCGCCAAAATCGGACGCTCAGACGCCGACCGCCCCGAGCAGCGCGCCCGCCCCGTGGGTGACCGCCATGGCCAGCGCTCCACCTGCCATGTTCCGCAGCACGGCGGGACGCACGGCCGCTGAGCCGAGGCGCGCGCTGCTCCAGCCCGTGAGGGCGAGCGCGCCGAGGACCGAGACGACGGTGACGGCGAGGCGCCAGTCGGCGGGCGGCAGGACGATCGCGAGGAGCGGAAGGAGCGCGCCCATGGTGAAGGCGACGAAGCTGGCCCAGGCGGCGTGCCACGGGTTGGTGAGTTCGTCGGGGTCGATACCGAGCTCCACGCGCGCGTGGGCCCGCAGCGCGTCCCGCTCGGTGAGCTGCCGGGCCGCCTCGAGGGCCACGTCGCGGCTGAGCCCGCGCTCTTCGAGGAGGCCGGTCAGCTCGGCCAGTTCGGCCTCGGGCTGCTCCCGCAGCTCGCGCTTCTCCATGGCGAGGGCGGCCTTCTCGGAGTCGCGCTGGGTGGACACGGAGACGTACTCGCCCGCGGCCATCGACATCGACCCGGCGAGCAGTCCGGCCAGGCCCGCCGTGAGCAGGGTGCCGCGGTCGTCGGTGGCGCCCGCGACGCCGACGACGAGGCCCGCCGTGGAGACGATGCCGTCGTTGGCCCCGAGCACGGCAGCCCGCAGCCAGTTGAGCCGCGAGGCGAGCGCGCCGCCGTGCGCCTCGTCGTGTTCCGGTGCCTGATCGCTCACCCGGGGAGGGTCTCACCCCGGGCGAGCGAGTCGGCAGGGGCACGCCGTCACCAGACGCGTACCGACCCTCCCGGGGCGAACACCGGGCTCGTCGCGCCGGCGGGCACCTCCTTGAGGGGTTCGTCCAATTCCTGGACGGTCGGTCCGACCTGCGCCGCGATCGCGTCGAGGAGCTCGAGGTCGAAGCCGTAGACGCGGGCCGCGTTGCCGCCGACCATGGCCGCTATGTCGTCCTTGGGGAAACCCGCGTAGGCGATGCGCAGGCCTTCGCGCGAGTACGGGTGCGTGCCTTCGTCGTGCGGGTAGTCGCTGCCCCACATGATCTTGTCGAGGCCGATCCGGTCCCGCATCCGCGCCTCGTGCGGGCGCATGAAGCTCGCGCCCACGAAGCAGTTCTCGCGCCAGACCTCGGACGGCCCCTTGCCCATCGAATCGGCAAGGCCCGCACCGAACTTCGACTCCGCGGTCTCGGCCGTGTCCGCCTTCGAAGCCGCCGCGACCAGCCGCCCGTGGTAGTAGTCCAGCATGTCGAGCACACCCGGGATCCAGCCCGAGCCCTGCTCGGTGAGGACGAGCCTGAGCTCCGGGTGGCGGCGGAAGGCACCGCCGAACACGAGGTGCCACAGCGCCCGGTGCGAGAACCACGTCGTCTCCACCATGAAGACGGCGCGCGCGGCCGGTTCCTCGCCCAGCGGTGGCGACGCCGAGCCCGCGTGGTGGTTGACCGGCACGCCGCGCTCGGCGCAGGCCGCCCAGATGGGGTCGTACGTCGCGGAGTAGAGCTCGGCGAGTCCCGATCCCGGCGGCGTGCCGGGCAGCAGGAGGCCGCCCCTGAGCCCGGCGTCGGCCGCCCAGTGAATCTCCTTGACGGCCTCGTCGACGTCGTTGAGGAGGATCTGGAAGACGCCCGCCCTGCGGCCCGGAGCCGCGGCGCAGAAGTCGGCGAGCCAGCGGTTGTGGGCCCGCAGGCCCGCCCAGCGCTGCTCGAACTCCTCGCGCGTGGGCGCCGGGGCCATCAGGGAGGCGCTGGGGAAGAACGGCGGGATGGTGTTCGGGAAGACGACCTCGGCGACGATGCCGTCCTGTTCCAGTTCGGCGACGCGGCGGTCCGAGTTCCAGTTGCGGTCGGCGGTGTCGGCGAGGAGGTCCTCGTACGGATTGACGTAGGTGGCCGCCCACGCGTCGAACGCGTCGTGGTGGCGGGACTCCAAGTAGGGCTTGTAGTCGAGGAGATCGGCGCCCGCGTGGCAGTCGGCCGAGATGACGGTGTAGCGCTCTTCGGTCATGCCCTCTTCGGTCATGCGCTCATCGGTCATGCCCTCTTCGGTCATGCGCTGCCGGCTCATGTGTCCGCCCCCAGTACCGGGAAGTCGTTCTCCGTCAGCCAGTGGCGGCCCACGTCGCGCGAGCGCGCCCAGGAGGCCTCCACAGCCCGCTGAGCCGCGCCCTCGGTGGACTGGCCGAGTTCGGCGGGCGTCGGGCCGATGCGGGCGGCCAGCGGTGCCAGCTTCTCCGTGTCGAAGCCGAAGACCTCCGCCGCCGCGAGGCCCAGCATCCGGCGGGTCTCCCCCACCGGGATGTCGTGGAAGGTTTTCTTCAGCCACGCGCGCGTGTCGGGCCAGGTCCCTTCGGGGTGCGGGAAATCGCTGCCCCAGAGGATGTTGTCCACGCCGATCTCGTAGCGCTGGGCGAGTTCGCGGCGCTTGGTGTTGGTGGCGCAGACGAAGAGCTGCCGGTCCAGGTACTCGTGCGGGGCCCGCTTGAGCTCCGCGAACGGGGAGAGCTTCTTGCCGCCGTGCGCGCCCAGGTAAAGGCGGTCCATGAACCACAGGAGGTTCGGCAGCCACCAGCAGCCGGACTCCGCGACGCCGAACTTCAGCCCCGGGTGGCGTTCGAAGACGCCGGACCAGAGCATGAACCACAGCGGCCGCGCGGGCCACCAGGTCACTTCGGAGACGTAGATCCCCAGGTGGTCGCCGTACTCGTGGCGCGGTGCCGCCCCGGAGTGGGTGACCACGGGCATCGCGCACTCGGCGGCCGCCGCCCACACGGGGTCGTAACGGCGGTCGTGGTAGGGCGCCTTGTCGACCCACATGGAGGGGATCATCAGCGCGCCGAGCCCCGACTCCTTGGCCCGGTGCACCTCGGCGACGACCCGGTCGACCTCTCCGGTGATGGGCAACAGGGCGACACCGCAGTGCCGTTCGGGATGCTCGGAGACGAAGTCGGCCAGCCAGCGGTTGTGCGCCTGCGCGCCCGCCATGCCGAGCTCGGGGTCCTGGTCGCCGGAGAGGCCGAGGCCCACCCCGAAGGGGGCGGCCGTCTGGCTGTCCACGGCGTCCGCGTCGGGGAAGACGACCTCGGCGGCCACGCCGTCGCCGTCGAGCTCCTTGAGGCGCTGTGCGGTCTCCCAGCCGCCGCGCAGGCCTTCTTCGTTGTCCTGGAACCACTTGGCGGCGAACGCGTCGTTGCGGATGCCGAGCCGGGTCGCCTCCTGGCGGCGGGCGTCGCGCTCGCCGAGGAACTGGTCGAACTCCCGGTGGAAGCGGCTGTCCAGATAGGGCCGGTACTCCTCGGTGGGGAGCCCGGCGTGGCAGTCGGAGGAGATGATCAGGTACGGGTCGTTCTGCTGAGCCGTCATCACACGTCCCTCAGTCAGTCGAGGATGAAGTTTTCCAGGTACGACGGATCGGCGCGGTCCAGCATCGACCGCGACCTCGCCTTGATCTGCCGGTCGCTGTGCTCGCTCTCCGGGAGCAGCCAGAAGCGCCCGGCCGCGATGCCCTGCGCCACGAAGTCCGCGACCTGCTCGACGGGCGTGAACTCCACCTCCTGGCCCGCCTCCTTCATCGCCGTCTCCCACTGGTCGAGGCTGCGGTAAGGGGTCCTGCGGGGGCGGGACTTGGCGTACCGGTCGGGGCGGTTGCGGTGCGACTCCCACAGCCCCGTGCGCAGCATGTGCGGCCCCGGGAAGAGCACGGAGGCGCCCACGCGCGCGTGCTCCGCCTTCAGATGGGCGTACAGCGACTCGGTCATCGTCACCACGGCGGCCTTGGTGACCGCGTACACGGACGCCGTCGGCAGCGGTGCGATGCCGCCGTCCCCGGAGGACGTGTTGACGACATGGCCCGGCTCGCCGCCCGCGATCATCCGGGGCACGAAGGCCTGGATGCCGTGGAAGACGCCCCACACGTTGACCTCGAAGGCCCACTTCCAGTCGTTCGGCTCGTGCTCCCACATGCGGCCCTCGGCGCCCGAGCCGACCCCCGCGTTGTTGCACAGCACATGGACGGCGCCGAACTTCTCGTATGCCGTGTCGGCGAGCGCGAAGACCTGCTCGCGTGAGCCGACGTCGACCACGCGCGCGTGCACGCTCGCCCCGTCCTCGCGCAGCCCGGCCGCCGCCTTCTCCAGGGCGCTCTCCTCGACGTCCGCGAGGACCACCTTCAGTCCTTGTGCCGCGAACCGCCGCGCCATCGCGAGGCCGATGCCGCTCGCCGCGCCCGTGACGACGGCGACCTGCCCTTCGCGCAGCTCCATCTCAGACGCTCCCCTCGGGCGGGCCGTCGAGGATCTGCTGGGGGTCGTCGTAGCGCTGGTGGATGTAGGGCAGGAGGGCCTGCGCGCTGACCCGTTCGACGACGCGGCCCTTCTGGTCGGTGGTCTTCTCGCCGATGGTGATCTCGACGACCGCCCGCACGGGGAGGTCGGCGACCGGGTCGTACATGGACTCGCGCAGCACGATGTCGCCGGTGACGGCCTCCAGCTTGCGGACCTTCTCGTTGCGTACGCAGTGCACGAGCACCGGGTCCGCGTCGAAGCCCGAACCGTCCACTCCAGGAAGGAACTTGAAGTAGAAGTCGGTCTTCCGCGCCGGCTCCGGGAGCGGCAGGTCGCCGCTGACCGCGCCGCGCACCTCGACGAACGCGATGCCGTGCCGGGCGAGCCGGGCGCCGACGACCAGGCCGTCGCGCTCCACCTCCACCTCGCCGAGCTTCTTCGGCTCCCCGAAGACCTCGCGCCCGCCGATCAGGGCGCGCTCGTGGGTCATCGGCATGACGAGCGGATACCAGCCCTCCACTCCCCCGTGCTCGGCGGCCACCGCCACCGAGCCCGCGCCCAGCGGATAGCCCGGCAGGTCGACCTTGCTGATGTTGGCCCGCACCAGAGGGCGGTGCGTGGGCTTGAGCGGCGGCGGCAGGACGGCCGCCACCGCGTCCGGGTCGCTCTCCCAGACGGCCACCACGCCGGTGGACCAGATGTCGGGGAGCTTCGAGCTCGCGGTGCGCGTCGCGGCGATCTCCGCCTCGGTGCGCGCTCCGTAACGTACGCGTCCCATGTCGTACCACCCTTCGTCGGCGCGGGAGTCGGACCCGCGACGGGGACTTGCGGGAGGTCTTGCGGAAGGTTCTGTAACACAGTTACAACAGGAGCCGTGAAGAGTGAAGAGCCGCGTCATGAAGGAACGCGTACGCATCTGAACCGGGAGCAGGTGCTCGCCGCCGCCGCCGCGCTCGTCAAACAGCACGGCCCGCAGGGCCTGACCATGCGCAAGCTCGCCGCCGAACTCGGCACCGCCGTCACCTCGATCTACTGGCACGTGGGCAACCGCGAGTCGCTCCTGGACGCGCTCGTCGAGCGCACCCTCGCCGACCTCCGCGAGATCCGCCCCTCCGGAAAGACCCCCGCCCGGCGCATCGCCTCCGTGGCGCGCGCCCTGCGCCGCCAGCTGCGCGACCATCCGCACCTCGTCGCGATGGTGCACGAACGCGGCCTCACCGAGCGGATGTTCCTGCCCGCCCAGCGGGTCCTGGTGCACGAGGTGCACGCGGCGGGCCTGCGGGGCGCGCGGGCGGCCGACGCGGTGCGCGCCGTCCAGGTCCATGTCGTCGGGCACGTCCTGGTCGAGCGCAACCGCGAACGGGCGCCGGTGCAGCGGCCCGGCGAGGAGGAGCTGTGGACGGCGGAGACCGCCGAGGACGATCCGGAGCTCGCCGGCGCGCTCGCCGCGCCCGTCGACCCGGAGGCGTTGTTCACCACATCCGTGCGCGCGCTCGTGGCCGGACTGCTCGGACCGGGGACCTGACTGTCAGTCGCGGCCCGTATCCTCAGGGACCATGCTCGAAGACCAGACGACCG
This sequence comes from Streptomyces sp. MZ04, assembly GCF_004684775.1. Classification (GTDB taxonomy): domain Bacteria; phylum Actinomycetota; class Actinomycetes; order Streptomycetales; family Streptomycetaceae; genus Streptomyces. The sequence continues at coordinate 30,887 of NZ_SRIC01000059.1, forward strand.
CAGCGTCCGCAGCCCCCTGGCCGGCCGCGTATCCCACGGGATACGCGGTCGTCGACGTGGAGACCACAGGGCTGGCCCGCGACGACCGCATAGTGTCGGCTGCCGTCTACCGAGTGGACGCCCAGGGCGAGGTGGAGGACCACTGGTACACGCTGGTCAACCCGCAGCGCGATCCGGGACCCGTCTGGATCCACGGACTCACGAGCGCGATGCTGGCCGACGCGCCGCTCTTCAAGGACATCGCCGACGAGTTCGCCGCGCGCCTCGCGGACCGCGTCCTGGTCGCGCACAACGCCGTCTTCGACTGGTCGATGATCGCCAGGGAGTACGCGCGTGCGGAGCGCACCGCCCCGGTGCGCCAGCGCCTGTGCACCATCGCCCTCTCCAAGGAGCTGCGGCTCCCGCTGCCCAACCACAAGCTGGAGTCGCTCGCCGCGCACTTCGGGGTCGAGCAGCGCAACGCGCACAACGCGCTCGACGACGCGCGCGTGCTCGCCGAGGCCTTCCGGCCGAGCCTGCGGGCGGCGGCGAGCGGAGGGGTGCGCCTGCCGCTTCTTGAGTGCCGTCCGCTCACCGAGTGGTCCGACGGTGCGGCGCGGATCGTCCGCCAGTCGACGGGCCCGTCTGCGGGACAGTCCTCGTACTCCTCGTACGGCCAGGGCAGTTGGCGCCCTTCGCGCAAGCGGCCCGCCTGCCCCTACCCCAACCCGGGGCGTTACGAGCCGGGCAAGCTGCTCCAGCAGGGCATGCGCGTCGCGTTCTCCGGGGACACCTCGATCGAGCGGGAGCTGCTCGAGGACCGCGCGGTCGAGGCCGGCCTTCACATCGCGACGAGCGTGTCTCGGCTGACCAGCCTGCTCGTCACGAACGACCCGGATTCGGGTACGTCCAAGACCACGAAGGCACGGGCGTTCGGCACCCCGGTCATCGACGAGGCGGCCTTCGGCCAGCTCCTCCAGGACGTCGCTCCGGCGGCCGAGGGCTGAGCCGCCGGGCGGGTGTCAGACGGGTGATTGTCGGGCCGCGCCCCGCCTGCCCACTCGCATGCGGGCGCCGCGCGTCCCACCCTGTGGCGCATGGCACGTTGCGAGGTCTGCGGAAACGACTACGGCATGTCCTTCGAGGTGCACGCGCAAGGCGCGGTGCACGTCTTCGACTGCTTCTCCTGCGCCATTCACCGCATGGCGCCCATCTGTGAGCACTGCCGGTGCCGGATCATCGGCCAGGGCGTGGAGGCCGACGGGCAGTGGTACTGCGGTGCGCACTGTTCGCGCGCGGAGGGGCAGGTGGGCATCGTCGACAGGGTGTGACCCGAGCCTTCCGAGCACCCCACCCCCGTACACCCCACGACCGAGTTGTACCGTCGTGGGGTGTACCGCTTCCTGTTGTCCCGGCAGTGGGTGATCCTCACCCTCATCGCCCTCGTTCTCATCCCCACGATGATCGAGCTGGGCTTCTGGCAGCTGCACCGCCACGAGCACCGCGTCGCGCAGAACGCGCTGATCTCCAAGGCGCTGGACGCCAAGCCCGTCCCGGCCGAGCGGCTCACGTCCCCCGGTCACGCCGTCTCGCACGACGAGCGCTACCGCCGGGTGAGCGCGAAGGGCACGTACGACACGGAGCACGAGGTCGTCGTGCGGCGCCGCACCAACTCCGACGAGGAGATCGGCTTCCACGTCCTGACTCCGTTCGTCCTCGACGACGGCAAGGTGCTCCTCGTCAACCGGGGCTGGATCCCGGCGAACGGGCCGCAGACCGTGTTCCCGAAGGTTCCCCCGGCGCCCAAGGGCGAGCTGACCGTCACCGGCCGGCTGATGGCCGACGAGACGTCCGCGAAGAGCGGCATCAAGGACCTCCAGGGTCTTCCGGACCGTCAGATCATGCTGATCAGCAGCGGGCAGCAGGCGCACAGCCTGGGCAAGCAGGTCCTCGGCGGCTACATCGAACTGACCTCGCCGGAGCCCGCGTCCGGATCCCCCCAGGTGATCGGCGAGCCCGAGCACGGCGACATCGGCCCGCACATGGCGTACGCGGTCCAGTGGTGGCTGTTCTGCGCGGGTGTTCCCATCGGCTGGGTGATCCTGGTCCGCCGGGAGGTGCGGGACCGCACGGCGGCCGCGGCGGAGTCCGCCGCGGAGGCGACGCCCGCTGCGGTGTGACGGGCCTCGCGTTCCCCGGCCGTGACGCGGCAGGATAGGGCCATGGATCTTGGACTGAAGGACCGCGTCTACGTCATCACCGGCGCCACCCGGGGCCTCGGCAACGCCGCCGCTCGTGAGCTGATCGCGGACGGCGCGAAGGTACTCATCACCGGGCGGGACGAGAAGACCGTCGCCGAAGCGGCGAGCGCGCTGGGCCCCGACGCGTCCGGCATCGCCGCGGACAACGGCGATCCTGCCGTCGCCGGGCGGCTTATCGATGCCGCGCGGGAGCGGTTCGGGCGGTTCGACGGTGTGCTGATCAGTGTCGGGGGGCCTGCGCCGGGGTTCGCCGCCGACAACACGGACGAGCAGTGGGAGTCGGCGTTCGAGTCGGTCTTCCTCGGGGCGGTGCGGCTTGCGCGGGCCGCCGCGGCCGAGCTCGGTGAGGGGGGTGTCATCGGCTTCGTCCTCTCCGCGTCCGTGCACGAGCCGATTCCGGGTCTGACGATCTCCAACGGGCTGCGGCCGGGCCTCGCCGGCTTCGCCAAGTCGCTGGCCGACGAGCTCGGGCCGCGGGGCATTCGCGTCGTCGGACTCCTCCCGGCGCGTATCGACACGGATCGGGTGCGGGAGCTCGACGGGCTCTCGGCGGATCCTGAGGCGACGCGGGCGGCGAACGAGTCCCGTATCCCGCTGCGCCGCTACGGCACCCCGGAGGAATTCGGCCACACGGCCGCGTTCCTTCTCTCTCCTGCGGCGTCCTATCTGACGGGGGTCATGTTGCCGGTGGATGGTGGGGCTCGGCGGGGGTTTTAGGCGGTTTCTTTTCCCCAACCCCGCCCCTTCCCGAAACTTTCCGGCTGCGCCGGCCTCGAGGTGACCGCAGATCACCGGCTCCGCCG
>NZ_SRIC01000005.1 GCF_004684775.1 Streptomyces sp. MZ04
GCCCCGGGGTGACGCCTGATGGGTACCGGCAGCAAGTCCAGCCACGCCTCCTACGCGGTGGGGCCCACCGCCGTGGCCGAGGGCTCGGGGGAGGCCGTGGCCGAGGCGTCGGCGCAGCCGATGTCCGGCGAGGAGATCCAGGCCAAGGCCGACCTGCTGATGGCCATAGACAACATGAAGGAGCTCATAGAGCCCTTGGCCGATCTCGGCTGGGAGGAGCTGCCCCCCAGCGACCCGGTGGAACGGTACGAGCAGTTCGTCAACCAGGTTGAGCAGGCCCAGGGGGCCATCGAGGAGCTGGAGGAGGCGGGCGCCTCCGAGGAAGAGGTCGAGGCTCACACCAAGGCGCTCAAGGCGCACACTGTCGCGTTCTTGAACTCCCTTGACGAGGACGACCTGCGGGAGATCGCCGCGGCCAAGGGATTCGAGCACCCCGCCTTGGTGGGTCTGTCGGGCAAGGGCCAGCATCCCCTGGTCCACTGGCTCGACCCGGCGTACCCCAGCGACCTCCTGTCCAAGCAGAAGATCCAGGCCGCTGCTCTCGACCGGTACCAGCAGCTGCTCGCCGGCGGGACCGTCGGCGGATTGACGCTGGCCGACTATCACTACCTCGAAGGCACCGAGCCGCCCGTCAGCGGCGGATCATGGTCAGCAACGCCAGGAGAAGTGCTGGCCGCCGGAGGAGACCTCGCCGACGCCATCAGTGCCTACAAGCACGCCGCGAAGTACACGGCCGACGGGACTCAGGGCGAGGCTCTGCAAGCCATGCTGGCCGCCGAGCACAAGGTGGCGACGGTGGACTGCCCTGAGCTCGGCGAGGAACTCGACAGCGCGAAGGCCAAAGCTGCGTCCAAGGTCGGCCATGCGATCAACCTCAACCCGGTTCTGCCGAGCGATCTGCAGCCCCTGGTTGAGCAAGCCCTTGCGACCGGAGACCTGACAGAGACCGAGGCGAAGCATCTCACCGCGTGTCAACTCGTGACGCTCCTGCGGACAACGACGCCGGAGACCGAAGTGACGGCCCTGAAGGACATTGCCGTCCAGCGGCAGGATTCGCTCGCCGATCTCGACGCCGCCTACGCAGCCCACTCTGCTCTTGCCCCCGGGAGCGGGGAATCGCTGGCCCTTCCGCCTGCGGGAGAGCCAGCGGCACCGCAGAAGATCGCCGTTTGGGCGGAGAACGCCGGTGAGCTCCAGCACTTGCAGCAAGCAACGAAGTGGTACACCAACAGCCAGCAGGCCCTGAGCGGTGAGCCGTTCGCCGAGCACCCGGGTGTCGATGCAGCGAAGTACGTGCACCCCGAGAGCCTCACCAACGACTTCAAGGCGTGGGCAAAGGGGCAGAAGCTCGCCGACCTGCGCACCGTCGCCGGCGAGATGGGGCTGGACAACAGCGCCCAGGCCTCGCGCGCGCAGGTGCAGAACTACATCGCGGCGAGCTTCAACCCGAAGTACGACCAGGAGGACATCAAAGAGAAGGTCGCGGCCGCCACCGCGAAGAAGGCCGCCGCCAAAGCCGCGGCACCGGCGGCCAAGCCCGGTGGTGAACCGGCCTCCGACGAAGCGGTTCAGGCCCTTGCGAGCAAGCTGCCGAACAACGGCGCCGGCGCCGCCTCGAACGCCTCCGTGAAACCTGCGGCACCCCCCTCGCCGAAGCCTGTGAAGGCTCCCAAGCCGGGGTCGTTCAACGCCAACATCCAGGCGCTGATGGCCGAAGTCCAGCACGCGAAGGCGACCAGCCAGGACGTGCCGACCCGCATCGACGCCAAGGAGGTCGCCGGGTGGACCTTCGGGCCCGGCACGAAGGCGTCGAATCTCGGCGGAACGTACGTCAAGACCGTGCACGACGGCCCCGACGGCTCGAAGTGGCTGTTCAAGACCGACCATAACCACGGTGGCGCCCTGGGCCACACAGAGGCCGCCGCGTCCCACGTTCTGTCGCTGGGGGGCGTCCCGGCGGTGCCCGTGTACCACCACAAGCAAGCGGACGGGACGGCCGGCTGCGTCCAGCCGCTGCTCCAGGGTGCGAAGCCGTTCACGTCCAGCCCGAGCCAGTGGTCGCAGAGCCAGGTAGACGCGATCGTCCGCTCCCACGTCGGCTCGTGGTTCATCGGTGAACACGACGGCCATCAGGACAACTGGCTGGAGACCCCCTCTGGGGGACTGGTACAGGTCGACCGCGGCCAGGCCTGGAAGCACTTCGGCCAGGACAAGTTGTCGATCGGCTATGCCCCCAGCGGCGGCGGTGGGTTCACACCCGTCCACCAGAAGCTGTACCAGGCCGCTCTCGAAGGGGGCCTCGCCAAGGGCGTCAAGATCAACCCGGCTGCGGCACACCCGGTGATCAAGAAGTTCGAGTCCATGCCGGACGCGCAGCTGCGCTCAGTCCTGCACTCCACCGCTCACGAGGGTGCCAAGTCCGGCGTGGCGTGGGTGCCACAGATGCGCAGCCGGGCCGCCAAGGCCCTGAAAATCCCCCAGTCCCAGGTGACGCACGAGCAGATCGCCGACATGTTCCTGGACCACGCAGTCGAGAGGAAGAACTCCTTGCGTCAGAACTTCGCCAACTTCTTCGTCAAGCAGGTCATGCTGCCCTCCGGCGCCTCCCTCAAGCACGGCGGTAGCTGATGGGAACCGGGTCAAAGTCCAGCCACCAGAGCTATGCGGTCAGCCCGACCGCGGTCGCTGAAAGCCCTGCTGCCCCGGTGGAGTTGGGCGGTGCACCGACCGCGAGCGAGGGTGGCGAACTCGCGGGTACAGCGGGCGGCGCAGAGATCGAGATGCCGGAGCAGCCGCTGCTTACACCAGATGTTCCCGCGGAGTCGGCCGACGATGTCGATCTGGGTGTCGCGGACGAGCTCCTCAAGGAGATCGAGGTAGGCCAAGCCGGGCCCGGCGCTTCGCCCGAGGAGGACGTCCAGGCAGCACCCGATGACCTCGCACCCCCTGCGCTCAAGGAGGAGGAACAGACCAGCGGCGAGGCGCCGGCCGGTGACGAGGCGCTGCTGACCACGGAGGAGGCCGCGAACGAGGAGGACGAGGAGGAGACCGATCCGGCGCTGACGCCGGTGCCCGCAGAGCCTCCGGTCGGGCAGCCGACGGGCGCACCGATCCTGGTGGGCGGGGATGACTTCATCAACTCCGAGGCCGCGCTCGTCGCGTACGACTCGGCGGACGGTCCGCGGGAGGTACTCCTCACGCACGTCGCCGAGGAGGCGGAGGAGAAGCTGCTCGACGCGCTGAGCATCCCCGGCACGCACATGGCCGAGGTCGAGGTCGAGGAGGAGGTCAAGGAGCGGCTCACCCTCGACAAGGACAAGAAGCTGGGCGAGTTGACCTCGACGGCGGTCGCCTCGGTGCAGCACAAGCTGAAGAACGGCCTGCCGGCGTCGGAACAGTCGATCGCCAAGCAACAGGCGGCCGTCGACGCCGTCCACGCGGTGCTCAACGATCCGTCGACCAGCGACGACGAGAAGACGATGGCCCAGCACTACATGGACCAGCTGGACCTGGTGGAGGACAAGATCCACAACGGTGGGGCACCGCTGCCCTGGATGGCCCCGTACGAGGTGACCGGGACCAAGATGGTCACAACACAGGTTCCGGTGTCCGACGGAGATCCGGAGCCGGGAACGCTCCCGGCGGCTGTACGCAAGGCCAGCCGGATCAAGGCCACCTTGGATCCCGAGACCGGGCAGAGCTCCTGGGACGGAGTGACCCGCAGCTCCGCGGACGGGACTGAGTACGAGATTGACATGGGTGACGGCTGGAAGGCCGTCTACCGGCCGTACAAGGAGAACGATCCTTCCAGCACGGAGTACTCGCTGCGCGGGCAGCTTGAGGTCCACGCACCGCCCGGTGCCGGCCACGGCAAGGAGCTCGTGGAGCGGCTGGAGCAGCTGCACTTGATGAACAAGCCCGTGACCGCAGCCGAGGGCGAATGGACGTACCTGTCCAACAACATCAAGGCCCAGGGCCTGGACAATGCGGCCGGCATGAAGACGGCCACGGAGACGGCCCAAGGGCTTCAGGACCTCCAGGTCCAGGAGATCGTGCACCAGCGCATGGAGACCCTGATGGGCCTCGACAGCGAGGCCCTGCAGACCCAGATGAAACGGATCCATCTGGAGGCAGCCCACAAGGTCCTACCGATGAAGGTCGAGGTGATGCGGGATGCGGTCGCCAAGGCGTCCGGGTTCTCGAGCGGCGCCGAGCTGGCGGCCAGCCCGGGCTACGAGCCGACACCTGCGACGACCGGGAAGTGGCTGTCCTGGTCGCGTTTCGACGTCACCGGAAAGCAGGAAGAGGTCACGTCGGCCTTCAAGGGACGGTCGCTGACTCACAGACTCGGCGGCGGCGGCCTCGCCAGCTTGCTAGGCACCGGTGTGCTGGCCTCAACAGAGAAGCGGGCCCTCATGGGCATCGGTAGCGGCGTGGGCCAGAGCGAGGAGAAGGACAAGATGACCGGCGGAGCCAACTCCGTGTTCCTGCGGGTCCAGCCCAGTGGCTCGTACCTCGGAGGAGGCACGCTGATCTGGGACGACCCCACCGTTCTCATGCGCCGCAGCGACTACTACGGCTACAACGGCGACCACTACGGCGCGATCAACCCCGCGCATAGCGAGTACAGCAAGAAGGCGATCACCCGAGACCCGATGAAGATCGCCAAGTTCGCTGGTGACAGCAACGAGGTGATGTTCAGAAACGGAATCGACCTTCTCGGGGCTGAGGCTCCCAGCCGGATTGTGTGCACGTCCGTCGGCGAACGCAACACGATCCTGGCCTCATTCTCCTCCCGGGGCATCACGGAACTCGGCGGCAAGTCGGTCGAGGATGTCCTGTGCCTGGACGACCACTACTACAGCTGATGCAAGGAGCTGCACGATGACATCGGACAACCAGTGGCGGCAGCGGTTCACAGACCTCCTCGCCGGCACCCACAGCACCACGGGCGATCCCGTCGACGCCGGCGCGCGCCTGGTCGTCCTCGACCCCGATGGCAGTGAAGCTTTCCGCGCCGCCCTCGCCCGCCACCACCGCTTCGTCGACGACGACCAGATCGTGTGGATCCGGCCGCTGATCGGCGGTCAGGACACCACAGACGGGTACCTGTTCGATCTCGGCGTAACACGGCGCCGTTCCCTGCACTGGGCGACCGCCCGACTCGTCGATGAGGCGGTCGAGATAGACCTCGTCAACGGGCAACGGGCCCGCATCGAACCGGCAGACGGGGCCGATCTGACGGAGCTGAGCCGGTGGGACGACTTCACCAACCGGCTCACTCCGGATGAGGATGCGGAACTGCGGCGCCTGGAGGCGGATTCCTGGCAGGGCCGCTATGCCTGATGGACAGCTCGAAGGCGAAGGCCGGAGGCGAAGGTGCCGGCAGGCGTATTGGCATGATGGCCTCCCAGTCTCGCCTACCACGAGGCATCAGTCGGCTCCTCGGCCGACACAGCACATCAGGGAGGTGAGCAGCGTGGCAGCACGGCGTCGTGGCGTACGCGGTTTCGACGGAGCGGTGCTCCGGGCCGCCCGCATGCGCCGTGGCATGGCGGAGGAGGACCTCGGGCGTGCCACGGGGATCGCCGCCTCCTTGATCTGCGCCTACGAAGACGGCCGGCGCGCCCCGGAGTGGAAGACGCTGGCCGCGTTCGCGACCGCTCTCTCGTGCGCGATCGACGAGCTGCGGCCCGGGCACGCCACCACGATGGAGGATCTGCGGTGCGGCGCCGGCCAGAACCAGGCTGGGGCCGCCGCGGCCGCGGGACTGACGCGCAGCGGGTACGCCATGCTCGAGAACGGTTACACCCGCACCCTGAAGTCCGATGTTGCGGCCAAGCTGGCGTCCGCGTGGAACGTCGATAAGGACGAGGTGGCCGGGGCCCACGCGGCGGCCATCCAGGCCGTCGGCGAGCCGGCGCCCGTTCTTGAGGGCGCCGTCCTCGACGGCCTCGCCGTCCACTTCGGTGTCTCCTCCGAAGCCCTGCTTGCCCTGGCCCGCACCATGCAGAGCCGGACCGGCCGAAACCAGACCGAGGGGAGGAGTTCATGACCGTGCACCGCGGACACCCGGTGACAGACGCCCGGCACTCAGCGCTGCGAAGCCCGCTGGCCGAGCATGAGCGCGATCTACCTGTCGACGCGGCATGGCTGCGTCGGCGCGCCAAGCAGTTCGCGCATGTCTCCCAGCGGCCGTTCCACCTGGTCGTCGACCTCCAGGCGTACGCCTCGGTCACCGGGCTGCCCTTCTACGCGCACTACGCGGCCCAGGTCTACCGAGGCCCGGAGAGCGCCCGGTTGACCGTTCCGCTGATGGCCGTCAACCTGTCGCTGGTCACCACGCGCGAGGAAGCAGACCGCGCGTTGGCGCACGAAACCATGCACCTGGTCGTGCCCTCGTACGGCCACAAGGAGGCGGCATTCGCCCGCGCCCAGCTCCTGCTCGACGAAGTCGGGCAGCTGACCGTCGCGTAGAACGCCGAGCTGCCAGGGCGGCCAGCCGTGCACTACCGGCGGCCGCCCGCCCCAAGCCCTAGACACCACCCAGCGCGTTGCACATTCACGTTTCAAGCGGTATTGTGGTTTTCGTGAGGCGGGGGAACCCGCCCAGTCCAGGGCCGCCGTCAGCGGTTCCTGAAGTCCGCTCGGGCATCACAGGCCGCCAACGCGCCCGTGCTCCCGGACGCCCATCCTCATCTCGGAGAAGCTCATGCCGAGCACAACGATGAATTCTGTCTTCAACCCTCTCGAGCTTGCAGCTGTCACGGCAGCGATCAACCGCGCACGGACCGGCCGATCCGCTCCGCTGGGACCGGAACCGGGCATTCACAGCGAGAAGGACGGCGAGCTCGCATGGGTGGAGCGGGTGCTCCGCCACCGCCTCCGCCTCGATTCCCTCAACCGCCCTGTCGCCGTCCGGACCGAGTACGGCTGCATCCAGCCGCTCCTGACGGGTGGTCAGCACTATCGCGCGGCCGTCCTGACCGTCCCGTCCCGGGGGAACGCACTCAGCTTCCTGGCCACGTACGACGAGCAACGGCGCCTCAGCTTCGACCTCGTCGACCTGTGCTCGCTCTGCCAACAGCAGGTCCCCACCGAGGAGATCACCTGCTTCGAGGATCTGGGCGACTACCTACTCCAGGCCCGCGACGCCCTCGGCGGATCCCCCCGATTCCGCTACTCCCCCGCGCACGCCGCCGACTGCCCCGCACACGGCGACTGACCTGACCGATTCAGCTCTCCTCTCCACCTGGCGCCCCCGGCTCACAGAGCTGGGGGCGCCCTGCATGCAACCCGTCCACACCGCCTCGCCAGCGGCGCGGCCCGAGCGGGAGACACCGCCATGAAACTTCTCAACTCCCACCAGAGCCAGGGCCCCTTCGGCCTGGTAGTCGAGTCCCCGGGAAGCGCAGCCCCGCGCATCTGGACGGACTGGCTCCTGTTCATGGTCCCGCTGTTCATCGCACAGATGCAGGAGCAGGACATCAGCGACACCCGGGCCGCCCGGATGCGCGAAGAGGCCGCGGACCTGATTGCCGAGCACGGCGACGACGCCCAGCACGGCGGTCGGCACCAGGCCGGTGCGCGCACCGCCATCGCCAAGGGTCTCGCCCTCCTCGCTTGGGCCGAGGGCGGCGTGACCGCGCTCGGGATCCACGCATGCGTCCGGCCGCACGCCTGCTGCCCCGGCCGGGCCAACGCCACTCCTCACCTCACCCCACCTCACCCCACCCCACCCCACCCCGGAAGTGAAGAAGTGACAGACATGGCCGATGCAACCGACACGAAGAAGCGAAGCCCGCGCAAATGGCTCCTCACCCAGAATTCAGATCTGCGACGAATCGGCGTATTTAATTGGACACTTCCCGCTTTCGCAATTCAGCTTCCGGATGGCAGCAATTTTAACGTGTGCCCTCAGGCCGGAGCCTGTGCCCAATTGTGTTATGCGCGCGTCGGGACCTACCGGTTCAAGAACGTTCGCGCCGCCCACATGCGCAATCTCCTCCTCTGTCGGGACTCCCCGGAAGAGTTCGAGAAACGCATGACCGAGGAATTGAAGCACAGGAGATACACCGCGAAGTGGATTAGGCTGCACGACTCCGGAGATTTCTTTTCCGACGAGTATCTTCTGACATGGATGCGCATTATGGAAAATTCTCCAGGCGTGTCATTCTACTGCTACACCAAGGAGATCAGCCGCTTCAAACGGATCGTAGAGGGGAAATCCCCTGGCAACTTCCTCTGGTGCTACAGCCTCGGAGGGAAAGAGGACCACCTCCTCAACCTCGCCTCGGAGAGGCACGCAGACGTGTTCCCCGACGTGGAGTCGCTGATCGCCGGCGGATATTCTGACCAGACAGAGTCCGACCTCCTGTCCGTGCTCGGAGAGTCGCCGCTCGTGGGAATTCCGGCCAACCGGATCCCGCATCTCCTCAAGCGCCAGGGGAAGGAGACCTTCGGGAGTCTTCAGCGCGCACGAGACGCGAAGCTGGCTGCGAAGAATTCGGCAGCAAACCGCGAGTTCACACTGGCTCACTGACTGCCCGAGGGCCCTGAGTCATACGTTGCATATCATTCTAGCGCCATGTACTTTAGCGCCTGGCCCTGCGCGATCGGGGCCGACGCGGGCGGGGGTCGACGGTGTCGGCATCTTCCCGAGTCCGTCCCACTCACGTCTCCGGCTACGGAGCCACCCACCTTGGCCTGCACCTGGCCGGCCCGATAAGGAGCGACCAGTGATCCCCGCCGACGCTGACGAGGAGGTCCTGACCTCCGAGGAAATCGCGCAGAAGTACAAGGTCAACATGCCTCAGGTCGGGTACTGGAGCGAGATGGAGGGCTTCCCCAAGGGATGGCCGGCCGGCCCCGGCCGCACCCTGGTCCGCGACGCCTGCGAGGTGGACGAATGGCTGCGTGAGAACCTGCCCGTCCACTGGGCCCGAGGCCAGGAGTCGGACAATCCCTACGGTCTTCCAGAAGGCAACCCTAAGGACCTGCTGTCGCTGAAGGACATCGGCGTATGCGAGGCACAGGCGCTCGGACGCGACGAGCCAGTGCCGACTGCAACCCTGCGCGGGTACCTCTCCAAGCGCACGATGCCCCAACCGGACCGCACACCCGGAGACGGCCTGAAGCCTGAGGTCACGGAGCGGATGTGGTTCCGCGAGACCGTCTACGACTGGGTCAATCGCCCGCGGACGATGCGACGCCAGACTAAGGCCGGCAGGCGGAGTGACGAGGCGTCAGCATCCACGCCGAGTCGGCCCCGGAAGCAGGCCTCCAGCCGTGCGCAGGAGTCGTCGCGGGTAGATGTGGACGGCATCGCTGCGAAGTACAGGGTCAGCCGGCCTACGGCCGGCAGGTGGACGCACGCGGAAGGCTTCCCCTCGACGGACAAAGCCGACTACGACGCGGCCGCGGTGGACGCCTGGGTGCGTTCCGAGCGGAGGCGGACCTGGGAGGCGGCACCGAAGCGATCGGTGACGGCGGCTGAGCAGAAGGAGCCGACGTCCGCAGAGGCCGGCGGACGGTCTCGCCGCAAGAGTGGTGTCGAGCTGACCGCAGACCAGATCGGCCCGCGGTACGGCGTTCCCGCAGACACCGGCCTCAACTGGATCAAGGTCAAGGCAAAAGTGAAGGACGGCAAGGTCGTACGCCGATCCTTCCCTGCGCCTCTGCGGACAGCTCCGCGTGTGTGGGAAAAGAACGAAGTAGACGACTGGGTGAAGGAGGCACGCCCGCACGTGTGGGCGGCCTTCAAGGGAACCGGCCCGGTGCTGCTCAACCCGCTCCCCGAGGGCGACCCTCGGGACCTGCTGGACGTGGATGATTTCGCCGAGGTCTGGGGCAACGCGACGCGGGGCGAACCCTTGGCGCGGCAAACCATCTTCGCTTACCACAACCGGGGTCAGATCCCGTACGCAGACCGGGTTCCGGACGACGGCAAGACGCCCAGAGTGTTGTCGTACCACTGGTATCGCGAGACGGTGTACGACTTCATCACCAGTCGGCCTGGGTCAGGGAACTACGAGCCCAAACGGCCCCGGGAATGAGTTTGGCCCGGTACCCCCACGATGGGGGTACCGGGCCAAACTCATCTTCGAGGGACTCCGGTTAGGAGGAACTCCGGTTAGCCAGAGCGGTGTTCAGAGGGGCGTGCAATGTCGAGGAGGAAGCGGCGACGCGGACGAGGCCGGTGGGGCGTAAGTCCGGCCAGTTCGTACACCGCGTCATGCAACTGCGGGTGAGCCAGGAGGGTCCAGTGCCGCCCCAGGGCCCGGTAGATGTTCACCAGAGCCGTGTGCGGATGCACGCCGAGGAGCGTGCCGTAGGCGGCCGCCACAGCGGGGGTACGCGAACGGCCCGCGACGCAGTGGAGGAAGACTCTCTTGTTTTCCCGACGCAACCGGAGGATCTGGTGGGCGGCCTGGGAGAGCACGAAGTGAAGGTTGGTGTTCGCGCCTTCCTTGTCGACCAGCCAGACCCTGACATGTTCGACGTCGGTCCCGGCGAAGATCGGTTCCTGACCGACCCGGCACAAGGACACCACCGCATCGATCGGCGCCTCGCCCTGGAGCTCGGTCACGGGCAGGTTGCCCATGCGGACCCAGGGGTCTTCCGGATGCGGCACAGCGAACGCCCTCCCCGCGTAGGCGGGGGTTCGGACGCGGGCGGCCGAGGGCCAGCCGTCGGCGTCGTCTGCTCCGTTGTGCGCCGTCAGCACGGCCAGGCGGACAAGGTCGGGACCGGTCAGGTTCGGCCAGCCGTTGACGGCCTGCTGCCAGGAGAGCGGGATCGCCGAGACGCCCCAGCGTGCACCGAGTAGAGCGCCCGCGATCGCGGCTACGGTGTCGGTGTCGTTGCCTGCCCGTACGGCCGCCTCGGTCGCCAACTGGAAGTGCTGGGCGGGGAACGAGCCGCGCTCGGGCGCGTGCTCCGGGACGGCGGTGCGGGTGATCGCCGACCAGGCGGCCTGGAGCGCCGTAACCACGTACCCGTTCGACGGCCAGTGGTGCGGAGGGTTGGCCTCGGCCTCGTCCAGCCGCGTGTTCCACAGGTCCTGGCGGTCGGGGGCCAGGAGGGCGACGCCGTCCCGGACGCCGTCGAAGGTGCCGTATAGGACGGCGGTACGGATGCCGGAGCACCACAGGATGCATGCCTCGACGCACTCGGGGTCGCTGTGGGTCAGGGAGCTGATCAGGGTGGCGGCCTCGACCATGCCGTCGATGTCGTCCAGGTAGGCGAGGGCCACGATGCCGGTCCGCATCAGGGAGCCGTTGCCCGCACTGTAGTGGGTGCGAGCGGTGTAGGCGTCGGCCGCCGCCGTCACAGCTTCTGCCGGTGAACCGGCCTTGTCGGCCTTCGCCGCGCCCAGCACGCTCTGGGTCTGGGAACCGATGTCGCTCGCGCCTCCCTCGCGCCATGCGTGGAAACGGCGGGCGATCTGATCGAGAGTGGAGCGGCTGGTGAGGTCGGCTCCGGTGGCGGCGACCTCGGCGATGCAGACATGCATCTGAGTGTCGTCGCTGTACTCCCCCGGCTTGTAGGGACCCAGCCCACCGCCGATCATGGCGGGCAGCTGCCCGTCCGTCAGACGCGGCTGAAACTCGTAGGGGACACCTAGAGCATCACCACACGCGGCTCCGATGAGGACGCCAGCCGCACGGTCGGCCGTGTGGATGTCCAGCAGCCCTGGGGTGGAGGGTTGGAGGGTAGTAGCGAAGGCGGTGAGCGGCGTCATCACGTGGTGTCTCCCGAAGTCATGGGGTGTGCGGGAAGCCTGAGAGGGACGGCGGCGGGGAGCGCGGCGTGAACTCGCCAGGCACTCCGACCCGATACCGTTATGTCAGCCTGACATAGCAATCCAATATCGTCAACTCGACCATATGCGTTGCATGTTCATGTTGTGCGATGTACTGTCGCTATCGCTCGGGTCGATCAGCCACCGCCTTGCTGGCTGATCCCCTCGGCTCAACGTGGAGGCCTCACGCCTGCACACCGCATTCCATTTCCCTAGGCAGGAGTTCGACATGAACAAGGCCCAACTCGTCGAAGCCATCGCGGACAAGATGGGCGGCCGCCAGCAGGCCACCGACGCCGTCGACGCCGTTCTGGATGCCATCGTCCGCGCGACCGTCGCCGGGCAGCGGGTCTCGATCACAGGCTTCGGCTCGTTCGAGAAGGTCGATCGCCCGGCGCGGTTCGCCCGCAATCCCCAGACGGGTGAGCGGTTCCGGGTGAAGAAGACGTCAGTGCCTCGGTTCCGTGCGGGCCAGGGCTTCAAGGACCTGGTTGACGGGTCGAAGAAGCTCCCCGCGATCGGCCAGGTGGCCGTGCGGAAGTCACCCAAGGGCACTCTGTCCGATTCTGCTGCGCAGCCGGAGACGATCGCGGCCTGACGCCTTCTACGTTCTCGCCCGTACGGTTCACCTCATGGCGACGGCCGGGCACTTCGGTGCCCGGCCGCAGCAGGGAGCTACCCGCGCCGCACCGGCTTCTATCCGAAGAAGAACCGTGACGGGACGGCCCGGCCCGGCCCGTATCAGCACCTGGCCGAGGAGTTCGAGCGCCGATTGACGGCTCTGCGGGAGGCGGGCGAGATCCCCGACCCTCGCACCGCTCAGATTGAACGGCTCAAGGCGGAGGTCGCCGGGCTGTAGAAGCGCATCACCGCCCGCGATACCTTGATCGCGGAGCTGGAGGCCTTCCGCACGCGGGCCGTCTCTCAACTGGCCGCCCAGCACCTGGAGATCGAGCGGCTGCGCCGACAGGGCGCCCAGGGCAGCAACGTGCGCCGTCTCCCGGCCTCTCGCGGCGGCAGTGCGCCTTTCGGCTCATGCAGCTGACAGCCTGAACCTGAGGTGGGCGGGACGCGGCGGCTACACGCAGGCCGCGTTCCGCTCAGCATGGCGGGCGGCGGAGGCGTCCTCGGCCTCGATGACGCAGCGCAGGTAGGGCCCGAAAGCGGCATCGCCCATCTGGATGCGGATGGCCTCGATGACGACGGCGGCCCAGTCCAGGTAGGCCACATCCTCCCCTTCGGGGAAGGTCTCCCGCAGGGCAGTGTCCCGGCACAACGCATAGCTGAGCGTCTGCTCGTTCAGGTAGCGCTGATGGGCGGCGAGTGCACATCGGGCGATCTTCACGAAGACCTTGTGGCCCGTCAGGGAGCTGACCGTGCCCAGCAGAGCCCATGCCGCCTGCGCGTCATGAGGGAGTTCGACCCACTCGTCCGCGGCGGCTGCAGGGTCGGCGTAGAGGCGGGACAGCCGCCGGTCGAGTTCGCTCCGGAAGCACATGTCATGGAGGTCCATGGCGCATGGCTACCGGCTGCCCGGCCGGCAGCCGGGCCGACACACCCGCCCGGCTGCTTCCGGTCACCGGTTCAGGCCATGCAGGCTCCGACTGCCACGGCCGGCCTCTTCGCCGGGTCCCCTGGATGTGGTGAGCGGGGAAGGACCTGCGGGCCGTTCACTGGCGGGCGAGGAGGGCGGTAGCCCGCCGGTTGAGGACGGCTGCCTCGGGCACGTCCTGGTAGCGGGCGAGGCGGACCCGCATGTCCATGGCTGCGTCGCGCACGCGGACGGATTTCACGTCGTCCGCGCAGTCCAGGAACTCGCTCCATACCGTGAACGCGCCGTCCAGGTCGCCCTGTTGGAGGTGGATCTCGCCGAGGTTGCCGAGCACGCTCGCGCGGCTGCGGCGCCGGTCGAGACCGTGGACCTCCAGGGCCTGGTGGAGCTGTTCACGGGCGCCGGTGAGGTCGCCCATCTTGGCCAGGATCATGCCGGATGCGTGGGCCCACCGGCCGATGGTGAAGTGCGAGGCCCAGGACTGGCCCGGCGGGGCGGTGGCGGTGCGCTCGATGGCGCTCTGGGAGGCGGACAGGGCCTTGGTGGCGAGCCGGTGGTTGCCGTCCAGGGCGGCGGCCTCGGCGAAGGTGGACTGGTAGTAGGCCACCGCGCGGGGGTCGGCGAGGTCCTTGGCGTGGTCCATGCACTTCTCGGCGAGTGCGAAGGCTTCTGCCCGGTGGCGGGGTCCGAGCCCGATGGACTGGACCGTCAGACCCCGTAGCGCGGTCGCGGCGAGCTCGCTCTCGCCGGACTCGTCGGCGAGGCGGAAGGCGTGCGCGTAGTAGGCCTTGGCCAGCAGCTGCGGCTCGCCGTCAGCGCCCTCGCCGCTCTCGTCCTGGTACATCCAGCCGATGAGGTGGGCCAGTTGAGAGGCCGCCGCGTACAGCTCACGGCCGATGGCCTCGCTGTAGCGGCCATCGAGCCAGGGGCCCGCATTGTCGGTGAGGTAGGAGACGGCCAGGCCGCGGAAACGGCTTCCGCCGTACTCGGAGGCCAGGTCACCGAGCGTCTTGACCATAGACAGGATCGCATCGACCTCGCCCTTGCCGACCCGCACGGCCGTGGCGGGCGCCCGCCGGACACGGCGGGTGATGGCGTCGGGGTCGGGGACTCCCAGGAGGGACAGGGTGGCACCGCTGGAGGCGGTAAGGAAGTTCCGGCGGTCCACTTCACTCCTCCCAAGGGCCAGGACTGAGGCCACGGTATCGACGGGGACGGCAGAGGGCGCGGTCATCTCGCTGACCTGCGGGGAATCCAGGGCTAAGACCTGGATCAGGTAGGGGAGCCAGAAGTCGGGGTTACGCTCGCCGACCATCAGCTTGCGGGCGTACTGGCGGCCCATGCCCCGCGGTCCCCGTCCGGCGGCAACGCCCAGCTCACGGGCCAGTTTGGAGGGGCCCCAGCCGCGTTGTGCGCAGGCCTTCTGGATCATCTCCGCGATGCTCTGGACTCTCTCCACTTCCCTCGGCCCCCTCTCCTTGGGGTTACGCGGAGCTACACGGGGTTACACCTTGGCACCTGTCCAGACCCCTTGACCATGCGTTGACTGAACATCACGCCCCTCGGTGAACGGCCGCCTGCGGCCACCGGGTTGGGCCATGACCAGCCGCTACCGTGCGAGGGGACTGAGGCGATCATGAACGGAAGAACGGCCGCGCATCTGCCGTCGCAAGGAAGCGGGGTCGGCACAGCAGCCCCATTCTTCCCCCGCCTTGGTGACCTCGCCTCTGACCGGGAGCAAGGCCGCATCGGGGTGATCATCGCCCTCCCCGGCGAAGGCACCCCCAGTTACCGCCTGCGGCCGGTGGGCGGCGGCGACGAGTGGTCGGCAGCCGCCGACGGGACGAGCCTGAGCCCGGTCCCGGCCAAGGCCACACACGCCACCCCCAAGGAGGCGGGGGCCCTCTACGACCACCGGGCCGGGCAGGCCAGCCTCCCGCTGCAGGTGCACTTCGAGGACGGCAGTGCGGCCGAGGTTCCGCTGATCCTCGCCCCCGCCGATATGGAGCGTCTCTACGCCACCGTGAGCCGTCTGCTGGGCGACTGCGACCAGAAGGCGGCCAAGGAGTGAGCGGGCAGCACCGCGCCGAGGACCGGGACCGGCCCGATGTGGTCTGCGCGCTCATGGGGGTGATCGGCACCGCGTGCACCCTGGCTGGCATCTACCTGCTCGGCACGGCCGCCGAGAGCGAACTGCACGGCCAAGCACCCCGCACCCCCGTGTCCGTGCCCGCCGTCGACGCGGACGGCATCTCTTGAGACCAGCCGCCGCCCCTGTTCCCCCGAGCGCGGGGCGGGCGGCCACCGGCCGGGGTCTGACGGGCAGTTGGGGACAGCCCGCCGGACGCACGAGTCCCGGCCCAGGGGCCGCACCGTCCGTGCGAGCGGTGCGGCCCCTCACCCCCAAACGCGGCCCGTGTCGCCCGACATAGGCCGGCGGCCATGTCCCCGACACGGCCGAAGGACGGTTCCGCCCGCCGTCGGCGGCGGGCGGAACCACCACAGGAGAAGGAGGACGGCACATGCCTGAACTGCCCTTCGAGAGCGGTGACACCCTGGTCCGCTACCGGGTGCTCACCGGGGAGAACGACGACCCCGAACGCCGGGGCAACAAGCACCTCGTGGCGCGTTCCGAGTGCGCGCTGGCCTGCCCGGACATGGCCAGCATCGAACGGACCATCGAGGCCCTGCGCTCATCTGACGAACAGCTCCAACAGCGTCCGGCCGACGAGAAGTTCTACGACTGGACCAGCACCTACATCGAGATCGACCCGGCCCAGGCCGATGGCGGCCGCGTCCTGTTCGGTGTCGCCTGGTACGACGAGGACTACTTCACGCAGAAGTCGCAGGCGTTCGGGAACACGATGCACCTGCACATGTTCAAGGCGCTGGGCGTCGCGCTGGACGCGATCCAAGTGACCCACTGGCGTGAGGTGGCACTCGCCGCCTGACGTCCGCACCACGGGGAGGACCCGGCCACGGCCGGGTCCTCCCTCCTTTCTGTCCGCACCGCTCAAGGGAGTTGGAACGTGGAGGAGATCGACCGCCAGGCGGCCCGCTGGGACAAGTGGGCGCCGCACTACGACGAGCTGTCCACCGGGCGCCAGATCCAGCACGATGCCGAGCGGCTCCAGGATCTGGCCCCCGAGGGTCCCGCGCTCGAACTGGGCTGTGGAACCGGACTGGTGGCGCTGGAGCTGGCCCGCCTGGGCACCAAGACGACCGGCCTGGACGTCTCCCCGAAGATGGTGGAGGCCTTCAACACCAAGGCCGAAGCGTCCGGCCTGGACGCCCGCGCGGTCCTGGGCGACATGACCCGCATCGACCTGGACGAGCGGTTCGCGCTGATCTTCATCGTGGCCTCGACCCTGTTCACCCTGACCACGCAGGAGGACCAGGTCGCCTGTTTCCGGGCCGCCGCGGACCACCTGTGCGAGGGCGGGGTGTTCATCGTGGAGGCCCGCGTCCCGGACTGGCATCCCGGCACCCGGCAGGCCCTGAGCGTGCGCGAGGTCTCCGACACGCACGCGCACTGGACGGCGATGGTGCACGATCCCGTCAACCAGACTGTGCGCTCGCAGGAGGTCCGCGCGGAGGAATCCGGGATGCGGCTGCTGCCCATGGTCACCCGCTACGCGTATCCCGCCGAGCTCGACCTCATGGCCCGGCTCGCCGGGATGCGGCGTGCGTGGCGGTTCGGGAACTGGGAGGGGGCTTCCTTCGATGCGGGCAGTCCGCGGCACGTGACGGTCTACACTCTCGAACCTTCGGATGACCGTTAGCGCACTCGCCCCGGACGGAACCTGTGGCCCACTCTCTTCACACCACCGTGCACCAGCTGATCGCTTCCGTGTGGGGGGAGCAGGCGCCCGCCGCGCTGGTCGCCGACCGGCGCGGCACCTGCCTGTGGCGGGTCGATACCCGCTCGGGCCCGTACGCCCTGAAGATCACCGTCGCCTGTGACGATCCCCAGGGTCATGTGGACTCCGAGCGCCTCGCGCTCGTGGAGGCCGAGCTGCTGCTCGGCCTCCGGGCCGACGGCATCGTCACGGACCTGTACGAGGCCCACGGAACCCTGCCCGACGGCGCCGGATCGTGGCTGGCCTTGCGGTGGGTCAGCGGCGACGACGCCGAGGCCGCGTTCGCCAAGCTCCGCACCAACCCCGACCCGGCCCTGGCCGCCGCGCACGCCGCCGCCATGAGCCGGGCGGTGGCCGGCCTGCACGCGGGCGGATGGCGCCACGGCGACCTCCAGGAAGTGCACTTCATCCTCGACGGCTCCACGGCCCACCTCCTCGACTTCGCCATGGCTCACGCCCCCGGCCGCCCCGTCGGCGGCGGGCCCGTGGTCTACCGGGGCGCATACGACTGGTTCATGTCCCCTGAACTCGCGCACGCCCGCCTGACCACCACCCCCGCCGATGACCTCCCGCTGACCCCCGCCTCCGAGGTGTGGTCGCTGTGCGCGGTGATCTACGCCTGCTGGACCGGCACCTACCCGATCAGCTCCAGGACCACGACGCAGACAACCCCCGAACTCCGCGAGGAACTGGCCGCCGGCCGTATCAAGCCCCTGCGGCAGACGAGGCCCTGGCCCTTCGCCGCGTTCGAGGACATCATCACCGGCGGCCTGAACACGGACCCGAACCGCCGCCCTACCGCCCGCGACCTCCAGCACGCCTTCGAGTCGCTGGCGTAGCTCGGACGCAGCCGCCTCCTGCCTCACCGACATCACAAATTGTGTCCCTGTCTGTCCCTGAGGCCGTGCCTGCAGTTCCCCTCCGGCGGGCATCATGAGCTATCTGACCTGCGGGTATCACGTAGCGGCGCGATTCGGCATTGTCAGTGGCTCTGTGTAGCCTCCGGCGGTGATCATCGACCGCAATGCTGAAGTTGTCCCGCCCCGGCACCCCGAGCCGACGTTCAGAAAGATCATGGGCAAATGGATCGGCCAGGCTGGCTACGACGACCTGCTGGCTTCTTTTCTCTGGGTACGCGAGGGGCGCCTCGCCCGGGCCGTCCGGCACTACCACGAGGAGCACCGCGACCGGGTACAGCGGGAAATCGATCACGCCCGACACCGCGCAGAGCAGGGCTTCTACTCATCAGCGCCCCTGCACGAGGACTTCATCGACATCGCCTCGGGCACCGAATTCGCCCTGGACGAGGAACTCGGGACCGCGGAGCTCAACTACCAGAAGGCCCACAAGCTCTGGCAGACCCTGAGCGAGGATTACGGCGACTTCGACGCGATCAACGAGCGCTACAGCCGTGACGCATCCGGCGAATCACCGCTCATGGGAGAGCTGGCCAAGCTCTGGGACGCCTGCATCGACGCGAGCATCCGCGTCGACAAGATCATGGCCGCAGACCGTGACTGGACTCACGCCATGGCCCTGGACGAAGCACGCATGCTCGCCTATCGCTCCAGCCCGGCCAGTCTCAGCTTGGAACGCATAGGAACGATGCACCACACCGAGTTCGAGCAAACCATCGCCACCCTGGCCGAACGCGACGGCTACCAGGTCACGCGTGCACGAGGCGGTGCCGGTGACCTCGGGGCCGATGTCATCGCGGTCGCCGCAGATGGCACCCGAGTGGTCATGCAGTGCAAGCACACCCGCACCGGGGCCACCACTGGCTCACCCGCCCTCCAGAGACTCAACGGCACCGCCCGGCAGATCCACCGTGCCGACGTCGTCCTGGCGGTCACCAACGGGACCTACTCGACGCCGGCCAAGCGTTTCGCCTACTCGCAGAACATCAACCTCATCAACTGGTCCACTCTGGAACACTGGGCGACCTGGGGCATACCTCTACCAGAGATCCTCGAGACTCTCTGACGCAGCCTCAACTAAAGTGTGATGCCAGACATATGACGGATAGCCGAAAGCGACACACCATGCGGCATCGGCAGTGCCAGATCGCAGCGGGATGGTGCCCGCCCTAAAGGGACACACCTGCGTGGGACACGGCAAGTGTCGCGACACCGGACGCGTACATGCCGGGCCTCGGGACGCCCACCTGGACCTCGTGCACCAGGCCCGTCCGCCGGTCGGCGAAACGGTCACGGTAATCCGGGGCAATCGCGGAGAGCCCCACGTTCCGGAGGACCCCGCGCGAGGGCTGGTCTGGAGAGCGATCGAGGACGCGGTCGACAGCCGACTGGCCTGTGACCGGTTCCAAGCGGGTGCGGACCTCGCACGGCGTGGAGGGGACGACACCACTCACTGCGTTGCACATTTCTATTTCAACGTGTATTGTAATTCTCAGGTCGGGTCACCGCCCCGCCACACCAACCCACTTGACGAGCGCCGCTCCAGGCGTCGCGCCGTCTCAGCGCATCTGGGGGACTGATAGAGATGAAGCGCAACAAGCCGATACGGAAGCACCGCAAGTCCGGTACCCAGCGCTCACGGCGGCGTGCGTACTGGTTCGACCACCGTGGCTCCTCGCACTGGGTGTTGGCTGTTCCTCAGGCGTTCGCGGGAGCAGATCAGTCCGTGTTCGACATGACGGGAGCTGTGGCAGCGGGCAACAACCCCGAAAGGCCGGAGGATCCACGATTTGGCTCCGTGCTGCGTTGGCGGATCGACCGGGACGGGCAGACAGCATTCGTCTACGGTCAGGAAGGGAGCCCATACCGCAGCAAGCGTTCCTCGGACTACGGCAAAAGTATCGCGGAGTCCTTCCGGCAGAGCATTCCCACGTCACCGGACGTGTACCACGTCTTCGTAGCCGAGCGGGAGAGCTGTACCCGCGGCACGAAGTGCCCCCTCACCTGGTACTTCTACACGTACCCCGACTTTGATAAGCCGTCACATCGGCCCGACCGGTGCCCCATGAGCGTCCTCAGCGACGGCTCCCCCTGGCGCCTGATCGGCCGCACTGTGCCGGACGGCCGCCTGATCTTCTGATCACGCTCGCCGTGTCGTCCAGCCGCTTGCATCCGCGACATCAACGACGGAAACGCTGGTGACGCCTCCAGCCCTTCGTCTTCTCTCACCGCCCACCCCTGACGGAGGCGCCTCGCCTCCGGGATCCTGGGAGCCCTTCCGTGAAAGCAACGCGCACCCGCCTGCCCGGCATTACCCTCCGCGACACCACCGTGTCCGACGCCATCATGCGCCTGGCCGCAGAAGCGAACCCCGGCGACCCCGAGGCGTTCGAGGGTGCACGGCTCAATCTGGCAATGCCTCAAGCGGGCCCGCTCTCGCACTCCAGGGCCCTGTCCATGCTTGCCGAGGACAGTGCAGGCCGCCCGGTCGGAGTCCTCATGGGAGGTGCCCCGCTGTGGCTGTTCGAGCACCCGGGCGTCACTGACGACGCCCTACTGGAAGAGCTGATCACCCGGATCGGCATCATCTCGGCCGTGGCGGTGGATCCCGGCTCCCGGGGCGTCGGCGTGGGAGCGGAACTCATCCGTCACGCCGTCCGCCGGTTCACCCGCGCCGGATACGGTCTGCTGACTCTCAACTGCTTCCCGGCGCTGGAGAACTACTACCAGCGGCTCGGATTCTCGATCATGGACACCTTGAACGTGAACCTCAACACCGGACGCACACTCGGGCAGCAGTGGAACGACACACGGGTTGCCGCCAGGGCGCTGGACCGGTACACGGACCTCGCCACCGTTCCCGGCTTGGTGTCGCCGGTCGTCTCGGGCATCCTGCCCGGCAGTCGGGTGCCCCGTGGTGCGTACTTCGACGGCGAACGGCTGCGCAGCT
The DNA here is from genome assembly GCF_004684775.1 of Streptomyces sp. MZ04. Lineage (GTDB taxonomy): Bacteria > Actinomycetota > Actinomycetes > Streptomycetales > Streptomycetaceae > Streptomyces. The sequence continues at coordinate 21,083 of NZ_SRIC01000005.1, forward strand.
GACTGCCCGCCAGGGCGGCCTGGGTGATGATGCTTTCGCTCAGGCCGCGTGAGCGCCGGTGTGCAGGGTGCGGCCGGCATCAGAATCCAGGAGGAATTGATGGAGGTTGACGGCGCGCAGAGCCCGAACCGGCGAGCGTGGAAGCGTTGGGCGTTCTTCTTCGGCTCACCGAGCGCGGTGGTCGCGCTGAGCAGCGTGTGGCTGTTTGAACCGGACAGCCAGGCGGAGGCGATTGCCGCGGCGGGGGTCGGCGTGGCGGCGCTGTTTGTCTTCGTGCTGACGATGCCGCGTCGTACGGCCGAAGCGGCACGTCGCTCGCGCTGGTCTTCGCCCGACGACCCTTCGTAAGGGCGTAAGGGGCGTCGAGACCGTCGCGCGATGGGGGCGGACGAGGGCGCCCCGGGCGGGGTGCAGGTCGGCATGGCCTACACCCCGCCCAGCTGTATCTGTAGTCCGGTTCCCTTGACCTCTGCCGCGGGCGGTGTTCTACGGAGCAGTCCGCCAGTGGCGTGGAGACACTGAAGCTGCGTTGCATATTCCATTTTCAATGTGTATCTTAAATGATGTCGGCGGTGGTCACCATTCCCGCCGAACTCCTCCTCCCGCCCTTTCCGTTCAGGAGCCCTCCCATGCCCACTGCCGTCGTCCCCGATGTCACTGCCGCCCTCATTGCCTACCGCCGCAGCACGGGCGACACATGGGTGACCTTGGTGGACGTCACCAGCGACTTGATGCACCTGGCCAGCTATATGCGGACCGACATCGAGCGCTGCCTGGAGGGTGACGCAAACGCCCGGCTGGACGAGCGGGCATTCTCCGCCATGCCGAACCTCCACCCCTCCGTCGAACCGATCGCCAACGCCGACGAAACGGCCTCGGACGATCATTGCTTCGACCACTACGTCCACGCCAGCGATGCGGCTGCGGTCCTCCTCGTGCACACCTCCGAGGAGACGCACTCCACGTTCTCCGCCGCCTTGAACAAGCTCCTGTCCGATCTGCGTGCCTTCGCCGAACAGAACGGCTTCAGCTACGCCGACGTCGTGCGCTCGGCCCGCACCTCCTACCGGATCGAGCAGAAGAGAGCCCGGTAGCACGCCGACAGCCCAGCCGGTCGGCACCGGCTCACGCTCGCGCCGACCGGCCCCGAACATCGGCCCACTCCACAACTCGCACCGACCGGAAGGAAATCCGTCATGACCGCCTTCACCGCCGCCCCGGCCCGCTCGGGCCGCGGCTCCATACGCCAGCACCTCGACCGGCGCGTGCACCCCGCCACTGGGGCCCCGCTGCTCGACACCGACCTGTCCAACCCATCCGCCGTCTGCGGAGGATGCGCCCACAGCGTGCTCAAGAAGCACCGCGACGGCCAGGACCGGCTCAAGTGCGGTCTCCTGCCCCGCAGTAGCCGCGGTCTGCGCGGCCCCGACCTGCGGGACACGACGCCCGCGTGCGTGAACTACGCCGCACCAGCGGCGTCCCCGCTCAGCGCCTGAGCCACTTCGCCGCCGGTCGTAGCGGCCGTGCCACGGCCGCACCCGCTCGAACCCGTTGCCACGGCCGTCTCTCCCGGCCGCGGCAACGGGCGCTGACGATCGCGGCCCGCCCTTCTCCATGCCCAAGCACCAGACATCCCTCAGGGAGCCGAGGATGCCCTCCCCCACCGCCGCCGACCTCGTCAGCGAGAGCGTCACCAAGGCCCTCCCCGGATCGCCCGGCGACTGCACCGATCCGAGCTGCGCCCGGCACGCAGGCACCATGGAGTGCCCTCCGTTCGAGACAAGCCGCAGCTCCGGCGCCGTATTCGGCGAAGCCGTAGCCGCGGCCTGGTATGCCGCGGGCGGGAGTCGGCTGGACATTCCCGCAGGGGTCGTCGCGGCCCTGGCGCTGTGGCCCGTCAAGTCGCCTGGCGCCGAGCACGCCGACGCCCTCGCCTCGTAAATATCGCCGCGCAGCCGCCGCGCGTCCTGGTCCGCGGGCTGGCCGAGTGCGCGGACTCCTACTGTGGGCTGCGCCCGGACCTGTGGGAGGTCGCCCGGCCACTCTTCGCCTGGATGCGAGAAGGCCTCAACTCCACGCATCTGAACGGTGTTGTGGCCGTGACGAAGGCGGCGCTGCGCCACGGCGTGCTCCATCACACGGGAGACAGCGACCCCGCGGAGCGGTCGCACATCGACCTGATGTCCTGGGTGATTACGGGCCTGAGGCATCGTCAGTCCCGGCGCGCCCTGGGCGAGTATCACACCCCTCCCGACATCAGCGACTTGATCAGCGCAATGCTGGCGGCCGATCGCCGGCCGCAGGCGGACGCGTTCCTCGAGCCGACGGCCGGCACCGGTGGCATGGTCCGCTCCGCGGCCCAGGACCTGCGTCGCGAAGGTCAGGATCCGTCCGACTTCCCCTGGGTCATGCTCGAACTCGACCCGCTGTCGGCTGCCGGAGCGGCCGTGAACGTGCACGTTTGGGGCCTGGGCCCGCGCGCGGTCGCCGCAAGCGGCGATGTCCTTGCCGACGGCGACCTGGACCAGCAGGCGCGCGCCCACCGACGCGACATGGCCCGGCACCGGGACCTGCTCGTCGAGCTGATCGGCTTCGCCATCGCCACCCGCACCTCTGATCAACTCCTGCGCTCGCTCTTGGCGCAGCAGCCGAACGCCCACCGCCGGACCGATGACCGGCCGACCGGAGCTACCTGATGCCCGAGATCCACGACCACGCCGACAGCCAACTCGTCGCCCTGGCCCTTCGAGAGGTTCTGCCGGCCCCAGCCGCACCCGCGTGTGCACACTGACCTGCGGATTCCCCGACTTCGACGACCAGTTGTTCTGGAACGTCGACATGGAAACGCGTTCCTACGAACTCGCCCTCGTTCCGGACGGGACCGACCTCCGGGCCGTCCACCTGACCAGCAGGCCACACTCCGGTGACGACACCATCTGGTCGACCACCTTCCTCGTCCGCGACACCTCGACTGGCTGGGCGCAGTCTCTCGCACAGCTCGTCGCCCGCCTGCCCCTCGCCGACCGAAGCCCTCTCGCGCTCTCCGGCAAATGAGGACCGAAGGATGCCCGTGCAGAACCAGACCCCCTTGGCCGGATGCCTGCCAGCCTTCGGCCGACACCGCGGCTACCCGCCCCGCTACGGGGCTCCGCAAGGTCCACCTCGCCCTCCTACAGGATCCGCACGCCATGCATCGGCCCGACGCAACGGTCGTGCTCGGCGTCGGCAAGAGCATGCTCCCCGCCATGAGCTTCTGGTCCCAGGCCTTCGGGCTGGCCAGCCGTGAGGGCCATGCCCTCGTTCCCACAGCCCGGGCCCGCTGGCTCCTGGACGACGAGCACGGGGCGGACCCCTTCCTCGAACTCGACACCAGTCTGTGGCTGCTGCACTGGTGGCTGCTGAGCGCCTCGCCCTGCCACGTGCCCAGCTGGCGCTACCTGTTCGGGTACGCGCCGGTGAGCCGCTACAGCCGCGCCGAGCTGCACGGGCGCCTCACGGCCGCCACCGACACCGCCGACTGGAAGCCACCGGCGCCCTCCGTGCTCGCCTCCGACATCGCCTGCATCGTCAGCATGTACGCAGCTGGCGACCGGACGACGACGAACCTCGAAGACGAGCTTTCCAACCCCTTCCGCACCCTGCGCCTGGTCGCACCGGAGCCCTCTGCCGGCAGCACACAGGACCGCAGTCACCTCGTGACAGTCCACCGAGGAGCAGGACAGCTCTGCCCCAACGTCATCCAGGCGTACGCCAGCTTGGACTACGCCGCCCGCACCGCCGGCCCCCAGCCCGGCTCCATCAGCCTCACCAAGCTCGCTTCCGCACCTCTCGGGCCAGGCCGTCTCCTACTCACCCGCACCGAGGAGCTTCGCCGCGCCCTGCACCAGATCGCCGCACAGCATCCGGACCTGGCAGTCGTCCACTCAGCCGACGGCGAAGAACTGCTGGCCTTCCCCTCTCGCCCGGACCACCTGGCCGGACGTCTCCTGGAGGGCGCCTACCCCGCCTGCCGACCAGCCAGCAGGTGATGAGACGACACCAGGGCGTTGCATACGTGCCGCAACCGGAGTTCGTCGGCACGGTGATCGCCTGCACCCGGAACGGGAACTACATGGCTCGGGACCCGGAGCACGGCACCGCCAAGGACTACGACGCTCGACGGGAGTTGCACAAGCTGGACACGACCCCAGCCGCCGAGCAGCACCTGGCGTCCAGCGGTGCCGAACGACCCGACGGGTGAGTCCTCCTGCAGGTTGCGCCTGTGCCCGACGACGCCAAGTGCCGCCCGTCCTTGAACCCTTGATCGTGCCGCCCGCGCGGCGCAGCCCCTCGTCTGCGTGTCGAGGCCGCAGGGACCACTGTTACGTTGGCATGTCCCGTCCCATGGTCAGAGGAGATGTTGTGCGTAAGGTTCATGCGATGGCGGCCGTGGTCCTGGCCGGGCTCGTACTCAGCGGCTGCGGGGCCGACAGCGACGAGCCGCAGAAGCCCGGCAGCACCCGCACAGCCTCGGCTGACGCCAAGCAGAGCCCTACCCCGAAAGCGTCGGCTCAGGGCACGATGATCGAGCGGGCGACCGGCTCCTGGACCACCATCTCCAAGAAGAGGACCGCCACTTCCCTGGAAACGGTAACCATCGAGGACGGCCAGGTCACCGCCAAGGGCGGCAAGCTCGACTGCTCGGGCACACTCAAGCCGCGCACGAAGGGCGGCAAGGAGTCGCCGACACTGGCCCTGTCGTGCAAGGGCGGCAGCGACGGCGGACGAGGCCTGGGAACCCTCTACCTCATGGACAAGGAGACGAACGATGACGCGCTCGCCTTCGACTGGGAGGGCCCCGAGGGCGGCTGGGGCGGGCCGGTCGACTCCTTCCGCCGGGACCACTGACGCCTCTCGGGCCACCGGCGGCTGAACCTGCACAGCCGGACGGGCGGGCGGAGTTTTGCGGGGCGACTGCGATCCAGATGTCCGGGCTGCCGGGTCCCCACCCGCGCTCAGCAGCCCACTCCGTAATGACGTCGGGACTCTCAACGCCCAGCGGGCCGGGCTCAGTGACGGGCGCGGTGGGCGCCTCGCCGAGCATGACGGACCAGACAACGCTCATGGCTGCTTCCAGGGAGCGATGCGGCGGACGGTGGGATTCCACCGTCCGTTGTGCTCATTCAGGGGCCGATGATGGGTCCCGATGTAGAACCCCGCTCGGGGCCATCGACCTGTTGCATCACGGATCGCGACGTTAAAGCTCACACTCAGGTTCGCCGGGAAGCGGCGAGCCGGTGCTCTTGGCGGTCATCGCCACAGTGGGGCAGTACGTCCACTAGGACGTACTGCCCCACAAGTACGCCCGGGAGCAAGGGCCCGCTGACTATGCAGCGAGCCTGGCCTCTACCAACGCGACCGGGATCGTGAACTGCTGCGGCGGGCCTGGCTCTGGCAGGAGCTGGGCCCGCCGTTGTACGCGAGAGTTCAACCCTCAAGAACCATGCGGGTCTCTCGCCCATTCACCATACCGCGCTCACCCGAGGTGGAGGATGGCTGTCGTTGTTCGCATGAGGAAGGCCTACACATGGCGGACCTGCTGTTTCCGGGCATGCCGGATCTGCGGCTCAGTGTGCCGGGCCACCACTGGACGAGGGTGGCGCCGAGGATGCAGACGCCGACGGTGACACCTCCGAGGGGCACGTAGGTCATGAGTCAGTGGCTCCAGATGGCCACGACGAACGTGGTGGCGACGGTGAGGACCGCGGCGGTGCGCACCGCGGGCAGCACGTAGCGACCGAGGTCGTGTTCGGGAGCGCAGGCGGCGAGGCCGAGCAGAGCGAGGGTCACAAGCAGCGGGAAGATGAGGGCTCCGAGGACCATCACGTGGCCCCCATCCGTAGGTAAGGGTTGACGGTCTCCGCCTTCGCGTTGACGTCGGCCACCTTGTAGACGAAGACGTACGCCAGCGCCTTGTCCGGATCCGTGATTCCGGCGGCCTTGGTGGTTCGGACCGCGTCCTTCACGGTCATCGGACCCGTGGGCGGTGGCCCAGACGACAGCGACGGCGACCTCAGCCCGGTCTCTGCGTCTCTGCAGCACGTATCGTTGCTTAATCACAATTCGCCGTGTACTTTAATTGTCGATGGTGCGGGTACGGAGCCTACGACTCTCCCCCGCTTCACGCCCATTACCGCAGTCAGCTCCCGCCGCGAGCCACCCAGCACCGAGCCGGGCGAGCCACCTGGTTGCCCACGCCCCGCCAGCTCACAGAACAAAGGACTTGAAGCCCAATGACTCCACCTCGCTTCGACACCGGCCTTGCCGAGGAGCAGTTGCTTGCGGCGCTGCACAACGGCATCCACACAACTCAACGGTCCACCGATTCATGCACGGCGGACGCCATCACCGACTTCCTGATTCAGCAGCTCAGGGCCGGGCTCCTCCAAGGGGCGACCACCATGGCGGAGACCGAGCACGAGACGGCACGCCGCGACTTGCGCCGCGAAGTCGCCGGAACCATCGGCCTGTTGGCCGACGAAGAGGACTTCGCGGCCATGCGCCGATATCGCACCTTCACCTTCGGCGACCACCAGGCGTATCTCCGCCAGGCCGAAGGCCTGCTCAGAACGCTCGCATCCCAAGGCAGGCACACCGCCGTCGCCCTCTTCGACCCCGAGGAGTACGCGGAGTTCTGCGCGGAGAGCGGCCTGGAACCTGACACCCCGGATAGCCGCACCCGCTTCACCGCCGAACTGGCATCCACCGGCACCACGGTCCCCTACGAGGGACAACCCCTCGCAGAACTTCTCCCCGACCTCATCGACGAGGCGGTCCGCCAGGCCACATGGGAGTACGCGACGACGCTCCTTGCCCGTATCGGCGACTGCGCAATCTGCGGAGAGGACATCGGCAGAGCAGCCTTTCGGCGGGCATCACACCTGGTCACGCGGGCCATCGAGACGCCAGGGCCCGGCCCCCGGCACCTGGTCTGCAGCGTCCCCTCCGGCCCCGAGACGCTCCTCGCCGCATTGCACGTCGGGTGCGACTCGGAGGGCAACCCCCAAGTGGACGAGACCGAAACCCTGGAATTCACCACGGTCCTCGCCGTCGCCATCGCCACCCACAGCAGCGCAGGCCTGGTGATGCGCACGAGCGCCGACGGCACGCCTGACCATGTCCAGGGCTGGCGCCTGCACGGCGAGCGCCTGCTGCCCCTCACTGCGGCCGAAGTCTTCGACGCTTACTGCACCCACGCCGTCTCGGGCGAACTGATCGCCCCCGAACCAGGTATCGAATACCGCCCGGCGCCGGTCCTGGACGACAGCGAGCCAGAAGACGGACACCAGCACTGAAGCGCCAGAGGAGGGGCGCCCCACCGCTTCACGTCCGGCGCCCCTCGCGCGAGACGCCGGATGTGAAGCCCAGGTGGAACGAACCCGTCCAGGGAAGCTCGCCGCCGAGACGAGCAGAGCACCTGCCCATCCCCCCTGGCGACGCCGCCCCTGCCGGTCGTCCGGCGGGTCCGACGGGCTCACCGGACGTACGCAGGGTCGAGGTCTTGCCTCCCATGTCCGCGGCGTTGGTCGCCGCCTGATCCCACTGAGAAGGCCTGACATGAAGCTGCTCGTTCCCGCCCTCGACTGCAACTACCGCATGTCGAATGCGGATTACTCCTGGACCGATCCCGGTGAGATCCTCACCATCGGCACCAACGACGACTTCGTTGGCCTCGACTCCGGCCGGTTCACGACCCTCGGCCGCGTCACCGACGTCAACGTCACCCGCGCCCAGGTCCGCCAGAAGATCACGGATTACCTCACCCGCACCGGCTGGTACGAGCCGGGGCGCGAGCGGCAGAGCACCGAAACGCGCAAGCGCATGGGAGAAGTCTTCGGCCTGGCACGCGGGTTCGACGTCGGCACCGTCATCGAACTTCACCAGGGCAGACCTCGCCCCATCACCGATCCCGCAGACCGCGCCGCGCCCTGACCCATCGCCGCACCCCATCCCCCTCCAACACCCAGAAAGAGCAACCCCCTTGGACACCACGGCCCCCAGCCCCACGACCCAGCAGATCTGGTACCTGGCCACCCTCGGACACGACGCGCTGCTGCAGGCGCTTGCTCCGCTCCGCCTGCCGACCTCCGTCACGTACGACCCGCTGAGCCTTGCGGCTCGGGTCGTCGCCGCCGACCCAAACCGCCACTCCGACTTTCACCGCACCGGGCAGGCAGTCCTGCGGCCGCTGTTCGAGGCCACGACGTTCTCCGTCATAGTCACTGACGATTTCGGCCCTATGGAGGTCACCGGCGTCGTGCCGGTGATCGGCGAGCACACGGTGGACAACCTGACGGGCCAGTACGCCGAGCTGCTCCTGTTCGATACGAGCGGCCCCAGCGCCGCCTTCCGCCTCTCGAAGATGCCCGGCGACAAGACCTGGATCATCGACACCGACTTCCAGCCCAGCGGACACCCCAGGACGCAACAGCCCTTCGGCTCTTCACGCCTCGGCCGCAAGCGCACCGTGCGCCCCCCGCTCATCTCCGCGCTCAACCGCCTCGCCGCGCAGGCGGACGGGCACGCAACGTGACGCTGTACGGCATCCCGCCCGCTGGCTTCCGCCGCTTCATGGCACCCGAGAGCGGGCGGAAGCACGCGCACGCCATCGCCGCGCACGTCTGGTGGGTGTCCCACCGCGGAGGTTCGGGCGACAGGGCCATCACAGTCGGCACGCTGGCCGGTCTCGCCCTCGCGGCGCCGAGCCGGCCGGACGGACCCGACTACGGGCCGCTGCTGATCCACCTGAGCGACGAAGGCCTCCTGGACACGCTCAGGGCGGGATGGAACACCTTCCGGACCTACGATCCCGACCTCGCGGAAGCCGCCCGCCCGCTGCACGACTGGCTCTCCGCACCGACCGCGAACGACGTCCGCGGCCTGGCCGACTACGCTCGCGTCCTCGTGCGGGCGGGCCTGCTGGAGTACTGCAGCGATCCGGCCCGTGCCGAGTCGGACGACATCCTCGGCCTGATGATCACACGGATGCGCACCTACGCCGAGCGGCAGAGCACCGGCGAGTTCTTCACCCCCGCGATCATCGCCGACAACGTCGGCGAGGCCCTCTTCACCACGAACCGACAGCCCGGCGACCTTCTCCTCGAGCCCGCCGCCGGAACCGGCACGATGGCCCGGGCCGCCGCCGCAGCCCTGCGGTTGCATGGCATGGATCCCGCCAGCTACCACTGATGGCTCAACGACATCGCCCCCCTCAGCTCGGCCGCCTGCTGCGCCGTCAATGCCCAGCTCTGGGGCTCGGCCGACAGATCACCGTCTCCTACGGCGACGCCTTGAACCGCCCCAGGCTGCTGGAGGAGCCGGTGCAGCGGCGCGCCGAGCGGGCGATCGACGAGCTAAAGGACAACCCGGTGCTCTACCCCACACGGACTCGATCCCCGTTCTGGCCAGTCTGACTCCCACTCAGCAGACGAAACGGCCCTGGTGACCTGGTGCTCTTCCGGCGGCCCGTACGGCATCGCAGGCAGCCCGCCCCCGGACGGGGCTGCTTCGCGGGCGACTCCCACCCAAGAGTGCGTTGCACATTCATTCTTCAGTATGTACTTTAACTGCATGGTCCGGGGTGTCCCCGAAACCCCTCCTCACCCCCCTTCTCTCGCGCGAGGTCGTCATGTTTTCGCATCTTCCCCGGGTAACGGACTCCGACGTGCTGCCCCGCACCGTCGCTGCCTCCACACGCCGCCAGGAGCCTGTCGGAGAGATCAGCGTCATCACCAAGGACCAACTCGCGCTGTACCGAGCTCTCCACGCCGCAGCCGCCGAAGCGGTGCACTCGTGGGAAGCCCCGGGCCCGGGACCAGCCAGCTCGGTCCTCGCCGAAGTACTCGACGGCGTCCAGGCGTTCATCGACCAGTCCAAGGTGCTGAACGCCGCTCAGAGCATCATCGACCAGTCCGCGCAGATGAGCGTCTTCTACCAGGCGTACGCGCACCTGGCGAATGCCGCCATCAACGACGTGCACATGGAGGACGAGGCGCTAGCCGTATCCGGATCGGTCAGCGGGCCGGGCACCTCGCTCCTGCGCCGACTGCTGCGCTTCGCGACCCGTAACGTCCCACCGGAGACGGTCCAGGAGTTCATCAGCCAGTTCCTCGAGATCGCGGATGAGGAATACGTCCGCGCAACCCTGGCTCAGCTGGCGTGCATCGAGTGGCAGATCGATCCGCAGGACGCCTACCAACTGGTGTACTTGGACAGCGGCGAAGGGGTGATCGACGACGGCCAGGCGCGGGCGAGCAAGTTCCGCTTCGTGTTCGGCTTGGCGGCCGAGCCCGAGTACGTTCCCCGCCCGGCCCTCACCGACAACGGCAACTGCGACTGGGAGAAGCCAACTTGGCACCGAATCCGTGACTGGCGCCGCCGCTACGCGGCAGCCCACTCCCGGAACGTCGACTGGGCCATGGCCAAAGCGGAGGTTTACCGCCAGGGCCGCGAGCCGCTGGCACCCTACTGGCACCCCGACGGCCTGGAGGCGGCGGTCGCAACCCAGCTGCAACACGAGGCGGAACGGGCCGCGTCCGCGCGTCTGAGTCACATCACCGACTCCGTCGCCCAGATGGCTCTGCGCCGCGTACAGCGGCGCGCCAGCAAGGAAACGACCCCCTTCGACCCGCGCCACCTCCCCTCCGCACGGGGCATGATGCTCCTCGACACCCCCTTCGCGCTGCCCAACGGTCGCCGCATCGTCGGCTACGTGTGGGGGCCTTGGTCTCCGTCCGAGAAGGAGGGCTGGGCACGGGCCCTCGGGACTGACTGGGAGCTGGAGCGGCTGAAGGTCCCGCAGGGCGACGCCGTCTGGACCTGGGTCACTCCGCTCACGTGCGACCAGTCGCTGCTGTCTCTGCCCTTCTCGCCCTACGACACGCTGCTGCTGCGCCCGGGGGACACACTGGAGCCGGAAACCCGGCTGCGCGACCCGGAGAACGCCGACCGCTACCAGGAAGGGGCAGGACGCCGGGGCCGCAACGAGCTGATGACCCGGCATGTGCGCAGCCTGTGGGAACTGCTGACCCAGCACAAGCGGTCATCCGTACGGATTCTCGCCGAAGAGACCCACGCGGCCAGACCACGCGACCAGCGCTCGGACCGGCGCCGGGGCATCACCGACTCCGGCCAGGTGACGACCGTCTGGGTCGACCCGGACGCGGGCGCGCGCTACCGGGCACAGCGGCGCAGCGAGGGCGGGTCCGGCTACAAGCTGAAGGTGAGGTACTGGCGGGACGAGCACGAGCGTCAGCAGTGCCCCAACTCCCACCAGCACGCGGCCCGCCAGACTGCGGGCGGCTGCTCGCATGACGAGATCACCATTCCGGAGCACGTCGTGGGACCCGCCGGGGCACCGTGGTCCGACCGGATGCAGCGCGCCCGGAGCCGACGAGGTGCCCAGCCCCACAGCAACGCGGGCGCGTAGCTCCCGTTGCACCCAGTCCGGCCGGGCAGCACGCCTGCCCGGCCCTCGGCCCCGGTCCCTTGGGGCCCGCCTTCGCCAGTTCCGTCCATCCGAGGAGAGCCATGCCCTCGAAGCCCTCCGCAACGGCTGGGGTGCTGACCTGACGGACGACCAGCTCGACCAGTGCGCGGCGGACGCTGAGCGCCATCCCCTCTCCAACACGTCGCGCGCCGCCGTCGCACCGCGCTGCCTCCCGGCCACCCGCTTCGGATCCGTGTCGGTGACCAGGAGTACTTCCTCGACCCCGTCCCCATCACGCTGTGACCTGACCGTCCGCAGGGTCCGAGCACCCTGCAATGGGCGGAACTGGCGCTGCCTGCAGCGGCGTTCGGCCCCGGCCGACAGCGTTTTGGCAGGATCCCCGTCGCCCAAGAACTCAGACCTGACGCCAGGGGGAACCATGCCCATGTCCACGCAGCTGCGCCGACTCCTGCCCACCGCGCTCCTCGCCGCATCCGTCCTGATCTCCGGCTGCGCCACCAGCGACGGCACAGCCGGGCCCGCGGGGCGCCCTGCCGACAACAGCGCCTCCCCGGCCCGGCCTTCGGCCGCCGCGAAGCTGCCGAAGGGCATCGTGCGCCCGGGAACGCAGCAGCCGGTCGGTGACGGTTCCTGGACCGTGACGCTGCGGCGCCTCGAGCGGCTGTCGGCAGGAACGGTCCCGGAGGTCCCTGCCGGATCGAGCGCCTACCGGGTCCGGATCACCGTGACGAATGAGCGGCCCCAGGTCGCAACGGCACCGCGGATCGCCGTGACCGCTCGCTACGGGCATCTCGGTCGCCAGGCCACCGAGGTGAAGACCGCCGCGACTGCCGCCTCACCCGGGGCAGATGAGCCCGTGCGTATCCGGCCGAACGGTTCCGCCGACCTGGACGTGCGGCTGGCCTTTCCCGATCGGGCCCAGGGTCGGCAGGTCACCGTGACGGTGGAGGCGACACCCGAAGGGCTCGCCGAGCCGGAGCTGCTGTTCTTCGAAAGTGCCCTGCAGGGCCGGCCGGCCACATCACCTCAGGCACAGGGATCCCGCGATGCCGAAGGCCGGCAGGGCCTCACGCCTCTGGGGCAGTGGAACGCCGGGCTGCGCCTGTCGAGCGTCTCCGTCACCGGCCATGGCGCATCCCGCAGCGCACGCCTGGAGGTGAGCGTGGCGAACCGCACCGGCGCGCCGATGCCCGGTCTCGGCACCACGCTGCGCGTTCTGACTGGCCGAGATCTCCACCTGGCCACGACCGTCCGCCCGGTGTACGGCTACCACGACGCCGCCATCGCCCCGCACCACTGCGCCACCCAGGCCGTCGTCTTCCGCATTCCCGAGTCCGCCGTCGGCGGCCCGGTGACCATCGAGGCCGTCAGCGCGGACGGCTCCCGCGTCACCTTTGAGGGCCAACTCGGCTGATCTCTCAAAGGAATTCCGGTCGGAGTGTCACACCGCCGCGCTGCCCGACACCTATAGCAAGTGACCGTGCCGCTCCTTCGACCTGAACAGGAACTCGCCATGGCCCATCGCCTCCCCGCCGCCGGCTTCGTGCTCGCCGGCGCGCTGGCCTCCTCCGCCTGCGGCCCACTGACCGCCCCGCACTCCAGCGCCGAGGCGGCGCCCGCGCACGGAGCGGCCACAGGGACATCCCCAACTCTGGCCCAGTTGGAGGAACTGCCGGTGCGCTCCCCCAGTTCCCTTGCCGACTACAGCCGCGAGAGCTTCGGGCCGACCTGGAGCGACGAGGGCACCGTCGGGCTGTCCCGCAACCACTGCCCGACCCGACAGGACATCCTGGCCCGGGACCTGGCCGAGGCGGTGCGGGCCAAGGACCACTGCACCGTCATCTCCGGCGTTCTGCACGACCGGTACACCGGCAAGACCATCCGCTTCCAGCGCGGCCCGCGTACCTCCCTGGCGGTGCAGATCGACCACATCGTGCCCCTGGCACTCGCCTGGCAGTCCGGAGCTCGCAAGCTGAGCGCCGGGCAACGGCTGAACCTTGCCAACGACCCCGAGAACCTCGTGGCGAGCGATGGTCCGACGAACGCGGGCAAGGGTGCCAAGGACGCCTCCATGTGGCTGCCGCCGCGCGGCGACGCCCACTGCTGGTACGCGTCCGCGCAGGTGCGGGTGAAGGCCAAGTACCGGTTGTCGGTGTCCTCGGCGGAGAAGACGGCGATCCGTACGGCGCTACAGTCCTGCCCGGCCTCCGGCCAGGACAAGGTGGGAGCGGCCCGGTGACGCAGCAGCTCGCAGCCCAGCCGATGCCCTTCGGCGGCGACGAACAGCGATGGAACCACGCCGTGCGGGACACGGCGCGACGCCTGCACTCCGAACCGGTGGACACGGACCTGGTGGTGCGTGAACGGACGCGCCAGGGGTGGCTGCGCTGGGAGGTGGTCGCCGACGAACGGTCCCATCTCCACGGTCGGCTGCGGGAGGCTGGGGTCTTCCCGCCCGTGCAGGGCCGTGGCTGGCTGTGGCTCTGCAAGACGGTGTGGGGACGCCAGCCGCCCACGTACATCTGGGACTTCGCAGGCCAGGAACTGCCGCGCCCCATCCCCATGGGCCGGGCAGTCGTCTTCACCGCCGTCACCCTGGCCGCTCTCGGACCCGCGATGGCGATGCTGCCCGCCATGACTCGGCTGCTCACGGCCGGAGTCGTCGGCGCCGTCGCAGCAGCCGGGCTTCCTGCAGCCACACGACACGCGACCAGACGGCGGGTGCGCGTGGTGGGCAAAGAAGAGGTGCACGCGCCGGTCTTCTTCCGGATTCTGACTGGCGCACAGCAGCTGCATGTTCTCGCCCTGCGCAGTGAACGGCCCGAGCTGGCACGAGCGGTGGCGATGCTGCCCGGGCTGTTGTGGGACGCGGCCGGCCTGGTCGCCCTCGCCGAGGACAACGCCGAGGCCCGGCAACACCTCCTCGGCTACGAGGAAGCGCTGACGCTGCTCCTCGAGCAGGGCATCGAGGTGGAGCGCCAGGAGGAAGCCGTCGAATCCGCGATCCGTGAGCAACCTGCGCTCCTGGCGCCCGGTGCCGACGCGGCCGCGCTGCCGGACCAGCTGATGCCTCGATCCGTGCTCGACGAGGCACGGCGGGAGCTGGAGGAGCTGGGCCACGGGCTGCGTCACGCCCGCGGAGTCCTGCGCGGCGCATCCAACAACGAGACAGGCGACAGCACTCGGAAGGGAGACGGACATGCGCGGTGATCACACACAGGCCCAGCAGCCCCGGTGGCGGGAACAACACCCGGAGGTCTTCGCGGAACTCAAGCGCACCTACGGGGTGCTCGGGCACAGCTGCGTTCTTATGGTGCTCAGCCTGAGCCTGATCGGAACGGCGCTGACCATCGGGTTTCTGCATCCGTCGGAGTGGCTGGAGCGGACGGTGCGCCTCGTCGCGAGCTTTGCGGCGGTCTGCTGCGGCCTGGTCGCCCTGGGGCGGCTGCTGCGCGCGCTGTGGCGGACGCTGCGGGCCGCCCTGCGCACGCGTCGCCGGGCACCGCAGCTCTCGACACCTCCCTCGCGACCTCCGCACCGCGCCCTTCGCAAGGCGAAGGGCCGCACCGAAGCCCGTGCCCGCAACAGAGGCATCCGTCCGCAGCCTGATCGCGGCCGCCAGAAGACGCACCGGTGACCTCCACACGTGCTGAGCCGGCCTGCCGTTCCGGCGGTCGTATCGAAAGCATCCCCGACCAAACCCCGCTGCCCGCTCTCGAATTCCACAAGGAGTCACCCGTGACCACGATGGACACTCCCGTCACCATGATCCCGCGCAGCTACCTCCCCCTGGCCGAGGGAACCCTCGCCGTGCTGGTCGGCATCCCCGGCTGCGGCAAGTCGACCTTCACCCGCCAGTACCCGTCCAGCTGGCGGGTGTGCCTGGATGAATTCCGCCTCGCAGCAACTGACGATATGACGGATCAGTCAGCCACACCGGTTGCCGCCCAGATCCAGAACCTGCTCCTGGAGGCGCGCCTCGCCCGCGGCCGGACCACCGTGGCAGACAGCGCCAACATCCACCCGCACGTCCGTGCCGGGCTGCTGGCCCGCGCCCGCTACTGGCAGCGCCCCATCGTGGCGGTCCTGTTCGACGTGCCGCTCGCCACGGCCCAGGCGCAGAATGCCGCCCGCGCGCGCGTCGTGCCCAGCCACGTGCTGCACGACCTCAACGCCATGATGCCCACCGCCGACCAGCTGCGCGCCGAGGGCTTCACCGCCGTGCACCTCGCCTCCGAGCTCGCCCATGCCGCCGGGGGTGCCAGGTGACGACGGTCGTGAACAACTTCTTCCACACGGTGGAGTCCCGCCGGCACGCCTGGCCTGTGCGACGCGCCGACCTGCACTGGCACCTGCTTTTCGACGAACAGGTCGTGCGCGATGCGCTGGTGGAGCCGTACCGGGCGATAACCCACCGTCCCGGTCTGGCCCCGGTCCCGGCGCGCTGGGCGCACTGCACAGTTCTCCATGGCGGGCCCGTCGACCAGTACCGCGACGGCGAGATCACCGAGATCACAGAGCGGGTCGCCAAGGAGTGCCAGAACCAGATGATCCTCTCCTTCGACCTCGCCTTCGACCGGCCCAGCGTCGGCACGGTGGCCCTGGAATGCTCGGCCCGCCCCGGCGAACCCGCCCGTCGGCTGTGGGAACTGACAGCCCGCGTCGACGCGGAGGTCACCGGCGGCCGCTTCCCTTTGACGCCCGCCGTGTACGCCCCGCACGTCTCGATCGCCTACGGCACCGCCGGTCCCATCCGGGCTGACCGGCGTGAACTGAAGGCGGCGCTGTCCGACCAGCCCGGTGAGCCGGTCGTCCTGCGCGCCACCCGCCTGTGTCTGGTCGCCCAGTCGCACAACCGGCGGCACATTACCTGGGACTCACTCGCCGAGATCGCTCTGCCGCGGGCCGATTCCTCAACTGCGGTCGCCGGATGATCAGTTGGCCCCGCAGGCCCGTCGCACCCCCTTAAGTATGCGAGGCGTGTTTCACCGCTTCCGGATGCCACGGGTTGCATGGAGGGCGGCGTGATGTCGCCCACACACCTCGCCCGGCGGGCTCCGCGGAGTGCGGTGGATGACTTTGCGGAAGTGAGCACGGGAAGGCGCCCCGTAATCGCTTCAATACCGTTGAAATCAGGTGCTGATGACGGGTCAGGCTCGACGACGGCAGCGGCGTGGCGAGGAGCCTACACCTGGCCATCAAGCCCACAAGCGGGGGCATTTCACGCTATGCGTATCAGTGAAGAACAGATTGGACATTGGTTACCAATGGCCAGATCGTGGTTGCAGATCTTCCTTGACGCAACGAAACGACCATGGAAGATTCGGACACGATATCGCTTGGATTCATGCGCCAATCAAGTGCAAATCTCGCGGAGACCAAAGGGCAAACGGGGTGGGGTGACGATGGGCGTCCTTTCAGCCATGGATGCGGTCGGGCACACCCTTGAAGACGTGCCCGCCCGCTGGTCCGGGTTTCCGCTCCCAATTGCACAGCGAATGCTGCCGCGCCCCTTCGTGGTGGACCCGGGCCCGGGTCCACCACCCCACGGTGCCGCTCGCCCGGCCTTCGAAGCCGGCGGCACAGCACTGTGTGCACGGTCCAGTGGAACCCCCGAAGCCTCCTCGGCAGGCGGCCATCGCTCACCTCGGCGCCGCCTCCCCGGACTGGGTGGGAATTTGGCGGAGGCGCTCCGGCCTGTGCGCACCCTAAACGGCCCTGGCTACCGCACAGTTCAAAGCGCACCTCGCGCAACAGAACCTGCGGAGCAGTACCGCACGCCCCCCATGCGCACGCAATACGGCGGTGGCGGGAATTCAGCGGTTCTGCCGCGGCGAACACCCCCGGACGGCACGGCGCACACGGCCCGGGGCAGCGGCTCCTACCTGCAGTAGGTACGAGGAATCCCGGCAGCAGCAACAAACCACAGACTCCGACGAACACTCCACCGAGGGGGATATGCCAGTGTCAGTTCCGATGATCGCGGCCGGTGCGTACCGTCGCCCGCGTCAGCTCGCCATCGCAGCCGCGTGCACCGCCGTGGCCGTGACGCTGGCCGGCTGCAGCAGTGATGGCGACGCCAAGGACAAGTCCTCGCCCACCGTGGCGCCGTCGAAGACGACCGATCCCAAGGCCACGGCGGAGCAGAAGGCCCAGAAGGCTGTCACGGCCGCCTACCGCGGGTACTGGGACGCGCAGATCAAGGCGTACGCGAAGGCGGATCCTAAGGGCAGCGGCTTGGACAAGTACGCCTTCGACCGGGCCTACAGCAAGACCTTCGCGGAACTGGCCACGATGAAGGGCGCGGGCAACGTCCTGAAGGGACAGCCCCGCATCTCTCCCGAAGAGCCCGAGGTCAACCTCGACAAGTCGCCGCAGGAAGCGACGCTGAAGGACTGCGTGGACGTCTCCGGCTGGAAGCTGCAGAAGGAGAAGTCGGGCAAGGAAGTTCCGCTGCCCAAGAAGCGGCTGACACGGTTCGTGACGAAGGTGTCTGCCCGGACGGTGGGCGACAAGTGGATGATCATCAATGTCGACCAGACGGACCTCAAATGCTGAGGCTCCGGGCCGCCGCGATCCTTTCGGCCTGTGCCTCGGCAGCCGCGCTCCTTGTGTCCGCGCCGCCCGCGGTCGCCGGCGACGGGGACACGGATGTGGGCGCGTGCCAATCCCAGTGGATCTGTGCCGGTGTTGAGGTACCAGGCGAAAGCCACCAGGGGACGGGAGGCGGCGGGAACAGCAAGCCCGTCGGCGGGGGAGGCAGTGGTGGAGGCGGTGGCAAGCCCACCAAGGGCTGTGCTGCGGGCGATGAGAAGAGCGCGTCGAAGCCGTCTGTGCCCTGTAGTTACGGCGGCAACAAGTTCGACGAGCGCAGCAAGTGCTACTACGGCAAGCCCGGCGTCCAGCCGCCCAAGTCCGACCCGGTCTGGAAGGGGCACAAGAACGGCGCGATCTATCTGCGCGCGTGCATGGACGGCAGCGGGGGGCTCCCCGGTATGGGACAGACCGACTTCTTCTGGTCGGCGACCGACCCGCTGGCCGCCGCGCAGGGCCCCACGGCTGAAGAGCTCGCCCAGCAGGCGCTGAGCAAAATGCGGCTCGACGGCGCAAAGATCGGCCAGGCCCCGCGGGCCGGGAGCAAGGGGCTGATCGGCATGCCGGTCTGGATGTGGACGGAAGAGACGCCCAACACCTGGGGGCCGCTCTCCACCACCGCTGCCGCGGGCGGCCTGTCCGTCACCGCCACCGCCGAGGTCAAGCACATCGCCTGGTCGATGGGGGATGGCCGCACGGTCACGTGCACCAAGCCCGGTACGCCCTACCGGCCCAGCTACGGCAAGAAGGACTCGCCCGACTGCGGTCACCGGTACACCAAGGTCCCCAAGAGCGGCACCTACAAGATCACCGCGACGACCACGTGGGAGATCGAGTGGGAGGCCACCAACGGAGAGACCGGCGCCCTGCCCAATGAGACCCGCCAGGCCCAGACCCAGGTGGCCGTCGGTGAACTCCAGGTCGTCAACTAGCCCACGAGGAATCGCGAACGATGCCGACGTTGAGTACGAAGAAGACCAAGGCGGCCGATGCCCCTGCGCCGCCGCAGGGGCCGCTGCCCATCACCCAGGACGCGCCGCGCCGGCGGCGCCGTCCGGCCGTGGTCGGGCTCGGCCTGGCCCTGACCGTGGTGGGTGCCCTCGGCAATGTGTACTGGTTCGACTCCGAGAGCGACCGGGTCAGTGTGATTGCCGTGGCCCGCGATGTGGCCGCCGGCGACGTCATCCAGGCCTCAGATCTGGCTTCCGCCGAGATGGCCCCGGATGCCGCCCTCTCCCCCGTTCCTGTGTCCCGGCAGAGCGACATCGTCGGCAAGACCGCGGTCGCGGACCTGAGCAAGGGAGCCCTGGTCACCGACCGTTCGGTGCGTGTCGGCAGCGACGTGGCCCGGGGTAAGGACACCGTCGGTATCCAGGCCAAGCCCGGCCAGCTGCCGGCCCGCCCTCTGCACGCGAACGAGAAGGTGCTGCTCGTCCACGCCTCTCCGGAAGGTGATGCAGAGGGCCGCAAGGGTCAGTCCAGCACGCCGGACACGATCGACGCGGTGGTCTCCCGCGTGGGCGCGCCGGACGCCAACGGCGCCCGCGTGGTCGACGTCGCCGTCGCGGGCACGGACAGCCCTACGGTCGCCACCTGGTCGGCCAGTGGCAGCGTCACCCTCGTGCTGAAGGCCGATGACTGATGGCCGTCCTCGCCCTGTGCTCCGGCAAGTCCTCCGGCGTGACCACCTCCGCCCTGGCCCTGGCCCTCTCCTCGCCCAAGCCGTCCCTGCTGGTGGAAGCCGATCCCGCCCGGGGCACGATCCGCGACGGCTATCTCGGCAGCGAGGGGAGTGCCGCGGTCGGCATGCACCGCCTGGCTGCGGCAGACCGGCAGGGCACCCTCGCCCTCGAACTTGAGCACCACTTCGTATCCCTCAGCCAGGAGCACAACGGCCAGCGGCTGCTGTTGCCCGGGCTGACCGATCCCTCTCAGGCCCCTTCGATGGCCCGCACCTGGGATCCGCTGGCCACGCTGCTCGGCGTGATGGACCAGGACGGCTACGACGTCATCATCGACGCCGGCCGGATCGCCTGTGAGTCCGAGACCCGCCTGAGCAACACCAACTACCCGGCGCCGCTGCTGCGGCGGGCCGACGCGGTGCTGCTGGTCGTGCGCAACACCCCGGCATCGGTCACCTCGGCCGCCCCCGCGGTGCGCATCCTGCGCGAGGAGCTCACCCACAACGGCACCGGCGCCGACGCCCTGGCCCTCCTGGTGATCGAGGAGGGCAGTCTGCCCTCCAGCTATCTCCAACAGCTGTTCCAGGTACCGGTGATCGGCATGCTCGCCTGGGACCCGGACACCGCGGACGTGCTGACCCATGGCCAGTACAAGAAGACCGCGCGCTCGCTGCTGCGCTCGGCGCGCACCGCGCACGGAACCATCAACGAGACGGTGACCCGCCGCCGGGTGCGGCTGCAGCCCGCCGGCACCCCTGAGGCGGCATGGAGGACCTCATGACCGACCAGAGCCCCAACTCCGTGCCCCGGCAGGTCCCCCTGGCCCAGCGATTCGCCCAGGCCCTGGAGCACCAGGCCGGCACGCCGGCCTCGCCCCCCGCTGCCCTGCAGAGGCCGGCTCCCGCGGCCGCGCCCACCCCCGCAGGGCCGCTCCACCCCACGCCCGCGGGACTGCTCCCGGTGGGGTACGAAGTCATCGCCGAATTGCGCCATCGCGCCAGCCTGAAGATAGGTCAGGCCAGCGCGGAAGATCCCACGATGACCGAACAGGACCGCCGCCAGCACGGCCAGAAGATCATCATTGAGACTGTCAGCGAGTGGGCCACCAAGTACGCGGCCACCGCCACACCGTTGAGCGCCGCTCAGGAAGCTCAGCTGACCCAGGCCGTGTACGACGAGCTGTTCCGTGCCGGCCGCCTGCAGCCGCTGCTGGACGACCCCACCGTCGAGAACATCATCATCCGCGGCGCCGACAACGTCCGCGTGGACTACGCCGACCGTCCTTCCAAGCAATGGGAGCCGATCGCCCCGAGCGACAAGGACCTGGTCGGTCTCGTCAATCACATCGCCCGCATGCAGGGGCAGGGGGAACGGGCGCTGACCCCGGCGACGCCCAACTTGAACATGCGCCTGAGCGACGGATCGCGGCTGGCGGCTTCCTACTGGGTCACCCCCGAGCCGCACGTGGTCATCCGCCGCCACCGCACCCGCGGCAAGAGCCTGGAAGACCTGACGGGCTGGGGCACCATCGACCCCTCCATGGCCAGCTTCCTCAGGGCTGCTGTCCGGGCCCGTAAGAACATCGTGGTCGTCGGCTCCCAGGGGGTGGGCAAGACTTCCCTCTTGCGCGCCATGGCCCGGGAGATCCCCTCCAACGAGCGCGTGGGCACGCTGGAGAGCGAGTACGAGCTCTACCTTCATGAGGACCCTGAGGGGCCTGAGGTGGTGCCCTTCGAAGGCCGCGAATCCAATGGCGAGCGGGGGCCGGACGGCAAACTCCAGGGGGAGCTGACGCTCACCGACCTGTTCCCGCAGCTGCTGCGCATGAGCCTGCGCCGCGTCATCGTCGGCGAGGTGCGAAGCCGGGAGATCGTTCCGATGTTGCACGCCATGAACGAGGGCGAGGGCGGCTCTATGTGCACCCTGCACGCGCGCAGCCCGCAGCTGGCCATCGAGCGTATGGCGACCCTGTGTCTGGAGGCCGGGATCGGCATGAGCGAGACCCTGGCCTACCGGCTCATCGCGCAGGCCATCAACCTGATCGTCTATGTGCGGCTCGTCGACGAGACCGAGCTGGTGGGGCCGGACGGACGGCCCGGACGGAAGCATCGTTTCGTCAGTCACATCATGGAGATCACTGGGATCGGCGAACACGGCCGGCCCTCCCACCAGATGGTCTTCGCCCCGCGCGATGACGAGCGCGGCCGCGAGCCTCGCGGCGTGCCGCACGGCAACATCAGCCAGGTGTGTCTGCAGGACCTGGTGCGTGCCGGGTTCGACCGCAGTGTCCTGCTGAATCCCCGGGGTTCCTGGACGCGTCCCCTGGAGACGGTGATGCCGGTATGACCCTGTCGGTCACCACCCTCTTCGGCGCGCTGACCGGTATCGCCGTCGTCGGCGGGCTGGCCCTGGCCGTGGCCGGCTGTGTCGGCTGGACGCCCAGTGGGACGGTGCAGCGGCGCAGCCGCACCGAGCAGAGACTGCGCATGCTGCTGAGCCGTGACTCCGCCGCGGCCAAGGCCTGGTGGGCTCGCGGCAGTGCGCGGATCGCGGCCGCGGCGGTGGGCGGACTGCTGGTGTGGCTCTTCACGTCCTGGCCGCTGGGCGGCCTGATGACCATGGCCGTCGTCCTCGGGCTCCCGTGGCTGTTCAACACCGGCTCCGGCGCCAAGGACGAAATCGCCCGACTCGAGGCGGTGGAGGAATGGGTGCGCCGCCTCAGTGACATCCACACCGTCGGGGTGAGCCTGGAGCAGAGCATCCAGCGCAGCCTGGAGACCGCTCCCCAGCCCATCCGCAACGAACTCACCCTGCTCGTCAGCCGCCTGACCGCCGGATGGCAGCCCCAGGATGCCTACCGGGCCCTGGCCGATGACCTCAACGACGCCACCGCCGACGAGGTCATCGCCCTGCTCATCCTCCACGTCCAGGACCGCGGCGCCGGCCTGAGCCGAGCGCTGCGCGACCTGGCCGCCGCCCTGCAGCACGAAGTCCTCATGCGCCGCGAGGTCGAGGCCGACCGGGAGAAGCCGCGCACCAACGACCGCTGGGTGACGATCTTCTGCCTGGCCATCGTCGGGATCTCGGTTGCCTCCGGCTCCTACGTCGAGCCGTTCAACACCGTCGTCGGCAACCTCGTCCTCGTCGGCCTCTGTGTCGGGTTCGTCCTCATCAAGATCTGGATGCAGCGCCTGGCCGTGCTCGAGCCCGCCCCCCGCTTCCTGTCCTCCGCGGACCACGGCGGCCCCAAGGTGAAGGAGCCTGCCGCGTGAGCGTGGATCCCATCGTCGTCATCTGCGGTGCCCTGATCGTGCTCGGCCTGGTCATCGCGGTGCGCGGACTGCTCCCCGGTCAGCCCGACCTGGCCGACGTCCTGGCACGGATGGACGCCAACCAACTGTCGAACCTGGAGCCGCAGCGCCACCTCGCCGCCCCACGCACCCCGCTGGACAAGGCGGGGGCGCTGCTGCTGCGCACCCTGGGCGAGGGCACCTTGCGCCTGCCGCGCCAGGAACTCGAACTCGTCGGCCGCAGCCCCGCGGCCCACGCGGGCCGCAAGCTGGGCCTGGCCCTGTACGGACTGCTGCTCCCGGTGCTCTGCGGCTACGGTGCCGCCCTGGCCGGAGTGGCGCTGCCCTTCGCCATCCCCGCAGTGGTCGGCGTCGCGCTGGCGGCATGCTTCTGGTTCGTCCCCGACCTGCAGCTCAAGCAGCAGGCCGTGGAGGCGAAGGAGGACTTCCGGTACGCCATCAAGGCCTACTTGCGCCTCGTGCAGCTGGAGCGGGCCGCCGACGCCGCCCCCACCCAGGCTCTCAAGCGGGCCGCCGAGGTGGGCGAGGGCTGGGTTTTCATGCGGATCCGCGACACCATCACCCGCTCCGAACTCGAAGGCATCAGCCCCTGGGAGGGCCTCAAGCGGCTCTCGGTCGAGCTCGATGTCCCCGAGCTCGGCACCCCCGCGGACATCATCGCCATCGCCGGCGAGGAGGGAGCCGCGGTCGGCGACAGCCTCGGCGCCCAGGCCACCTCGCTGTCAGGAGCGCTGGTCACCGCAGCCAAGGCCCAGGCCAACAAGGCCTCGGAAAAGATGGTCATGCCCGTGGCCGCACTCGTGCTGCTCATGACCGTCTACATCGGCTATCCGGCGCTGTCCCGGATCATGGCCAGCTGAAATCCCATACAAGAGAAAAGGAAATCTGTCATGCACAACGACCCGAACTGGGGCTTCATACGGGCTCTCTTCGGCGCGCGCATCGAGCGGCTCAAGAACCTCAAGCATCAGGACCGCGGCGCCCTGTCGATCGAAACGCTGATGATCGTCGCGGGCCTGGTCGTTGTGGCCGGCATCGCGGTCGCCGTCATCACCGTCAAGGTCAACGAGAAGAAGGCCACCATCAAGTGACCCACCTGGGACAGAAGCTACGCCGACGGTCCCGCGCGCTCGCAGCCCGCGGCGACCGCGGCGCGCTCTCCCTGGAGCTGGTCATCATCTTCCCCGCGGTGCTCATGCTGATCCTGATCGCCGTGCATGTCGGGCTGTGGTGGCATGCCCGCAACACCGCGCTGTCCGCAGCTCAATTGGGCGTGGAGGCGGCCCGCCAGCGCCATGCCTCCATCGGCGACGGCACCGCCGAGACCCGTGCCTTCCTTGACCGGGCCGGCGGCTCCATCTCCAGCAGGCAAGTCGCCGGCTCGCGCGGCCAGACGGTGCGCATCGAGGTCACCGGCTACGTCGAGACGATGATCCCGGGCCTGCGCCTGCGCGTCGACCAGCACGCCGACGCATCCGTCGAGCGGGTCACGGAGACACCATGAACGTGATCATTCAACGGCTGCGCCAGGACCGCGGATCGCTCTCCCTGGAGGCAATGATCCTGCTGCCGGTACTGCTGCTGGTGCTCCTGCTCATCATCGCGTTCGGCCGCATCAGCTCCTCCGGCAACGCGGTCGATACCGCCGCCCGCAACGCCGCCCGCGCCGCCTCGCTGGAGCGCACCGCGGGCTCCGCCCGCACGGCCGGGGAAGGGGTGGCCCGCCAGGTGCTGAGCGAGCAGGGCCTGTCCTGCACTGGCACGTCGGTCGCCGTCTCCACGGCCGGTTTCGCCGCCGAGCTCGGCGAACCGGCGTCCACCACCGTGACGGTGCAGTGCACGGTACGCCTGTCCGATATCGGACTTCCCGGGATTCCCGGCTCAAAGACCCTTAAAAGTGACTTTACTTCACCTATCGACTCATACCGCCAGCGTGGCTGAGGACACCATGACAACCGCCCGCACCGTGTGCCGCCGACAGCCGCCGCGCCACACGCCTCGCCCCCCTGCGTGGTGGCGCCGGGACGACGGCTCGCTGACCTTGTTCGTCCTGGTCACCATCACGGCCCTGTTCGCCGTGGCCGCCCTCGTCGTCGACGGAGGCGGCAAGCTCCGCGCCCGCGCGCACGCCCAAGGCGTCGCCCACGAAGCCGCCCGCGCCGGCGGCCAGGCGGTCGACGCGGGCAAGGCGATCTCGGGTGACGGCATCACCGTCGACCGCAACGCCGCCGTAGCCGCCGCGCGGGCCTATCTGTCGTCGGCCGGAGTGAGCGGCACCGTCCAGGTCGGCGAGAACGGGGCAACGCTCGATGTCACGGTCAGCGAGACCTACGACCCCGTCTTCTGGGGCGGCGGGGGATGGACCGTGACCGGCAAGGGCAGCGCCGACATGGTCTACCGGGGGTAATGATGAAGAACCGCAGCACACTTGCCACGATCACCCGCGGCCTCTTCGCCCTGATCGTCCTGCTGGCCCTGCTGGCCGGCGTCCCCGCGCTGCTGTATGCGGTGGGTGTCCTGCCGCACCACATCCCCAGCGTCGACGAGATATCAACAGCCCTGTCCGGTCCCGACAACGGGCAGCTGTTCCTCGGCGCGATCACCCTGATCGGCTGGTACGGCTGGTTCACCTTCGTGGTGTCCGTGGTGCTGGAGGCCATCTCCGTCCTGCGGCACCGCACCGCACCGCGCATCAAACTCCTGGGCAGCACCCAGCAGTTGGCCGGAGCCCTGATCGGCGGAATCGTCGTGCTGCTGCCGACCGGCAGCGCATTCGCCGCCAGCACCCCCGCGGCCGCGGCCACCGTCGTCAGCGCCCCGGCCACAGTGGACTCCGCCCACGCTCCGCCAACAGCCAAGACCTCTGCCCCCGTTGAAAAATACTCCGGCCCCACCCACACCGTGAAGGCGCGTGAATCACTGTGGGAGCTCGCCGAGCACTACCTGAGCAGCGGCGCCGACTGGCACCGGATCGTGGAGGCGAACAAGGGAGCTTCCCAGGCCGATGGCAGTGTGATCACCCAAGACACCACCGTCCTGCGGCCCGGCTGGGTCCTGCGGCTGCCCGCCGACGCCGCGCCCGCGCCCTCCGCCGACACCAACGGGATGCAGACGCAGACCGAGCGCACCACCGCCTCGCCCACGTCCCACACCGTACGGCCCGGGGAAACCCTGTCCTCCATCGCCCAGGACGAGCTCGGTGAGGCCAACGCCTATCCCGAGATCGTCGAGCTGAATGACGGCGTCCAGCAACCGGACGGGGCAACCCTCACTGACCCCGACGAGATCTACCCCGGCTGGAAGCTGAAGCTCCCGGCCGCCCACGACGGCAACGACCCAAGCGACTCGGAAACCAGTGCCCCGCCGCGTGAACGGCGGCCCTCGCCGGAACGCGGCGGCGAGCAGCAGGGCGGCAGCACCGACAAGGGCCAGCCTTCTGGGCAGGACAAGCAGCACGACCAGGGCAAGCAGCAGGAGGACGGCGAGGGCGGCGGGCAGGCAACGGCCCGCCCCAAGGCGCCCGCCGAGCAGCCGGACGCGCAGACGCCGACATCCCGTGAACCGGCCGGGCAGCCAGCCACCGACGCGCCCGACGAGCAGGCACCGGCGGCGCCGGAGCCATCCGACGGCAGCGGTGAGAGCGTGACGACGATCGCGGCGGCCGGCTCCATCCTGGCCGCCGCCGTGCTCGCGGTCATCGCCACCCGGCGCGCACGCCAGCAGCGCAGGCGCCGGGCCAAGCGGCGCATCCCCATGCCCTCAGGGGCGACCGCCGACTTCGAGAAGCAGCTTCGGGCGACCTCCGACATCACCGGCACCCTGCTCGCCGACCGAGCCCTGCGCACGCTGGCCCTCAACTGCCGCGAGGCGGGCCGTCCGCTGCCCGAGGTCGAGGCGATGCGCATCACCGCGCGCGGCGTGGAACTGCACCTGGCCGCCGCCACCCCGCCCATCGCGCCGTTCACCGAACGCGAGGACAACCCCGGGCTGTGGTGGTGCCCGGGCCGCGGCTCCGCCCTGCTCGACGAGCACCAGGCCGCCGACATCGCCCCGCCCTACCCGGCGCTGGTCAGCCTCGGCGAGACCGAGGACGGCGACGCGGTCCTGGTCGACCTGGAGAGCATCGGTCTGCTGCAGCTGGCCGGCCACCCGGCCGACGTACGCGCGGTCATGCTCGCCCTCGCCGTCGAACTGGCCTCCTCCAAGCTGGCCCCCGCCACACAGATCGTGCTCGCCGGGGCCGGCAGCGACCTGCACCACCTCTACCCCGACCAGATCAACCATCACACAGACCTGGGCGGGGCCACCGCCGAACTCCAGTCCCACGACGCCTTCCAGCGCGAGGCCCTCGCCGACGGAGGGCACGACCACCTGCGTGCCGCCCGGCTGAGCGAGGAGACCTCCGGAGACACCTGGATCCCCCGCATCCTCCTGTCCACTGCCCCGGCCACCGGCCCGACGGCCGCCCGGCTCGAGGACCTGCTCGTCTCGCGGCCGCGCACGTCGGTCGCGGTGGTCGCCGCGGCAGGTACGGGCCTGGACCTCCCCGGAGCCTGGACGCTTCCCGCGAAGCCGGGCACCGCGGTCGAACTGCCGGGGCTGGACCTGGCGGTCAAGCTGCAGTACCTGGACGATGCGGCCTACGGCCGGCTCATCCAGCTCCTGGCCACCTCCAGCCGGACCGACGACGTGCCCCCGCCCGCATGGACCGGGCACACCGGACAGGCCGACCCCAACGGCCCCCAAGGAACGGTCGAGTCCCCCGGCGAGGCCTCCGCGCTCGCCCCCGAGACTTCCTGGAGCCCGCACCCCCCGGCCAACACCCCTGCACCGACAGGCGACTTGACCACCGCCCTGCCCGACTTCACCTCCCTCGTGCCCACGGTCGCCCCCGAGCCCTCCCCCGCACCCGGCGACGACACCGGCCCGGTCGAGGATGAGGGGGACAGCGCGCTGTCCCCCGCGGTCGCCGGTCCCTCCGCAGCCGCAGACACCACATACGGCGTGGTCGACCAGAACCGCGACGCCGCACTTGCCCCCGCAGCCGCCGACGGCGACGAGTCCGCCCATGAGGACGAGCCGGAACCCGTAGAGATCGTGGCAGCCTCCGCGCCGGGCACGGCGGTGTTCGACGGCGGGACGCCAGCCACGGACTTCGACTCGGTGCTCGGCGAGGTGCTCGCCGGGCAGGACGACGGCGTTGTGCCGGCACCGCACAACGACGGCGAGGAGGCGGAGACCGGGCTGTCGCCGGCCGCGCTCGGCACGAGCGAGGCGGAACCTGCGGCGAGCGAGGCACGCATCATCCCGCGGCCCAGCGCCGCGACCTCCACCGTGCTGGCGGCGCTGTCCACGCCTCCCCCGGCTCCAAAAGCGCCGCAAGTCCAGGTACTCGGGCCGGTGGCCCTGGTGGGCGCCCGCGGCCGGGTGGGCAGCAACCGCCGCAACAGCATCCTGGAGATCGCCGCCTATCTTGTGCTGCACCCATCTCTGGGCCGCCAGGACCTCGACGACGCGATCTGGCCCGGCATGCGCATCACCGCCGGCACCCGCAACACGGCGATCTCCCGGCTCCGCTCCTGGCTCGGCCAGGCCCCCCATCTGCCGGCCGATGACCCGCACGCCGCCTACCTCCCCCCGATCAAGGGCGGGATCTACCAGCTCAGTGACCGCGTCTCCTGCGACTGGGACCGGTTCCGCGAGCTGTACCAGCAGGGCATGCACCACGACGGGCCAGACGCCGACATCGCGCTCGCCCACGCCCTCGCCCTGGTCCGCGGCCGCCCCTTCGCCGACGTCGACCCGTCCAAATACACCTGGGCCGAGGCCGACATCCAGGAAATGATCAGCGCCATCGTCGACGTCGCCCACGAACTCGCCGAACAACGCCGCCAGGTACGCGACTACCGCGCAGCCGCCCAGGCCGTCACCAAGGGCATGCTCGTCGACAACCAGAGCGAATTGCTGTACCGGGACCTGTTCACCATCTGCCACGAGATGGGCGACCGCGAGGGCCTGGAGCGCGCCGCCCACCAACTCGCCCGCATCAACGCCGAGGAAGGCATCGACTCCTCCCCCGAGACCGTCGGCCTGCTGCGCACCCTCCTCAAGGGCGAGCGCGCTCAGCCCACATGGGGATCCGCCGTTTCATGACCCGCACCAACAGATCCGCCGTCCCTCGGTGTCACACCGCACCGCTCCCGAACACCTGTAGAGAGCGAGGAGCCTCTTCGGCTAACCGCCCGATCAAGGAGACCGCGCACATGATCCGCCGGCAGCACGCCGCCGACCCGTCCGTGGAGCCCGCCGCCTTGGCAGGGCCCGCCCAGGAAGGAGGCCGGTGATGGACCTGTCCCCGTGGGCGCTGCCCGCCGGCCTCGCCGTCGCAGGGATCGGCGCGGCCGTAACCGTCGGCATGCTGCTCGGCCACCGGCGCCGCGCCAATCAGCAGCACGCCACCGCCGAGGAACGCGCCCAGCTCGCCCTGCAAAACCGCCAGGCCTGGCAGCGCCGTCTGGCCGTGATCGCGCTCGCCATCGGCTGCGTGATGATGTTCGTCCTCGCGGGCATCGCCGCCTGGCTCAGCTTTGGGGCGCAGCGCGAGTACGCCCACGCACACAACGGAGGGGACTGGGACGCGGCGACCGGGTTCGCGCTGCTGCTGGACGCCGGCGCGCTGAGCCTGTCCCTGATCCGCTTCTTCGAGGCCCTCACCCTGCGCTCCTCCGGCATCACCCGGATCCTGCTGCTGGGATTCGTCAGCGCCTCGGCGGCGATGAACCTGCTCCACGCGCCAGAAGCGGGCGCCGGGAGCGCCTTCCTCGCGGTGGTGCCGCCGTTGGTCTACGCCGTGCTGCTCGAGATGCTGCTCTACAAGATCGAGCAGGTGATCATGGGCCGGCAGAAGCGGCGCAAGGCCGGTAGGGAACGGGGCTACAGCCTTCTGCTGTGGCTGCCCTGGCCGATCGGCGCTCCCGTGCGGATGTGGCAGGCGTGGAGGAAGGAGCTGATCTCGACGGTCGACAACGTCCGCGTGACCGGATCCCGGCGCCCGCTGCCGGCGGCGGTCGAGCCCGTCCCGACGACGCCTCCGCCCGCGGCCGTCGTCGACGTGCCGCTGGAGAACACCGGTACTGTCCCGCCCTCTTCCCCCGCCGTAGCCGCCGTGGGCAAAGGGATGACGCCCGTGGTGAACCCTTTGCCCGCCGCTGCCCAGCCGCCTGCCGAGCAGGGCGTGCAGCCCTCCGTTCCCGCAGCCACCGCCGCACCGCTGCCCGCGGCCGCGGTCAGCGAACCTGCCGCGCCGACCGAGAAGGATGGCGACCACGGGGCATCGTTCGCGGCCGCCGTCGCCGACTCCGGCGCCACCCCGGAACCCGAACCGGTTACGGAGGCCGCCCAGCCAGCGCCCGCCCCTGAGCCTGAGACCGAGCCGGCTGCCCCCAAAGCGGAGACCGACCCCGGCCCCGGAGCAGAGGAAGGAGAGCGGTTCGCGACTGGCTCCGAGAGCTTCGCACAGGAGACAGAGGACAGCGCCGCCGCACACGGCGAGGCCCAAGCAGGGGCGTCAGCCGACGAAGACCCTGAAGGCAGGGAGCCCGACACGCAGCACGAGCACGCCTCCTCCGGAACCGGCGACGATGCCGTGCGCGGGCAGCAACGCATCCAGATCGACCTGTCCACGCTCCCGAAGGATGAAGGGCCGCGGCAGCTCGCCGAGCGGATCTATGTCGCCCACCACGTCGCGGGACTGCCGCTGGACAAAGGCGACTTGGCCAGGTGGGCGGGATACACGAACCCACGCTCGGGCGGCAACGAGTACCGGCGACTGGTGAAGGAGTACGGGCCGATCCTGGAGAGAAGAGGGGCTGCGTACGTGGACCTGGACTGGTCCAGCCTCGACCAGCAGAGCCAACCGGCCGCCTCGCAGACCGGAAAGGCCGAGCACCTTCAGCATGTCGAAGAAGGGGCCCAGGCCGCCTAACACCCGCCCCGACCGGCGGTGTTGATCGGTCTGCCGCCCGGCGCTGGACAGGGCCGGTAATCTCGGAGCGGCAGGACATGGGCGGAGTAGGGGGACGGGATGAGCGGCCGCTGGCACCAAGCGATCGCCGAGCTGCGCGCCCAGGGCGACGCGGCTCGCGCCGCCACCCGACGTGTTCGCGAGATCGACACAGACGCCACGATCAGTGAACGCAACACCGCCGTCGCAATCAAGCACACGGCCGAGACTGACTATCTGCGCAGCGCCCTCATCCTGTTGCACGTTCATCTCGCCGATCGGCGCCCGCCCCGGCGACTGCCCGTCGCCCGGGTGTGGCCGTGCCTCCGCGACGCGTGGAGGGACCAGGCGCTGAACCGGCTCGGCGGGGTGTGGCGGACCATTCCCCGGCGTGGCGCACTGGAGCAGGTGCGCAGCGCACCGCCCGAGCCGCTGCTCGACGCCGTGATCGAGCAGGCCGAGGCCCTGCAGGCCAGCCTCACCGGCCACCGGCGGCGTGATCGGATGTACGAGTCGTACATCCCCTCCCCGACCAGCAGCCCGATCGACGAGCTCGTCGGCAACGCCGGCCGGTCCGCCCCCACTCTGCCCGGCTTCCCTGACCCCGGGCACCCTCTGAACCGTGCCTTTCCGCGCGGGCAAGGGACGCGTATCCGGCCCGACAGGATCGCCGCGTTCAACCAGCTGGCGACTGACCGGGCTAGCGTGCACCAGCGGGCCCTCGCCTTCGGCGACGCGGTCCTGGCCCTGCTCGTCGAACACCGCGCGGATGGCGTCCGACCGCAGGCGGGGAAGCTGCGTGGCGTCGGCCGCTGGGTGGCACGCGAACAAGCACTGGTCCCACACCGGCCGACGTGGCCGGACAAGCTCAGCGTCTTCCAGATCGCGACGCTGGCCGGACTGGCGCTGTTGGTGATGACATGCACCGGGCTGCCGCTCACCTTCGGTCAACGCGCCCAGGTGTTGGCGTCCCACGGCACGCTGCTGTTCCTGGCGGCGGGTGCCATCGTGGGCCTTGGCATCGGAGCCATCTACCGGTTCGGACCGAAGCTGATCCAGGCACCCGGTGTCCGCGCCGCGGTGCCGGGGGCCGTCGCCGCCGTTGTCGCCCTCTTCGTGGGGCAGGGGCAGGGGCCCGTCGCCGACCACTTCTTTGCCGGTCCCTACGACCGGTACGAGCGGGAGTACACGGACGGATGCCTGGCGGCCAGCCCGTACCGGCATGACGCCGTCCAGTCGCGCGTCAGTGACGGCGTGCTCATCGTCGTTCCGATCGGCGGCGGCACGACGCTGCGCCTGGGCCCGGCGGAGGACGGCGGCATGCACCCGCTGCGTCCCGTTGGCCGGGCCACCCGGACGGTGCTCGACAAGTACGGGTGCTGACCGGGCACTTGGCCGAGGACTGCGACGGCCCTGGATGCCAGCGCCTGCCAGTCGAGCGGAAGAAGGGCATGTGCTCGGCGGGTTCACGCACCGGGAGTCCGGGGCCCTACGGCTTCTGGGCGACTCCGACATAGAGGGGCACCTGCGCGTCGTTGATCTCTTGGTCGGGATCCGGGTGCCACCTGGTGGCGACCTGTACACCTGGGTCGACGAGCTCAAGCCCGTCGAAGAACCGAGCGAACTCGTCGCGGGAGCGTACTTGGGCAGGGACACCACTCTTGCGATAGATCTCAACGGCCTTGTCCCAGGCCGCGGGATCGAAGTCCCCTGTCACATGCGAGAGCATGAGGAAACTCCCGGAAGGAAGGGAGGACAACAGCTCGCGGACGAGCTCGTAAGGTTTGTGCTCGTCGGAGACGAAGTGCAGTAGGGCAACGAGTGAAAGTGCAACCGGTCCCTCGAAGTTGAGGGTCGCCCTAGCGTCCTCGATGATCTTTTCGGGCTCCCGGACATCTGCCTCGATGTACTGGGTCTTCCCCTCGGGTGTGCTCCGCAGAAGGGCCTCTGCGTGGCGGAGAACGACGGGGTCGTTGTCTACGTAGACCACATGCGCCCTTGGGCTGACCGCTTGGACGACCTGATGGAGATTGGGCTCGGTCGGGATGCCAGTTCCGATGTCCAGGAACTGATGGATTCCGCGGTCGGCCAAGAATCGAGAAGCTCGATGCATGAACCTCCTGTTGGCCTGCGCGACGACCTTGATATGCGGAACCAGGGATATCACCCGCCCGGCAGCCTCCTCGTCGACGGGATAGCTGTCCTTCCCGCCGAGGTAGTAGTCGTACATGCGGGCCGGGTGGGGGCGGCTGGTGTCGATTGGCCGTAAGGTCATGCCTCTTCCTTCATTCTGTTTGGAGCTCTTACTGACTTTGCTGCTGGTCGCACCCTGTCTGGGTCAGGAGAGGAGGTAGTCTGCTTCGCCAGCTTTGGCTCCGGTGATGAAGGCGTTGATCTCTTCCTCCGTGTAGATGAGGGCGGGTCCGTCTGGCTCTTTCGACTGCCGCAGGGCCACACGTCCATCTCCGAGCTTCTTTGCCTCAACACAGTTGCCGCCGTTGGTGCCGCTCCAGGGCTTCAGCCACTCCTCTGTGCCCAGTTCAGAGGCGGCGCTCAGGACAAAACTCATGGGTATAGCTCCTTGCAAATGTCACCAAGGAATCTCTTGGTGTCTTCCTTTGATAGTGCGTACACGCTCATCTCGCCCAAGGCTTCGCGAAAGAGCGCGACCTCTTCTTTCTCCTCGCCGTAGGCGGCGCGGCTCAAGCTGTCGGTGCAGACGACGTCCGGAAGCTCCGGAATGTCGAACCGGAAGATGGTGAACGGTCCGAATGCGCCCGGATGAAGCCCTGCCGAGAAGGGGCATACCTGCAGCGTCACATTAGGCAGGTCGGCCATCTCCAGCAGATGATCAATCTGACCTCGCATTACGTCCGAACTGCCCGCTGGTCGACGGAGAACTGTCTCGTCCAGAACCGCCCACAGCTGAGGCGGCGACGGATCCGTGCGCGTGAGGAGCGCTTGGCGTGCGGCGCGCAGATCGACCCGCCGCTCCAGGACATCAGAAGACATGCGGGGAAGGCCGCGCTCCAGCACGGCGCGTGCGTAGGCCGGCGTTTGGAGAAGGCCAGGGACAACGGCGGGCTCGTAGGTGCGGATGTTGGTTGCGGCGGTTTCCAACGAGACATGCACGCCGAACCAGGCAGGCAGTACATCGCGGAAGCTCTGCCACCAGCCAGGCGTCGTTGCCTGGTCGAGCAGGTGGAGGAACTCTTCGGTCTCCGACTGGCTGACGCCATAGATTTCAAGCAGCGCTTTTGCGGTCGTGTACTTCAGCGCCGTTTCGGACTTTTCCATCCTTGTGATCGTCGACGGGGACATGCGCAGACGTTTGGCGGCCTGCGCTGCCGTGAACCCGGCTGCGTCGCGCAGGGCGGCCAGTCGTCGGCCGAGGACGATCTCCAGCACCGTCGGGGCCGACCTTGGTTCACTCATGTCGGGCCTCGCTCCCGTCCGGCGGCGGTCGTTCGGTGCAGTGTGCCACGGCACTCGTAAGGCAGCCAGACTGCAGCTCGAACTATGCATGTTGCAGAGTGAGGGTTGCCAACTCCATAGAGTGGCGAGCATAGTTGCGTCGTGACCCAGCTCACGTAGCCCGGATGCACGCTCTATCACCTTCACCCCCAGGAAGGTTCGAGATGCCCGCCCGCCCCACGCTGTTCCGCCTGCTGGTACAGGAGCGCCAATGGGACAACTGGTGTGTATTTGCTGGGCACTTCGCGCGGGCAGCCCAAGATGTGGCAGTCACGTCTGACTCGCCGGCGCTGATGGGCGTCACCGTCGCCCGGCGCACCTTCGACCGGTGGATGGCCGACGAAGTGCACGGCGTGCCGCAGTGTCACACCCGGGCGGTCCTGGAGCACCTTCTCGGGTTCCCCTGCGCCGAGCTATTCGGCGCGGCCTCGGCTGGCGAGCCTGACCGGCGTTCCGATGCTGACGTTCGACGAGCTGGGCCGACACGGCCAGGTCCTGGAGGCGCACACGATGCCGATGTCGTTGTTCTGCAAGATGGTTAAGGAGCGGCACTGGACCGCACTCGAGACCTTCAGTACCCACTTCACCAAAGCGGCACGGGAGCTGGCCGAGCAGACCGGTGACCGTCACCTCGCGGCTGTCTCTGTCACCCGCCGGACCTTCGAACGGTGGCTGGCCGGCGAGCTGAGGGGACTGCCGCAGAAGAACACCCGGATCATTCTGGAGCACCTCTTCGAGCGGCCCGTCTCGGAGCTGTTCGCTACCCCGAACAGCAGAGTTAAGGCTGCGACCCGCCCCAGACTCACGGCTCCGGCGGGCTCGCCGCCTGCCGCCCTGCCTTCCGAAGACACGCCCGGCGGCGCCTTTGACGACGCGCATGCGGTGATCGCGCAGACGCAGTTGCTGACCAGTTCCAGCACCGATGCGGCGATGCTGGAACTGCTCAGCGGGCAGCTCCAGGGGATCGTCGACCGCTACGAGAGCCGCGGTCCTCAGATGTTGGCCGGTGAGGCGCGAGTCCTTCGGGGCACACTGCATGGGCTACTGGGCAGCCAGCACTTACCGGCCGTGCATGCTGAGCTGTTCGGGCTCACCGGGCGGGCGGCAGGCCTCTTGGCCTATATGGCCGTCAACGCCGGAGCCGAACCTGCTGTTGCGGAAGCGTACTGCGCGGAGGCCGAGTTGCTCGCCGAGCACATCGGCGATACCCAGCTCCGAATGTGGGCTGCTGGCACCCGGTCGCTGAGCCTGTACTACCAGCATCGTTACAGCGAGGCTGATGCGGCGGCCGCCGCCGGAATCGACCTGGCGCCCGACGATGGCCAGGCCATCCGGCTCCTGATCAACGGACGAGCGCGCGCTCTGGCCCGACTCGGCGACCGGAGGGGCGCGGAGCGGGCCATCGGGAGAGCGCAGGACGTCTCCGAACGCCAGCCCTCCCTGCCCTCAGGAATCACCTCGTGCATCTCCTTTGCTCCCTACAGCCTGGCCCGCACCCTGGCCAACGAGATCACCGCGCGGCTGTCCCTCAACGACACCGGCGAAGTTCTTTCCTGCGCCGACCAGATCGACGGTTTGCTCGAGAAGTCCGATTCCGAGTGGAGCCGGGCGCTGGTTCGTCTTGATGTTGCCGCGGCGCTTCTCCAGCACAAGCAGCCGGAGGTGGAACACGCCATGGCACTGGGGCGGCGTGCGCTCCACGCCGGAACCACAGCACCCATCGCATCTGTATGGCAGAGGGCGAACGAGTTGTACGAGCGCGCCGCGCGCTGGCATGCCGAGCCCGATGTAAGCGACTATGCCGAAGGACTTCGGACCTGGCGCTCACACCCTCAGGCCAAATCGATCGTCAGCGGTTCGGGCGCGGAACTCGCGCTGCAGCAGTGAGAATGAGGAGAGTCGTGACGCCCGAACTGGACGTCTACCCCGGAGCGTTTCCGCACCGGCCGCCACCAGACCTCGACAGCGCCGGGCCACTCGTGGAACACGACTGGCAGGCGTTCACTGCCGTCGAGCAGATGACCAATCACTGGGCGCGTCCCGGGTGGACCGAGGGGTACCGTGCCTACTACTGGATGCTGACGTTCCCCGATGCCGCTGACCTGCTCAGCCGCGCGAAGGTCTGCCAGGACGAACTAGCGCACCTGGGCATGGACCCCGTACCCGAGGACGGTCTCCATGTGACGATGACCCGCATTGGAAGCACCACCCTGGTGTCGAATGGTCAGGTCCGGTTCCTTGCTGACCTGGCGCAAGAGCTGCCGTGCACCACCTTCCAGATCGCCGCCCATCCCTTGGCCGGCTCGCGGGGGGCCGTGCGGTTCTCTCTCGCGCCGTGGTCGCCGCTGGTCTGCCTCCATGCCGCCCTCAGCGAGATCGGCCAGCGCGTGGGCGTCCCCGGAGGAAAGCCCACGGCCGCCTTCCGGCCTCACCTGGGTGTCCAGTACAGCAACCGGGAGCGCCCCGCTGCGCCCGTGATCGAAAGTGTTGCTCGCCTGCGCGGTCTCGAACCGGTCTCCTTGGAGATCAGCAGTGTGGAACTCGTCGAACTCCGGCGCACCACCGGCGCCTTGCCGACCTACCGCTGGCGCGTCGTACGGAGCGTTCCCCTGCGCCCACGGTCGGACCTACCCACCCCGTCCGGCCAGCAGCAGGGCTGACGGGGCCAGCCTGGTTGGGGTGAGCAGCGCACGATGCACACGATCCGGATGACGTTGTTCCGCCAGCTGGTTCAGGAGCGGCACTGGACCGAGCTCGAGACGTTCAGCCCTCACTTCTCCAAAGCAGCACGGGAGCTGGCCGAGCAGACCGGGAATCGCCGCCTGAGGGATGTCTCCGTCGCTCGCCGTACCTTCGATCGGTGGATGGCCGGTGGGCTGAAGGGCCTGCCACAACGGGACACTCGGGCCATCCTGGAGCACCTTCTCCAGCAGCCCGCCGCGCTGCTGTTCGAAGCTCCCGCCGCACCCGGTGATCGCGATGTTGAGCAACCGCCTGCAGACAGGCGCACTGCTTCTCTCACCTCCCCTGGGTCGGGACCGCGCCAAGGGGGAATCCTCACCCCAGACCCGCTCTTCCCACAGGAAGGCGCAGATGTGGACCGACGCCAGCTGCTCCTGGCCGGCAGCGCCGCGGCACTTCCGCTCCTTCCAGGGCAACCCGGGATCTCCGCACGGCCTCACCTCCACCAGATGACGCCGGACGAGGACGAGGTTCTCCTCTGCCATCTGCGCGAGATGTGGCACATGCTCGTCCAGAGCGACAACCTCCTAGGCCCCCGGCACGCCCTTGAGGGTGTCCACCAACACCTCGGCGTCCTCCAGGACCTCCTCGAGTGCGCCAGCCCTCACCTGCGCGATGATGTCCTGGTCCTGGCCGCCCGCTATGCCGAGTCCGCAGCCTGGCTCCACGAGGACAACGCAGCCGACACCGAAGGCACCGCCCAGGCCGCGCACTGGACCAACCAGGCCATGGCGTGGGCAGTCGAAGCTGGCGACAACGTCATGACCGCCTGGACCCTGTTCCGGCGTGCCCAACAGGCCACCGCCGCTGGTCGCTCCGCCCAGAGCATCAGCCTCTCCCGCGCCGTCCAACGCTATGACCGCATCCTCACCCCGCAGATGCGCGCGGCCGCCCTCCAGCAGGAAGCCCACGGCTACGCCCTCGCCGGAGAGGAAGTGGCCTGCCACCGACTCATTGATCAGGCCGAGGCCTTCGCCGCACGACCCGAGACCGCTGGCGACGGCCGCAGCGGTCATGGCGACTTCGCGACCCTGGCGTACCTTGAGGGCCAGCGCGCGAACTGCTGGCTCCTCCTGAACCTCCCGAACCGCGCCGTCCCAATCCTGTCCGCCGCACTCGCCGCCATGCCCCAGGTCTACCGTCGTGACCGCGGCCTCCTTCACGCTCGCCTGGCCACGGCCCATGCTCGGACCGATGCCATGGACCAAGGCGTCGACCACGCCCACAAGGCGCTGGCTATCGCCCGCAGCGGCGGATCGGCGCGCACCCTCCGTGAGACGATCGCCGCCGTTGACGCGATGCGGTCCGCCCCTGACACCCCCGGGGTGGCCGAGCTGATCAGGGCCGTCGCGCAGAGGTGAGGGAGGGGTCTATGCCCACGTCGGTGGAGCTGGCGGCGATGCGGCGCGCCATCATCATCTCCGCGAGCGGGCTTGGTGCCACCAGTCCAAACCCGGCCGTCGGCTGCGTGATTCTTGATGCCTCGGGTCATACGGTGGGTGAGGGGTACCACCTGCGCAAAGGGACGGCGCACGCCGAGGTCAATGCGCTCGCGGCCGCTGGCATCCAGGCCGAGGGGGGCACGGCCGTGGTAACGCTGGAACCCTGCAACCACGACGGACTCACGCCTGCCTGTCACCAGGCCCTCTTGGACGCCAAGATCGCGCGCGTGCTGATCGCGGTCATGGATCCCACCTCGCGGGGTGAGGGCGGAGCCGCGCGGCTCCGTCAGGCAGGCGTCGACGTCGAAACGCACGTCCTGGAGGAGGAAGCACTTGCGGTGCTCGGGCCCTGGCGCGCGTCCCTGTCGTATCAGCGTCCCCTCCTTCACCTGGTGATCCAGACTGACGTCACCGGGAAGCCCATCGCCCCTGGAGCAGAGGCGCTCGCCGAGATCGAACGTCAGCGCCACGTGCACGATCTGGTGATCTCCATCGACGGCTCGGCTGAGGAAGGCCGGGCGGACAGCCATGGGAGTGCCTTCAGCGTGCCGGCCCGTCCTCTGCCCGATGGCCCTGTGGGCGCGGTCGTCGCACTCACCGAGGCCGGAGCCCGCACGGTACTGCTCGTCGGGCCCTCGAATCTGGGCGAGCGGCTCCTCAACGCACGAATGGTGGACCGCCTCACCCTTCTTCATCCTGTTCCGGAGCCCTCGCAGGCCGTGGCCACGGCGGCCGCTGCACCGCTGTTCCCCGCGGGGTACGTCCTGTCCCGGATCACCCGCGCGAGCGGGCAGCTCGTCGCCTCCGCAGAGCGCCGCTGATCGTTGCCACGGACGACGTGGTCAGGCGACTGTGAGGCGTGCTTCTCTCTGGTCCGGCCGACTGTGGGTCCCGCACGCGAAGAGTGTGGTCTGGCAGACCGGAAGCCTGGTGCTCATGGCTGCAGTTCCTTGACGGGCGAGCGTGTCGCTGCATCCTGCAGATGCGCGCGGAGATCACCGTAGGCGTCGTCGACCATCTCGAGCTCCAGAGCCGTGAGGGGGGCGCCCAAGCAGCCGTAGTTCTCTTCCACCTGATCCCTATTGCTGCAGCCGACGACGACCACGCAGTGATCGCCGCGCTGCAAGGATGAGCGGAGGGCTAACCGGGTCAGGGTCCCAGGGCCGTCACCGAAGTGACTGCGGAGGGCGTGCAGCCGCTCATCGGCCCGTTCTACTAGTGGAGTCACCTGTGCCGTACGCCGCGGGGAGACCGCAGCGGCCCGCGCCCATGTCCGCGCTGTGCTCGTGCCAGCAAGCACACCATGGGCGAGTGGAGCCGCCAGCACCAGGCCGACACCCTGCCGGGCCGTGAAGGCGAACAGGTCCTCCCCTTCGAGTGAGACAGCGGGGGTGAAGGCGTTGAACCTAGTCCAGACCACGTCCGGCTTGATCAGACGGAACAGGTACAGGAATCGCTCCGCTTGCGCCGCCCACTCCTCAGGGGAAGCCGCGTAGTGCGTGAACGGTCCCCGCATCCCGATCGCATTGATCGACTCCACTTCCCGGAGCGTCCGCATGGAGTCGATTGCATTGCCGAGGTAGCGATCTCCAGGGCCGAAGTCGAAACTGTCGAGCGTGTACAGATCGAGCTGCTCGGCGTACAGGTTTTCCAACGTCTGCTCGAGCTGGTGGTGGATGTGGCGGCCGGCGTAGGGATGCTCGGCACTGCCGCGTATGTGCCCGACCTTGCTGCTCAACTGGAGGGGCACATCGGGGTGCTGGCGGGAGAACTGGCCGAGGACGCGTTCTGAGTGCCCGCTGCCGTAGGAGTCAGAGGTGTCCATGAAGGTTGCACCCAGTTCGACCGCGCGGTGGAGCCCGCTTACGAACTCGCTGACCCTCGGCAATCCTTCCAGGGTCGCGTGGCCAGCCGAGACGTTGCAGTGGAGTCCGAGGGGATGGGCGAGGATGCCACGGCACAGGTGACGGGCTCCGAGGTCGTGAGCGGTCACGCGGTGCTCCCCGCCAGGCAGATGGCGGCCGTCACGACCTTGCCCTCGTGGGCGGGCTCGACGGCCCAGGCGGTGGAGAACGCGGAGATCAGGTACAGGCCCTGGCCGCTCTCGGGCAAGTCCTCTCTGCTCACCTTGGCGGCCTCCTCATCCTGCAGGCCTGCCAAGAGGCTGACGGGAGCGGCCGGAAGGGCAGTGGTGTCCTTTCCGCGGTCGACGACGCCCACGGTGACGCCTTTCTCGTAGAGGTCGAGGGTGAGAGATACGGGTCCGCCCGCGTGCCGAATTGCGTTGGTGAGGAGTTCAGTTGCGACCAGCACGGTGTCGTCGACCCCTCCCTGGTCGGTCCGGTCCTTCAACAACTCGCGGACCGTCTTGCGGGCCCACGCCAGCGGTTCCTTCTTGGCGGTGAGTACGAAGGCGTGGTGGTCGACCAGTGGCCCCAGACTCCGGTCCCGGATCAGTTCGACTGCTGTCGGCGGCACCTTCGTCTCCTTGCGTTTCGAGACGCCTTGTGGCGCGGGCCGGGATTCCGGCCCGGCACTAACCCTGCCGACGGAGATGCGGCACCGATACGCCAAACCTTGGCCACGTTGTGGCCATCTCTACAGAGCTGATCTTGAAGAGGCGCGCTGGAGCGGAGAAGGGCCGCTGTCGACCACGCACCGTGGTGTCCGCGCCATGCCGACAGCAGGGCTGTCTCAGGCAGACGACCTGCCATAACGCGGGCCATCGCCACGGCCTGACGTGGCGATGGCCCCGAGCAGCTACCCGGGGCGGTGATTCACCGTTCCAGGTTCCTCATCGCGCTCGGGATTGGGATCGGCGTCCTTCTCGGCGTCGAAATGCTGCAAGCCCCAATCGCTTCGCCATCGGTGCCCTCCAAGGGCCCTCAGAGGACTCTCGCGCGGCCCTTGTCGGCTGCGTGTTGGACGCACAGATGGTTTGGACCGCGATGAGTTGCGTAGACATGACACTCAAATCTCTACAAATGACGCTCCAGCGAGGGGAGTTCACACGCAGTTGTCAAGCGCCTTCGGCAAGATGGCCACAAGGTGGCCAAGATCGCCGAGGGCCATAAGGCGGCCGCCAAGATGGCCCGGTTTCCTCCCATTCGCGCCTCGTTTGCGGAGCGCGAATCTCTCGTCGCTGACGGCCCGGCGCGCTCAAGATGGCCATGAAGTGGCCACGCTTTGGCGTAGTGGTGCCACGAAGAGGCGATCAGGCTTGATTCCAGATGAGTTCCGCATCCGAATCAGCTGCTCTGCCCCCGGA
Organism: Streptomyces sp. MZ04; assembly: GCF_004684775.1. Classification (GTDB taxonomy): domain Bacteria; phylum Actinomycetota; class Actinomycetes; order Streptomycetales; family Streptomycetaceae; genus Streptomyces. Next base: position 63,086 of record NZ_SRIC01000005.1, read on the forward strand.
GTTCCGATGACTCTCGCCCTCGTACCCCCTTGGCACGAATGCCTTCCGCATCAGAGCCTGCGCCCCCGCGGGCCGGATGCCCGGTGACCGATAGCCCCTGCCCGCGCGACGGCACCGCCGTCCTGACCGGAGTTCTCATGTCTTCCTCGCCCGCAGTTCTGTTGCCCTCCTCGACCCGGTGGGACGTGCACCTGTCGGAATGGCCCCACCCGGAGGTGCTTCCGCCCGCTTTCGACGTGGTGCGGGTGGGCATGGCAGCCGGCAAGCCCGCGCTCGACGCTTTGCCGGTGGGCGAGGTCGGGCCTGTGCAGTGCTGCATGGCGCGTCGCGTGCTGCTGATCCCCGTGCCGTCGGGCACGGCCGACCGGTGGTACTCGGCGCATTCCCGGTGCCACCAAGGCCGGCAGTGATGGCGGGCAGCGGCAGGCGCAGGGCCGAGCCCACGGGTACTCGGGCGGCGCAGGACGTGACCCTTCGGACTCGTTGTGCACTCTCCAACCTCATCGCGGGCGGCGCAGTCGGGGCTGCCTGGGCGGTTCACAGCACAGCCGGGCTGTCCGCCCCCATGGTGGCAGGGCCTGCGGTGCTGGCATCCGCGGGCGCTGTGTGGCTGTCGCTCCGATCGACCGCACCTGCCTCACCCGAACTGCCTCCGTCGGCTCCCGACCCGGTCACCGTTGCGGAGCGGGCCATGCTCCAGCCGTTCCTGGACCGGTTGATCGCGCAGATAGCCGTCGGGCGAGACCAGCTCGGGCACACGCTCGCCCAGACCGAGCAGGGCCACCGTCCTGTGAAACCCGAAAGTCCGGTCACGGTGTCCGTTGGCGATCCGATGGCGTACGTGGAGCAGTGCCTTCGGCGGTTGCTGAGCGAGGCACAGATTGCCGTCGTCCGCGCGGCAGCCGTTGGCCACGGTCCGGCGGAGAGTGCACAGGGCCAGGCCGAGATGATGGTCGCGATCTCCGCCCGGCTCCGAGCCAAGCTGAGCCGTCAGATTGAGGTGCTCACCCTCATCGAATCGGGCATCGAGGACCCGGTACTCCTCAAACCGGTCTTCAAAACCGATCACCTGTCGATGCTGATCAAGCGGGATGTGGAGAATCTGGCGATCCTGGGCGGAAGCAGGCCTCCCGCAAGTCTGCAGCCGCTGCCGGTACAGACCGCGCTCCGTCAGGCGGTCAGCGAGGTCGAGGACTTCGCGCGAGTGAAGGTGCGGGCCCCTCAGGACTGGGCACTGCACGGTTTTGTGGGGCCGGAAGCGGTCCACTTGTTGGCGGAGCTGGTGGAGAACGCCACCGTCTTCTCGCCGCCGCACACTGAGGTCAACGTACGCGCCGTGCGGGTCACAGGCGGGCTGCTCATCGAGGTCGAAGACAGCGGACTGTCCATGTCAGCTGGCCAACTCGCCGAACACAACGCGCTTCTCGCGGCGCCTCACACGGTTGATGTGGGAGCACGGCTGCGGCAGGGGCAGCTGGGGCTGCTGGTGGCGAGCCGGCTGGCCGCGCCTCACCACATCCACGTGCGGCTCCATCCGGGCGAGTCGGGTGGCCATCGGGCGGCCGTCCTGTTCCCTGAGGCGCTGCTCACCTCACCGCACGCCCAGCCTGACGTGCAGCCGACCACGTCCTCACTGCCTCGCCGGCTCAGAGCGAAGCCTGTCCCGGTACCGGGCGGCCAACCGGCATCTCCGCCGGGCACGGGCTCCACCTGTACGGAACGGCCCGCCGCAGGGCTGCGCCCGCTACCCCGGCGTACGAAGGCTCCGCGGGGGTCTGTCCCGGCTGTCCCCGCCGGAGGTCATCCGGTGGTGGTCCGGCCGGCCCCTGGCCTCATGGCGGACTTCACCGACGGCGCTGACGGCGCTCGGAACGGCGTGCCCGCGAGCGGGGGAGAGAGCTGAGCTCGTGAACGACTCCTCCGTCCACCCCTCTGCCTCTTGATCCTGAAGGGAATTCCCGTGCCACAGGGCAATATCACCATCACCCGACATGACGAACACCTCCAATGGCTGCTCCAGCGGTTCGTCGACAAAGTGCCCGGCGTGACCCAGGCCGTCCTGGCAAGCCGGGACGGGATCAAGCTGGTATGGGTCGGCATGGATGTCGATGCGGCCGACGAGCTGTCGGCAGCACTGTCCGGGTTGCGCGCCCTGGCCTTCCCGCTCGCGAGCGTCAACGAGGACATGCACCAGGTCGTCGTGCAATTCCCCAGCGTCACCGTGTATGTGATGCGTACCAGTGACCGCGGTGCCGACTACGTGAGCGAAGTGCTGGCGGTGCGGGCCGGTCCGGCCGCCGATCCCCGGGTGGTCGGCCACGAGATGGCCGCATTGATCACGGGCGTGGAGGAGCATCTCACGACCCCGGTCCGCGACCGTGCCCAGTGACGTGTCCAAGGCCAACAGCGCGCAGTGGACCGGCGCCGCGCACGGAGTGCGGCCCTACCTGCTGACCCGAGGGCGCACCGAACCGGACCAGGACTACGGACTGTGCCTGGAATCGCTGCTGACCACCCGAGCCGCACCTGGCCTTCTGAGCCCGGAGGACGACGCGGTGCTGCGCTTCTGCGCCGGCACCGCCCTCTCGATTGCCGAACTGGCCTCGCTGATGGGCCAGCCCGTCCAGGTCATCAAGATCCTGGCGGCCGAGCTCGTGGGAGCCGGCGCACTCAGCATCACCGGACACCAGCCGGACCCGGCCGGAGACGAGCAGTTGCTAGGAGATGTCCTTGTCGGACTACGTAATCTTGCCTGAGCCCAGGCCAGGCCTCGACAGAACAGGCCCCGCAACCCTGAAATTCCTCGTCGCGGGCGGGTTCGGGGTCGGCAAGACCACGCTGGTCAGCGCGCTCAGTGAAGTCCCCGCGATGCGCACCGAAGCGGTCCTCACCACGGCCAGCGAGGCCAGTGACCGTCTCCCCCAGGGCAGCACCAAGGAGTCAACGACGGTTGCCATGGACTTCGGTCGTATCACCCTCACCGACCCCCGACACATGGTGCTCCTGCTGTTCGGTACCCCCGGGCAGCACCGCTTCTGGTTCACCTGGGACGAACTGTCCTACGGAGCCCGGGGGGCGGTAGTCCTGGCCGACACATGTCAGCTGGAGGACTGCTTCGCTGCCATCGGCTTCTTCGAGCAGCGAGGCCTGCCCTTCATCGTCGCCGTCAACGAGTTCGAGCCGCCCGAACGCCGCTACCCGCCCGACGCGGTGCGCGACGCACTCGATGTGCCCGCACACGTGCCGGTCGTCTCCTGCGACGCCCGCGACCGCCAGTCGGCCCTCAGCGTGCTGAACGAACTCATCAAGCACGCCATGTCCTTCCATACCGCTCCGATGGGAGTCTCCCCGTGATCTCGCCCCCCGCCATGGTTCCCCGCCCGCCCGAGGAGTTGCTCCAGGCCCTCGGTCTCACCGAGGACAATCCCGTGCTCGACGAGTTCGCCCGGGACCTCGCGGCACGCGCAGGCGTCCCCTATGCCATGGTCAACATCTTCACTCCGGACGGCACCCAATACTTTGTGGGCCTGTACGTCGCCAGTGATGTCCCCCAGATCGGCCGGACGATGCCTGGTGATCACGGCTACTGCCCCGAAGTCGCCCAAAAACGCGGGGTCCTGGTGCTGCACGACGTGTACATGCACCCCCGCTTCCAGGGCAATCCGGTGGTCGACTCCGTCGGGATCCGCACCTACGCCGGAGCGCCGCTCATCGACCCCGGCAGCGGCCTGGTCTTCGGCACCCTCTGCTTCGTCGGCCCCACCGCGCTGCACGAGAACACCAGCACCCCGAACTTCGAGTTGATCAAGGAACGGCGCTACGAGCTCATGCGCCAGATCTACCAGCCGACGGCCCTCCACTTCCCGTAGCAACCCGCACGTGCCGCCCACCGCCGAACGACCGCCCAAGGAGGGGAACAGGGAAATGTCAGACTTGTTTCTGAGTCGAGAGCACCGCGAACTGCGGGATGAGGTACGGCAGTTCGCCGAGGATGCCGTTGCGCCGCGCGTCGCCGATATGGAGGCCAGCCGCAAGATCGAGCGCGACCTCGCCGAGCAGATCGCAGGCCGCGGCTGGATCGGCGTCACCATCCCGACCAAGTACGGCGGTATGGGCGCCGGACACCTCGCCAAGACACTGATCCTGGAGGAACTGTCCCGGATCAGCGCTGCGGTTGGGGCTATGACGCAGGCGTCCCAGCTCGGCGTCGCCAAGATCCTCCGATACGGCAGCGAGGAGCAGAAACAGTTCTGGCTGCGGAAGGTAGCCTCCGGGGCGTGCCTGCCCACTATCGCAGTCACCGAGGACGTCTCTGGCAGCTATGTGCTCGGCATGGAGACCACCGCCGTCCGTGAGGGCGACACGTACATCCTCAACGGCGCCAAGGTCTACGTCGGCAACAGCCACATCGGTGATATCCATGGCGTCGTCGCCCGTACCGGAGACGGCTCGCGGGGGCTGACTGCCTTCCTCGTCGAGGCCGACCGGCCCGGCCTGACGGTCTCTCCTCACCAGGGAACTCTTGGCCTGCACGGGTTCTCCTTCGGCGAGCTGATCTTCGACAACTGCCGCATCCCCGCCGCTAACCGGCTCGGCGTCGAGGGCGACGGCAAGGATGTCGCCTACTCCTCCAGCATCCTCTACGGGCGCCCCAACCTGACCGCCGTCGCCCTCGGCGTGCACCGGGCCATCTTGGAAACGGCCACAGCGTTCAGCAAGGAGCGCATCCGGTACGGCAAGCCGCTCCATGAACTGGAAACCGTGAAGAACAAGTTGGGGCTGATCAAGTCCCGGGTGATGACCGGGCAGATCACCGCCTACCACGCCGTGAGCCTCGAGGACCGGGGCATGCTGTGCGACGCGGAGCTGATGAATGCCAAGTTCTTCAATGTAGAGGCAGTCCTGGATTCCGTCCGCACTGCCATGGAGATCTACGCGGCTGCCGGTCTCTATACCGACCGGCCCATCGAGCGCTACCTGCGCGACGCCTACCACCTGCGCGCGCCCGGCGGTACCTCGGACATCCAGTTGCTGAGGCTGGGCCAGAACGCCCTGGGCCTCGCCAAGGGCCAGTACTCGGAGCGCCCCGGCGACCAGCAGCACGCTGCGGAATCAACCGCAGCGCTGCCGGCCTGACCTCGCCCCCCTCCCGCAATATCCCGCGCCTGCACCAGCACGCCCGCCAAGCCAACCTGACCAGGAGAGATCATGCCGAACACCGCCGCGCCCACCAGCTCCCTCGACCTGTTCGACGACCGAATACTTGCCGATCCGTATCCGTTCTACGAGGTGCTGCGTGACACTTCGCCCGTCTTCCACCTGGAGCGGCACGGCGTCTGGGCGATCTCGCGCCACCAAGACGTGCTGCGCATCCTGCAGGACTCTGACGCTTTCGTCTCGCGGGGCGGCCTCGCCCTGACGCCGCTGGTCAACGAAGAGGTCCTGGCGGGCACGGTCCTGGCCTCCGACGGGGCGAACCACGTCCGACTGCGCCAGGTCCTGTCCCGGCAGCTCACGCCCCGGGCCATCTGGCACATGCGTCCGGACATCGCGGGGCGCGCTGACTCCTTGGTCACCCAGCACGTCGAGGAGGGCGCCTTCGACGCGGCCGCGCTGGTAGGTCAGTACGTGGCGGACAACGTCATGAGCGCCATGGGCCTGCCCGAGGAAACCCGCAGCCGGCTGCTGGCCGGCGCCCCGGCGGCATTCGACGTATACGGCCCGGCGAACGACCGCCACAACAGGGCGCTTCCGGCGGCCGCAGCCATGGTCAAGTTCCTTCACTCGCATGTCACACGGGACACCGTCACCCCGAACTCGTGGATGGACAGCATTTTCAAAGCCGTCGACGCCGGAAAGATCGACGAAGCAGACGCGATCCCCCTTGCCTCGGCCTACACGACAGCCAGCATGGACACCACGATCCTCGGCCTGACCGGTGCGATCGAACAGCTCGCCCGGCACCCCAGCCAGTGGAAGGACCTGCGTGCCGCCCCCGGCCTGTCGGAGGCTGCCTTCCACGAGGCGTTGAGATTGGAGGCGCCGATACAGGGGTTCGGGCGCCTGGCCACCCAGCCCGTGAACCTGGGGGGCACCCTCATCGACGCGGGCGAGCGGGTGTGGCTGCTGTTTGGATCGGCTGGCCGTGATCCGCGTCAATGGGGTTCTCGCGCCGACGAGTTCGACATTCAGCGCCACCAGGTCGAGCAGCACCTGGCGTTCGGAAGCGGACACCACCACTGCGCCGGCATCCCGCTGACCGTGCTGCAGGCCCGCACGCTCTTGCGCTCCCTGGCCGCCCGCTGCACCCACATCACCCCGGCCGGTGATCCCGAACGCGTCCTGAACAACCTGCTGCGCGGCTACTCCAAGGTCCCCGTCGCCGTCGAACTCGCTCCGCACGCCGGAGCCGCGGAGAAAACCTCGGCGAGAAGGAGGCCTCTGTGACCCCGGCGGAACTGTCCGGCGCCGTACGCCCCGAGGCTGAGCTCACCAACCTCCTCCGGTGGCACGGCGGCAGGCACATGCCGATCGGCCCCGGCTTCGAAGTCGTCGTCGTGCCCAAGCTGTTGGCCGACCAGGCCGTCAAGATGATCAGCCCGATGGACGCCGACCCCGTGGGGGCCGTGGCCGCACTCGCGGACGACGGATGGGCATTCTTCGTCCCCGAAGAGTCCTACGGCCCTGGATGGCCGGACCGAACCCGCTCCCTGGGTTACGGATCGACCATTGAACTGCCGCAGACGCCCGGCATGCCCCAGGCCGCACACGGTGCGCGGTGGGTCCGCTGGCGCGGTGACGGCCGCTTCTACACCGCTCCGCTGCTCCTCCAGTTCGCCCTGGCCGCCGTCCGCGGCGGGCGGCCCCTCACAGCCTGACCAAGAGAGCCTGGCGTAGCTCCGCAGTACAAAGCCCACAGGAACCACCGCAGTGTCCCCCGTTACCCGCACCTCCCACCGCATCAGGACTCCGGCATGCCCACCGCTTCCTCCGCCTATCAGGTCCGCCCCCTCCAGGGCTCGGTGCCCGCCCCTCATTCACAGAGACATGGTGCGGGCGCTGCAGGACGGCATCGCCCATGGCGCATGCACACGGGGAGTCGTTCTCGCCACCACCGGCATTGCGCTCCGGCTGGGCGTTTCCAAACGAATAGCACTGAATGCCTTCCGCGAACTAAAGAGTCACGGAGTTCTCGCGTACCACCCCGCCATCGGTTTCTGTGTCGCGAGTATCCCTCTCCCCTCCAGCCAACTCTGGCCACGCTGTCTCGGTGAATACAGCCACCTGCACACGAACCCCTCCCTCACATTCGCGAACTGCCCGTTCCTATCGCTTAATTGCCCCTTCACGGGGCTGGAGGATCGACTCACGTGTCCGAAACGAAGCAACCGAAACCCAGCGCGGTGGGTCCCCTCCCCGGCACCGCTCGGAATCTGAAGGCAATCGCCACACAGGCACACGCCGTGAGCGCCGGCCCTGTCGCCCCGATGCCTCACCGCCGGGCGCGGCCTTTGCTCGGGAGCCTCATGCGCATCGGCGCGGTCGCACTCGACGGTCCCGGTGGTGCTCAGCGATGACCTCTCGATGCATGGCCGCTGTCCATCGTGCACTGCTTTTCGTAGCCGAGCTCGCCGCGCAGGCTCCCTACTCCGCCTCCGCACAGCGCGGTGACGGCGAGCCGACTGCCACCTTCCGTGACGACGAGAAGCGCCGGGTCCCCGAGCAGTGGGCCACCCGGCGCCCCGGGACGGCTGCGGGTGAGCCGACATGATCCAGACCCTGGACCTGGGCACGGTGTCCGTCGTGCCGCAGTCCCCTCCGCACCGGCCGGAGCCCGCAGCGCGCGGGCAGGCGCAGAAGCCCGCCGGATACGAGTCCGCCCGCGGCCTGCGCGCCCTACGCCTGGACTACCTCCGGTCCGTCCGTGCAGGACTGGACCGCCGCCCCAGGGTGGTGCTGTACGTCCTGGTCAAGCGTATCGAAGAGGCGGCCCACCGACGTGCCGAGGCACTGGCTCATGCACAGCGCGAGGGCTACGAGGTTGTCGACACCTTCGTCGACGACACGTGGCAAACCGACCCTGGCGCCCGGCCCGCTCTGGCCCGCGCGCATGCCGCGCTGCGCTGCCAGGCGGTCGACGGCATCGTCGCCGCCTCCCGCGTCGACATCTCCCCATTCGATCGGCCTTACGAAGAAGAGCTTCGGCTCCTGAAGGCCGCAGGCGGTTTCCTCGCCCTCGCTCTCGATGAATCCCGCTTATGACCATGGAGTTCGCATGACTGTCCGTACGGAATCCCCCGACGACACGCCCCTCGTGCTGCCGGAGATACGACGTGGCCAGCGCTTGACGGGAGAGAAGGCAGCCATCTTCCGAGAATACGTCGCTGCCAAGTACGAGGCTGGTCTGACGATTGAGGCCATCGTTGCCTTGACGGAGCGGTCCTATGGTGCGGTCCGCGACGCGCTGGTGACGGCTGGGGTCGAACTGCGGCCGCGCGGCCGACGCGTGTCCTCCCCGGGAGACCACTGTGCCGACCAATGAGATCACCGGGGACACTCAGTTGACCGGCTTCGCCGTCCTCCTGGAAGTCGACGGCCTATACGACGCCCATCGAGCGCTCGCCCTGCGCGGTCGCACCCGTGTCCTGCTTGGCGAAGGCAGGGACGGGATAGCCGAGTTGGTGGCAGAGGTCGAGCTCTTCGCCGCGGCGCGATGCACTCGAGGGCGGGGGCGGGCCCGCCCCCTGGAACTACTGGGTGCCGCCCACGAGGAGGCAGGCGACCGCGATCAGGCACGGCGCTGCTCTCCGCGCAGCACGGGGCTCTGCACGCAGATCCGCCCGGCCGGTGCCGAGCGGATCCGACTCCAGGCGGACGCCCTGTGACCGGCGTCTTTGAACCGAGCAGCCTGCGGCATAGCTCCACCGTGCGCAACACGATGGGAGGAACGGTTTTCGGGACCAGCGTGCAGGCCGGAGTGATCAACTCGTTCCACCTTCACCTCGCTGCCCAGCTGAACCCCCTTACACCGCGCGAGGTCATGCCGGTCCCAGCCTCCTTCACCGACCGTGTCAGCGCGCTCTGGGCCGTGACCGACCGCCTGGCCCGGCTTCCTTCGGACACCGCGCGGATCGTCGTGATCAGGGGCGGCAGCGGAATCGGTAAGACCACGCTCGCGTCTCGCCTGATACACGAGCACCAGCCGCAGTTCCCCGGCGGCCAGCTCTACGCCGACCTGCGGGGATACGCACCTAGCGGTCCTGCCCGCACGCCGGAGGTCCTCGCCCAGCTCCTGCGGTCCATCCGTCCCGGGGCCCAGCCCACCTCGCCCGAGGACCTCGGCGCCCTGTGGCGCTCGGCCACCGCCGCAGATCCCGACCGCCCCGTGTGCCTGCTCTTGGACAACGTCGTGCGCGGCAACCAGATCCGCCCGCTGCTCCCAGGCGGCCCCGGTCATCTGGTCGTTGTCACGAGCCGCGACCCGCTAGCGGAACTCGCCCCGGACGGCGCTGTGCGCTACGAGCTCGGCCCCTTCGATGAGTCTGCTGTCCGGGACTACCTCTCCGCGTGCCTCGGCGACGAACGCACAGCCCCGGACCGAGAGGCGATTGCCGAACTCACCCGGCTCTCGGCGGGTTCCCCATTGGCGCTGGCCCTTGCCGTCACGGAACTCGCCGCCGACCCCGACCAGTCCCTCGCTGGACTCCTCACCGCCTTGTCCCACCCACACCGCCAGACCTCCACTCCCCACAACCCGCAGGAGACGGCCGTGACCACGGCACTGGCACGCGCCTATCAGGAACTCCCCTCCGGCACCGCCCTTGTCTACCGGCGCATGGGCCATCTGTTCCCTCTCGACCTCGATGCCGCGACCACGGCGGCGGCCTGCAACCTGTCCCAGGCCGCCGCGACTCAGGCACTCCAAGACCTGCGCGAGGTGCATCTGCTCGAAGCGGGCAGCACCGAGGCGGACCCCGTGCGCGGCCCGTTGTACCGGTTCCACGACGCTGCCCGCGGGCATGCCGCCAACCTCGCCGCCCAGGAGGACGGTGCCGACGCCCTCGCCGCGGCGCTGCGCCGCACCCTCGACTTCTACCTGCAGACCACCACCGCCGCCGAGCGCCGCATCACTCCCACCCACCGCCACCTGTCCCGGGACTACGTCTACCCGCCCGCGGAGCCGATCCAGTTCTCTGACGACGCCCCCGCGCTGGCCTGGCTGAAAGCCCAACGGCACAACCTGCTCGCCGCAGTACGCGCCGCCGACGCAGCCCGGCTCGACAGCTGTGTATGGCAACAGGCCCACTCCCTGTGGCCTCTGTTGCGCGAGTCGCATGACTACACCCTGTGGTTCAAGACGCACGAGCTCGGTATTCAGGCAGCCCGCCGGTGCGGCGATCGTGTCGCTGAGCGGGAACTTCTGGGCACGATGGGCATCGCCCTGCGCGGCGCCGGCCGCTACAGCGAGGCCATCACCGCCTACACCCGGGTGCTGGAGATGGCGTGCGCGGACGGGGACTCGCGCAGCGAATCCCAGACACGGCACGAGCTCGGTGCCACCTACCTCGCCGCCGGCCAGCTGCAGCAGGCACAGCCTCTGCTCGTCGAAGCCCGCGCGCTACGCGAATCCCTGGGCGCAAGCGCCGAAAGCGAGCGGGACTGGATCTACTACCGGCGCGGGATCGCGCTGACCGACATCTGCCTCGGCCAGGTCCACCTCGGACATGGCCAGGCCAACGACGCCATCGCCACGCTGACCTCGGCCCGCGAAGTGCTGCTCCAGCTCCCGGTCCCCGACCGCTTCGACGCCGCACGCGCCCTGGCGTTCCTCGGCCGCGCCTACGCCCGCGGGGGCGACCTCGAGACGGCCAAGGAGTGCGGACGTCAGGCAGCTGCGGAGTTCAGCACGCGCGGCTCGGTCCGGTGGGGCGCCCACAGTCTGGAAATGCTCGGTCAGACCGCGCAGGACGCAGGGCGGCACGAACAGGCTGCTGAGCTGTTCACCGAGGCGCTGGCCCTCTACAAGTTGATCAGCCCCAGGGACGCCGACCGGGTCCGTGAGCGCCTCCGGAGGGCCAGGTGACCGAAACCGGCACGACCGTCTCGCCGAGTGATCAGCGTCTGCTAACCGGCTTGCCAGCCGCGACGGCTGCCCGGGCCTCGCCCAGCCATCCCGCTCCCCCAACCATCACTGACGAGGAAAGAGGAACTACCGCTGTGGAGGCTTACGGAAATCTGCCCGAGGCGTCGGCGCAGATCTGCCGACTGCTCGCAGCGCTGCCACCGGCCCAGTGGGACATCGACACGGCGGTCGCCGTGTGCGGCCTGTCCCGGCAGGAGACGGTCGGGCAGCTGGAAACGCTCTGTGACGCCGGCCTGGCGCAGCGGCAGGGGCAGCATCCGGTGCGCGGTGACCTGTACGGGTTCCACGACGATGTTCGTCGACGTGCCCGGGTACACGCCGAGGCGGAAGAGACCAACCAGTCGCACATCAGGGCATTGGCGTGCTGGTTGGATTGGATGCTGGCCACCACCAGCAGCGCGGAGCGGCTGCTGATGCCCTGGCGCCGCATGTTGTCCCGTGACCTGAGCGGAGTCCCGGCGCCAGCCCCGTTCACGGACGAGGACGGGGCCCTGGCCTGGCTCCAGACGCACCAGGGCGACCTTGAATTGGCGGTCTATGCCGCCGAAGACCGCCGCTGGCTGCCGCTCGTGTGGCAGCTCGTCCACGCTGCCGGGCCGCTCTTCCAGCGGCTGCCACCCCTCGAACTGTGGCGGAACCTGCACGAGCGAGGACTGAAAGCAGCGCGGGCGTGTGGCCACCAGGAGGCGGAGCGCGAACTGCTCACCACCGGTGCCTCCGTGCTGCGCGGCCTGCGCGACGTTACCGAGGCCGCCCGCTGGGCATCCCTTGCATTCGACAGCGCTGAGGCCACAGCCGACCAACGCAGCAAGGCCCAAGCCCTCTACGAACTCGGCTTATGCCACGACGCAGATGGCCGCGCGGAGCCCGCCATCGCACTGCTGTCTGATGCGATAAGCGTCTGGGAAGGGCCGCCGATCTCAGACCAGCACGGTGCCGCCTTGTGTCGGCTGGCGCTGGGGAGCATCAGCTTGGAGGCCGCCCGAGCTGAGCCAGCCCTTGACCACCTCAGGCGCGCCGTCTGGGAACTGACGGGGGTAGGCGACCGGTTCAACGCCGCCCGGGCTCAGGCCCGCCGCGGTCTGGCACATGCTCAACTCGGCCATCATGAACGGGCGATCAGCCTCCTTAGCGAGGCGCTGGACAGCTTCATCGCAATGGACTCTCCGCCTCAGCAGGCCCGCGTCCTGGCTGCGCTCGGCGAGACGACCGTGCGGCAAGGCAACTGGCGGGATGCCCGGGACTACTTTCAGCAGGCCAGGATTGTCTTTGAGCGCTTCGACGCTCTGGCAGCCGACCAGATAATGCGGCGCCTCCGCACGCTGGAGTCACCCCTGCCGAACGTTCTTGAGGGGAGGGGCTGATATGGAACTCTGGCCCCATCAACGGGACGCCTCACATGACGTGCAGAAGGGCTGGAGCCGCAATCCGCGGGTCACATGCGTCATGCCATGCGGCACGGGCAAGACCGGTGTAGGTGCCGATGCCGCCGGACAGATCGCGCCCGCGGGCCGCCGCATCATCGCCGCGCCGACTGTGGAGCTGCTCTCCCAGCAGCTCAACGAATGGGCCAGAGTGCTCGGCACGCACGAACGGCTGGGGGAGCTCACCGCCGTGTGCTCGGACCCGGCCGCCATGCATCGTGACGGCATGGACGAGCGCGTCCTGCGCGCCGATGTGACCACCGACCCGCGGCAGGTGGCCCGCAGCGTCGCGCGGAGTACCGCGGCGACCGTGGCCTGTACGTACGACAGCCTGCCCGTCGTCTCCGAGGCGCACCGCGTCCACGGGCTGCCGCCCTGGGACGTCGTCGTCGCGGATGAGGCGCATCGTACCGTCGGCGTGCGCGGACGCCTGTGGTCGACCGTGCATGACGACCTCCTCATCCCGGCGAAGCGGCGCCTGTACATGACTGCCACGCCCCGCATCCTGGGTGCCTCCGGCAGATCCGAGGACACCGAACTGGTCGGCATGAACAACGAACGTGTCTACGGACCTGAGGTCCACCATCTGAGCTACGCCTCCGCGTACGAACGCGGTCTCCTCGCGGGCTATCAAGTGATCGTGGCCTGTGTGACGCGGGAGGAAGTCCGGTGCCTGGCCGCCGACTTCACGCGCCGGCCCAGCACGCACTACCAGGTGGGCAGCACAGCAATGGCCGCCCCCATGCTCGCCCGACAGGTGGCAGTACTCCGCGCCGTCGCGCAAACTGGCCTCCGGCGGATGATCACGTACCACCACCGGGTGCAGGACGCACACTGGTTCGCTCGCACCCTGCCCCAGGTCGCCGAGTGGCTCGACCTCCCCCTCGCCCTGCGCACCGGTTGCGTGTACGGATCGCAGCCGTTCCAGGACCGACGCGAGGTTCTCGACCTCCTGCGGGGAGGACCGACCAGCGAGACAACCGTCATCTCCAACGCCCGGGTTCTGGCTGAAGGGGTGGACGCCCCATCGGTCGACGCGGTCGCCTTCATCGACTCCCGCGACTCCGTCGTCGACGTGGTCCAGGCCGTCGGCCGCGCCTTGCGCCTGGGCGGCCGCGCTCACAAGACCGCGTCCGTAATCATCCCCGTGCTCCTCGACGCCGGGCAGGACCCCGAGGAGGCCCTGGCCGGCTCCACGTGGTCCCCGGTCTGGCGGGTGCTGCGCGCGCTACGCGCCCACGACGAACGACTCGCGGCTCATCTCGACTCAGCGCGGCGCACCTTCGGCCAGAGCGAATCAGTCACCAGGAATCTGCACGAGCTGCCCGACTGGCTGCACGTCACCGGGATGCCCGTCCCGGAGTACTTCGCCGACGCCATCTACACGCAGCTGGTGCGTACCTCCACGCCGGCCTGGGAGGAATACCTCGGCGCCGCACAGCAGTACCACCAAGAGCACGGCCACCTGCGTGTCACGCACACTCAGGTGAGCGGGACCGGGCTCGCACTCGGCAGATGGCTGGGCAAACAACGCTCCCTGCGCCGTGCAGGCCACCTGCTGCCCGAACGCGAGCATCAGCTCGACAGATTGGGCATCCTCTGGAATCCCATGGAGGCCCACCGGCAGGAAGCCCTCTCTGCAGCGCGGCTCTTCGTCTCCCGTGAAGGACACCTACGGGTTCCCAAAGGGCATCTTGAAGAAGGGTTTCCGCTCGGCACGTTCCTTCAGAATGTCCGACGGGGCGAAATCGATCTATCCGAGGAAGAGAGCGAGCAGCTCCGCTCGTGGGGTTTCACCTGGAAGTCGCGCTACGACGAGTACTGGGACGAGATGATCCGGGCGGCCCGGAAGTACCGGGACCGCGAAGGGAACTTGCTCGTCCCCGCCCGCCATGTCGAGCCGGGGAGTCCTCCCGCCAACCTGGGAAACTGGATTGCTCTCACCCGAAGCAAGCGAGATGAACTCCCGGCCGAACGACGGGAACAGCTCGATGAACTCGGCATGGTGTGGAGTGTCTACGAATACGACTGGAGCCTCAGGTTCGGAGCGGTCGAGAAGTTTCATAGAGAGAACGGACATCTGAAACTTCCCGTGGGATACACCGTCGACATCGACGGCGAAGAGGTCGACCTCCATGCATGGCTGAGAAATCTGCGCAGCCACTACCGCAGCAACAGGCTGAAGCCTGAGCGCGCATCGCAGCTCGAGGAGCTCGGGATGGTCTGGAATGAGCACGACCATGCATGGGAGGTAATGTTCCACGCCGCCTGCGAATACTACACAAGGGAGGGGAATCTCCTTGTGCCCAGCGGTCATTTGACTGATGGCAGCCCGCCGCGGAATCTCGGCAACTGGATCGCAGCGCAACGGCAGGCCCGCCTATCCCAGGATCGCCGTTCTCGACTCGCCGAGATCGGCATGGTCTGGGACGTACAGAAGTACCACTGGGACCGGAACGTCAGGGCAGCGCAGAAATACTTCAAGGAATACGGAAATCTGCGAGTTCCGTATTCCTTCTCCGTTGCCGCCCATGACGGGGAGATTATCCCGCTCGGTCAGTGGGTGAGCGCACAGCGAAGCCACTACAAGAAAGGAAAGCTCTCCGTACGGAAAGTTGATGATCTTACTCGAGTCGGCATGGAGTGGCCAAGGCTCCATTAGCTACTCGATTTTTGTAGCCGTGCCCTGCCAGGGTCTCTTGCAGGTGAGACCCCCTTGCTAGGGGCGGGAGTTGCTTGTCCTCACGGCTGTGCGCAAGGTGCTCTTCCCATATGGGCCGATCACCTTCCTCCGCCGCGCGGGCCCGGATGCAGGCCCGGTGCACGCGGCACAACCGCTTTTGCTGGAGGTAAACGATGGTCAGGGCAGCGCCGAAGGTGTCGCACAGTCGCAGCGGCGTGGGCGTCGTCGGCTGTCTAACCACCCGCGACGCCGTGAATGTCGATGGTGGGCGGCAGGGCGAGGACACGATCGCACAGGTCCGTTCCGGCCGAAGCACCGATGTCAGCGAGACTGGCGGCGAGGTCGGCCAGTCGAGCCCGTGCGGTCGAGCGCAACCGTGCGCGAGGGACCCGATCCAGGACAGCGAGAGCCCGCTCGGCCGCATCGTCCGGGTGGGCGGGAGTTTCGCACTGCGCGAGGGTCAAAGAGGCGGCTGCCCAGCCCGGGGTGCCGGCAATGCAGGAGTTCAGAGAGGACTCTGCTGCCGCGATCGCCTTGTCGGTACGGTTCAGCGCGCGGTGGGCTTCGGCCGGTCACCGGTGCTGTCCTGTTCTTCTTCCGGTACGCCGAATCGTGAGCAGCGAACGAACATCCCGCGAGCAACCTTGCGGCTCTGGGGCCATCAAGGAGGACGACATGACTCAACCGGTTGAGTCACGGGCCCGGAGTGTCGTACCGCTCCTGTACCACCTGCTGGACGCTCCGGAGCTCAACTGCGCCTCACCGAACAAGCTCCGGGTCCTGTGGCCGATCATGGCCGAAGACGCCGCGAGAGCGTTACAAGAGCCGCGACTCGCTAGGGTCCGGCCCTCCACGGCTACCTACAAGCGGTGGCTGGCTGGCACCCACATCCCCCGCGGCGACCTGCGCACCATCCTCGAAGCCTATTTCGGCAAGAAGGTCGAGGCCCTCTTCCAGCTCGTCCCCGCGCGCGACATCGTCCGCCCCCGCCCGCTGGACCGAAGGACGCGCACCGCAGTACGGCAATCCCTGGACTACACCTGGCCCACGTCCCGGCACGTCCCCGGCGAACCGGACGCTGGAATCTTTGGCAGCTGGGAGCTCACCGGCGGACGGCACTTCGACGGCACCTCGATCGGCGTGCAGATCTACGAAGCTGAGCCCCGCGGCGACGTCATGGAGATCAGCTCCGCAGACCTCCCTCACCTGGAGACCTTCGTCCGCTCCTCGCGCAGGGGCGTGATTTTGGCCTCTCCCGGTGCGGCCGGCGGGTCCGGTCTGTACGTGATGGACGCCGCGCTCGCCCGCCAGGACCTCTTTGTGGGCCAGGACCCGCGTGTACCGCTCGCCTACCAGCTGGATGACCTGGTCTACGCGATGATCTGGGCGCTGCACGTCATGGATGACGGTCTGCTGGCGGATGACAATCCGCTCTCCGACCGTGCCGAGCAACTTCGGCATTACGTCAGGATCAGTAACTCGGCGCCGCCGCGATCCGAGATGCCCGACCTCTCCCCCATCGGTGCCGCGTGGTTGGGCTCCAGTCTCTGCGCCCAGTACATCGTCCGCCATCTCGGTGACCTTCCCGAGGTGCCTGCGTTCTGGACCCGCGAAGCCACCGGGGAGGAATGCGCACCGTGGCTGCTCTTCAGGCACAAGCACGACTACTTGCAGAAGGTCGCCGATCGCTTCGCGGGGCCGGGAAGCGCGCTCGGTCGCGCGTTTTGCGTCCCAGAGTCCGTCGTTCGATCAAGCGAGGTTTATGAGCGAATTCTTCTGTTCCTCGCGATTGCGATGATGGAGATGTACGGGGTCAAAGTGTGGCTGAGCGCGGAGCAGGAGTTCCAAGAGGTCGAGGGGTTCGTCCTGGCACGCAACCAGGCCATCCTGGCGAACTGGGTGCGCGAAGAATCCGTCTGGCGGGTCGCCACTACCAGCACGCGACGGGAGGTGGCTCCCTACCAGGAGGTGATTGACCACGCGCGGGCCCACAGTCTGGTTGACGGGCCGACGCCGACGGCGCGGCTGCGGGCCCTGGCCGATTACCTCGGCCTGGACTGGACCTGGTTGGTCGGCCGGTGTCAGGACCTCGCCGAGGAGGGGCTCACCCGCATGCTGCGTCCCCGCAGCCGCCTTCTCACGCTCACGGCACTCGACGAGACTCTGCGTTTCATCTGCATGCTGGGCGGCCCGCATGACGGCCGATAGGCTCAACTCGCCCTGCTCCAAACGCGATCCGAGGAATGTGCGTTGACGAAGGCAAGTTCTCTTCCTCCCATGGTGCTCGTGATCAGCCTCGGCGGCACCATCACGATGACCCCCACTACCGCGGAGGGCGCGGCGCAACCCACACTGAGCGCGGAGGACCTGCTCGCGGCCGTGCCGCAACTGGCCGACACCGGCATCGTCGTCAAGACTCAGTCGTTCACGACCAAGCCGGGCGCCTCCCTGACGTTCGACGAGATCGAGGAGCTCGCCGGCCAACTGCGGGCCATGGACGGGCAGAGCACTTTCGACGGCTTCGTCGTGGCCCAGGGGACCGACACCTTGGAGGAGACGTCCTACCTGCTGAGTCTGCTGTACGCGGGCGAGACGCCTCTGATCATCACGGGCGCGATGCGCGCCCCCTACCTGGCCGGAGCCGACGGACCGGCGAACCTGCTCGCCTCTGTCACCGTCGCGGCGAGCCCCCAGGCCCGCGGCCTTGGCGCCCTGGTCGTCTTCAACGACCAGATCTTCGACGCCGCGAGGGTCCGCAAGACCCACAGCACCAGAACGAACGCGTTCGCCGCACCTGACACCGGCCCCCTGGGCATCGTGGCCGAAGGCCGCCTGCGGCTCCTTGCGATCCCCGCGCACAAACCCCTCCCCCTCTCCGCAGTAATGACCCGACCGGCCCGCGTCGGCGTATACCCCGCGTCCCTCGGCGATGACGGCACATTGCTGGCGCCGCTCCTCGAACAGGTCGACGGCATGGTCATCGCCGCCTTCGGAGTCGGTCACGTGCCCGCGACCTGGGTCCCCATCCTCCAGGAGGCCGCTCAGCGGATCCCGGTCGTCCTCGCTTCCCGCACCGGTGGCGGCACCACCCTCACGCACGCGTACGGATTCGACGGCTCGGAAAAAGACCTGTTGGACCGGGGTCTGATCGGGGCCGGACACCTTGACCCGTACAAAGCCCGCCATCTGCTGACGGTCCTGCTGCGCAGCGGCGCCGAGCGCGACTCGATCGTCGCCACCTTTGCACCCGCCGGGACGACCGCGGAGGGACGTGGCTGATGCGGCACGCCGAGCTGACGATGGGGCGCACCTTCGCGCTGGCCTTCGATGACGGCGACGACTTCGTCGCGGAGCTGACCGGTTTCTGCGCGGAGATGGGGATCCGGCAGGCGATCATCCCGATGTTCCTCGGCGGGTTCCGGCAGGTGAGCCTGGTGGGGACGAGCGGCCCGCTTAAGGACCCGGAAGTTCCTGTATGGGACGAGACGGTCCTGTACACGGTCGAAGCCGTCGGCTCCGCCACGCTCGCCTGGAGTCCGGAGAACGACGTCCTCGCCCCGCACATACATGTGGCAGTCGGACGCAAGGACCTGGCCGCCGCGGGGAGCGTGTCTCATCTGCTGCGGGCGGAGGTGCAGTTCATCCAGGAGATGTTCCTTCAGGAGGTCGTCTCCCCCCGGATGCTGCGACCGCTGTGCGGACCCCACGCTGTCCCGACCCTGGCCTTCGCTCCGGACCTCGAGACCGAGACCGAGACCGTGTGACCCTGCCCGGCTCCACCCCGAGCTTGGCGCGACGGCCTCCGCGTCTCCCCGGTGAGCAGGGCCTCCGTCTCGTCGTCAACTCGCCCTTGGCGGTAAGGGGAGCAATGCCCGCTCGTCGGCCACCAGCCGAGGACGGCATAGTCGCCGTGCAGCGCCGGGGCCTGCCAGTCCGAACCGCCTGGAACGGGCTCCCCACCGTTGCCGGCAGCGTCAGCCTGGCCCGGCCCGCGCACCCCACCCTCGTCACCGCCGTCCGGCACTACCGCCGCGGATGCATTGTCCACCCTGAGCGACGCGTCGAGAGCGCCCGCAGCATCCGCGCCGCCCGATCAGCCGTCTGCCCTCCAGAACCCACCAGGAACGGACCGTGGAGACCTGCGATAACACCTCGGTCGGCATCATCATCACCGATCACCAGGGCCGTTACCTGATGTTCGACCACGCCACTTTCCCGCCCGGCACGGCACCCGCCGCTGGCCACATCGACGACCACGGGACCGCCGAGGACGCGGCCCGCGCCGAGGTCGAGGAAGAACTCGGCCTCACCGTCACCGGCCTCACCCACGTCACTGGCGGGTGGTGGGGTAATCGATGCCGCCGCTTGCCGGGCGCACGCGGCACCGGCCACGACTGGACCGTCTACCAGGCCACCGTCACCGGCGACCTCACCCCGAGCGCCTGCGAGACGAAGAACGTCCGCTGGATCGCTCCCGACGCTCTGCAGGAGTTGGCAGACCGGACGGTCGCCTACGCCCAGGGACACATCACCGACGCCGAGTTCGAGACGGCACCCGGCATCGAGCCAGTGTGGATGCAGTGGCTCGTCAACATCGCCACGATCCGCATCAGCCCTGATGACCTGCTTCGAGTGGCCCAACTCGCCAGGTGATCGCCGCCCCGTCTGCCTGACCCACCGCGGCCGCCGCCCCCACTTGCTGAGCGCGGCGACCGCGCCTCCTCCCAGACCCGGCCGCATGGCCACCGCCCGTCTGCCACGACAGCCTCGTCCAGGAGGGCCGGGTCACCATCTGGGAGGCGTACGAGCACTGCCAGCCCGGCAGAGGAGCCCTCCCGTCCTGGCTCACGCGGCACGCCACCTGACACATGACCAAGCCCCTCACCCACTGCCGCTGGAGCGGCACCCCCCCCACCCGCCGCGACGACATCACCGTGCACCAACGACACCGAGGTCTCCGGCGGACGACGCTCCGTCAATGGGGTCACCGGATGGCGTATCCCTCGTTCGGTGGTATCTGCCAAGCAGAGCCGATACGTGCAGCGCGGCCAACCTGTGCGTGAGTCCGAGCTGCTGGACCAGGACGACCACGCACCGCGTCCTGGTTGTGGCAGACCCGAGCCCAGCCGGCACCGCCACCATGCGGGCGGAAGGGGATCGGCTGACCGGGCCGACACCGCGGCCCTCCGCCACGCGGGGCGGTTGTTCGAGGCGGTGCACGCGGTGACCGGCACCGGCCTTTGGTACCTAGGGTGACCAGTTCGGCATCGCTCAGGCGGGGCGAAGGCCGACCGGCGGGTGCCACGGCGCCAGGCCGGGGGGTGCCTCTATGTCTTTCGTCAAGCGAGGCGTGGGGTGCGGGGTTCGTAGAAGGTGCCGTCGCGGAGTATCGCGAACAGCACGTTGATCCGTTGCCGGGCGAGCCGGAGGAGGGCTTGTGTGTGGG
>NZ_SRIC01000599.1 GCF_004684775.1 Streptomyces sp. MZ04
CAGCGACGCCGGAATCACCGCCGCCATCGTTCGCACCCTGCGCCCGCCGAGCAGCGGCACCCACGCCGGTACGACCTCGCCCCACCCCCGCACCAGGCCGAGGGTCAGCAGGGCCAGGCACTCCGAGACGGCGCTCAGCCCCAGCACGTACACCGTCTCCCACCCGCCGGGTAACGGATCCTTGGCCACCGGCAGCCCCGCGGCCAGGGCGACCCGCCACAGCCCGGAGGGCAGGGTGGCCAAAGGGACGGCGTGGGCGGCGATCACGGCCCAGCGGGGGACGTCCGGCAGGGCGCTCAGCTTCATCGTGCGGCCCATGCTGCCGATGCAGGCACGCCACCCACATCGGCGTACGGGCCGGCTCCGCACCCGGCGCCTCCGCCGCATGGGGGAGCGGAAAATCCGACCAGCCCGCGCGGTCGCCGGACTACCCTCCTCCTCATGAACAGAAGGCGCCGCAAGAAGCTGACGAAACGCCTGGTCCTGGCCGCGCTGCTCGGCGTCCCCACCGAGGTGGAATCGCTACTGCGCGCGGGCGCCGACCCGCGCACTCCCGACCCCGACGGCACGACACCCCTCTACATCGCCTCCGTCCAGGGCGAGGCCCGCATCGTCCGCGCACTCCTGGCCGCAGGCGCCGACCCCGACGCGGAGAGCGGCCACGGCGACCAGGGCACGCCCCTGTGCGGGGCGGCATGCTGGGGCTACACCGAAGCCGTCCGCGAACTCCTCGCGCACGGCGCGGATCCCAACCTCCGCGAGGACAAGGGCAAGGGGAACACCCCGCTGTACTGGGCGCTGCACGGCCCTCATGAGGAGACGGCCACGGTGCTGCGGGAGGGTGCCTCTATGTCTTTCGTCAAGCGAGGCGTGGGGTGCGGGGTTCGTAGAAGGTGCCGTCGCGGAGTATCGCGAACAGCACGTTGATCCGTTGCCGGGCGAGCCGGAGGAGGGCTTGTGTGTGGG
>NZ_SRIC01000600.1 GCF_004684775.1 Streptomyces sp. MZ04
ACCCTCACCGATTCACACGGTTTACGCCGTTATGTTCGCCAGATGATCACACTGGCCCAGCGAAGAAGACTCACCGCCGCCTGCGTCCTGGCGGCCCTCGCCCTCAGCGGCTGCGGCAGCGCCGGCTCCCCCGCCCCGAGGAAACCGGACCGGACCGCCCGGCCCACAGCCGGTCCTGCGACCCTCGCCCCCGGCCCCGCAGGTCTCACCCCCGTCTTCAAGAACGCCCGCCCGCACGAAGGCCGCTGTGGCCGGACCCACCGTCGCCCTCACCTTCGACGCCGACATGACCGCCGATCAGGGGCCGCGCGCCGCGGCGGGCGAGCGGTTCGACAATCCGGCGCTGGTCGCGACCCTGCGCCGGCTGAAGGTGCCCGCGACCTTCTTCATGACGGGCCGGTGAGCCGAGGAGTATCCGGATCAGGCCAAGGGCATCGGCCGGGATCCGCTCTTCGAGGTCGCCAACCACTCGTACAGCCACTACGCCTTCACGAAGCGCCGCTACGGGCTGCCCACCGTCCCCGCCTCCCGGATGCGCGCCGACATGGAGCGCGCCTTCACCGCCTTCCGCAAGGCGGCATCGAGCGCCCGGTGCCGTACTTCCGTTTCCCCGGCGGCTGTTACGACGAGCAGGCGCTGCGCGCGCTGGCCCCTGGCGGCGTCACGGCCGTGCAGTGGGACGTGGTGAGCGGCGACGCGTTCGCCACGGACGCCGACGCGGTGGCCAAGCAGGTACTGGACGGCGTACGGCCCGGTTCGGTCGTCGTCATGCACTGCACCCGCAGCCCGGCTCCCGCGACGGAGCGTGCCCTGCGGACCATCGTCCCGAAGCTGCGTGAGCGCGGCTTCCGGTTCGTCCGGGTGTCGGAGCAGATCGGCAACTCGCGCCGCTAGGCGAGCGCCCCGAAGGGGCGCGGGGAACTCACCCCCTCCGCTGTCTCTTATA
>NZ_SRIC01000601.1 GCF_004684775.1 Streptomyces sp. MZ04
GCTGCTGGGCTGAGCTGGGCTGCTGGGCTGGGCTGAGCTAGAGGGGGCTGGGCTGAGGTGAGGTGAAACGGCCGTCAGATCAGGCCGTGTTCCCGCAGGTAGTCCAGTTGTGCCCGGACCGAGAGTTCCGCCGCCGGCCAGAGCGAGCGGTCGACGTCCGCGTACACGTGGGAGACGACGTCCGCGGGCGCCACGTGGCCGTTCTCGACGGCCGTCTCCACCTGGGCCAGGCGGGTCGCGCGGTGCGCGAGGTAGAACTCGACGGCGCCCTGCGCGTCCTCCAGGACCGGGCCGTGGCCCGGCAGGACCGTGTGTACGCCGTCGTCGACCGTCAGCGACCTGAGGCGGCGCAGCGAGTCCAGATAGTCCCCCAGGCGGCCGTCAGGGTGCGCCACGACCGTCGTACCGCGGCCCAGGACCGTATCCCCCGTCAGCACGGACTGATCGGCCGGGAGATGGAAGCACAGCGAGTCCGCGGTGTGGCCCGGCGTCGACACGACGCGCAGCTCGAGGCCGCCCGTCGTGATGACGTCACCCGCGGCGAGTCCCTCGTCGCCGAGCCGCAGCGCCGGGTCGAGGGCCCGCACCTTGGTGCCGGTCAGCTCGGCGAAGCGGGCGGCGCCTTCCGCGTGGTCGGGGTGGCCGTGGGTGAGGAGGGTCAGGGCTACGCGCTGTCCGGCCTTCTCGGCGGTGGCGATGACGTTCTGGAGGTGCGCGTCGTCCAGGGGGCCGGGGTCGATGACGACCGCGAGGCCGGAGTCCGGCTCCGCGACGATCCATGTGTTGGTGCCGTCGAGGGTCATCGCGGACGCGTTGGGAGCGAGCACGTTGACGGCGCGGGCCGTTGCGCGACCGCTGAGAACTCCACCCCGAGGCTGTCCGGGAAGGGCGGCGGCTTCGGTCATGCGGGGTTACTCCCGTTCAGGTGAGGTGGGGC
>NZ_SRIC01000602.1 GCF_004684775.1 Streptomyces sp. MZ04
CCCCCGGCCCCCGTCCCTAGAAGGCCAGTTGCGCGATCTCCTCCGCCACGACGGCGCACGCGTCCGCCGCCGGATCGATGAGCGGGAAGTGCCCCACGTCCTCGAGGAGCGTGACCCCGACGACCTCGCCCGCCTTCGCCGCCGCGTCGGCGTACGACTCGGAGACGGTGTGCGGCACGACGATGTCGGTACGTCCCTGAACCACGGCCGTGGCGATGCCGGTCGGCAGCAGAGCGGCCGGATCGGCGTGCGGCACTCTCTCCTCGAACTGCCCCTCCCCGCCCAGGAGTTGAACGACAGCGCCCGAGCAGACACCCAGGTCCCTGGCGACCCGGAAGTCGGCGATCGGGGCGAGGGCGACGACGCCGCGCAGGGGCGCGGGCCGTTCGGTGCGCCAGGGCGAGCCGACGGGCAGCACATGGCGTGCGGCGGCCCACAGGGCGAGGTGTCCGCCCGCGGAGTGACCCGTCACGACGGTGCGGCGCGGGTCGGCGGAGGGCAGGAACTCCCGTACGAGGCCGGGCAGCGCGTCGAAGGCGGCGGCGACGTCGTCGAACGTCTCGGGCCAGCGCCCGGCGACGGGCCCCTCCCCCTGTACGGGGATCGAACTCCCTCTCCGGTACTCGACGTTGGCCACGGCGAAGCCGCGTCTGGCGAGGAAGTCCGCGAAGGGGGTGATGTGCTGCCGGTCGTACGGGGCACGCCAGGCGCCGCCGTGCAGGACGACGACGAGCGGGGCGGGAGTTTCCGTACGGATGCGGGGTTCGTAGAAGTCGACGACCTGATCGGGATGTTCGCCGTACGCGGCGGTGGCGTCGGGCGGCACCGCGGGGTGCGAGAAGGCGGCGTCGGCCTCGGCGGCATCGCGGGCCACGGCGGCGTCGTCCGGCATGCGACAACCTCTCTGCGGGTGGGGGGAACTGCGGGGC
>NZ_SRIC01000603.1 GCF_004684775.1 Streptomyces sp. MZ04
GGTCGGGGAAGTCCTCGCCGTCGATGCATCCGCACCGAAACCGCCGCACAATACCCATCCGGATCATTCGCCAGCGCCAACCCCGCAAGCCCGAACAGAATCACCGGCACCTGCACCGACTCCGTCACATAGTCCGCCAGGACATGCGGCATCACCGCGAACACAAGACCCGCCACCACCGCGAACTGCGGCCTCCGCACCCCCGCGGCCACCACCACCGCCAGCCATACGAGCCCCGTCATCGCCGTGAAGTCCGTAGCCGTGATCCGGGTGTTGAACGACGCGTACATCACACCCCCGAACCCGGCAAGACCCGCCGACAGCGTGAAGAGCAGCAGCTTTGTCCGCACCACCGAGACGCCCGAAGCCATCGCCGCCGCCGGAGCGGACCGCACCGCCAGCATCGCCCGCCCGGTCGCCGACCCCCGCAGCGCGCTCAGCGCCGCCACCGCCACCGTCACCAGGACGACCATCGCCACGCCCATCGCGCGGTCGTCCGTCAGGTCCACCGGGCCGAAGATCGGCCGGGGTATCTCCCACCCGGTGTCGCCGTTCCTCAACCAGCCCATCTGGAAGAGCACTTGATCGGCCAGGAAGGCAAGGGCCAGTGTGGCAAGGGCCAGGGAACGCCCGCCGAGCCGCAGCGCCGGCAGCGCGACCAGGGCGCCGAGCACCGCCGCCCCGCCCGTCCCCACCAGCGCCGCCGCGATGAACGGCCAGCCGTGGCTCATCAGCAGCCCGGCCACCAGCGCCGCCGCCGTCACGAACGTGGCCTGCGCCAGGGACACCATCGCGCCGAGCCCCGTCACCACGGTGAACGAGATGAAGACGACGGAGATGGCGAGGCCCTGCGCGAGGATGCCGCTCCAGAAGGGGGTGGTGACGGTATAGAACGAGACCGCGAGCAGGACCGCGCCCGCCGCC
>NZ_SRIC01000604.1 GCF_004684775.1 Streptomyces sp. MZ04
GAGTTGGACATCACGAACGACGGGTGACCCGTCGCATTGCCCAGGTTCAGCAGACGCCCCTCGGACAGCACGATCAGGACCTTGCCGTCGGGGAACGTCCACGTGTGGACCTGCGGCTTGACCTCGTCCTTCACGATCCCGGGGATCTTCGCCAGACCCGCCATGTCGATCTCGTTGTCGAAGTGACCGATGTTGCCCACGATCGCCTGGTGCTTCATCTTGGCCATGTCCGCGGCCATGATGATGTCCTTGTTGCCCGTCGTCGTCACGAAGATGTCGACCTTGTCGACGACCTCGTCCAGCGTCGTCACCTGGAAGCCGTCCATCGCCGCCTGCAGCGCACAGATCGGGTCCACCTCAGTGATGATCACCCGCGCGCCCTGGCCGCGCAGCGACTCCGCGCAGCCCTTGCCCACATCGCCGTAGCCGCAGACCAGAGCGGTCTTGCCGCCGATCAGCACGTCCGTGGCGCGGTTGATGCCGTCGATCAGGGAGTGGCGGCAGCCGTACTTGTTGTCGAACTTCGACTTCGTCACCGCGTCGTTCACATTGATCGCCGGGAAGAGAAGAGTCCCGTCCCGGTGCATCTCGTACAGACGGTGAACACCCGTCGTGGTCTCCTCCGTCACACCGCGGATCTCCGAGGCGAGCTGAGTCCACTTCTGCGAGCCGTCGGTGATCGTGCGGTTGAGGAGCTGCAGGATGACGCGGTGCTCGTCCGACTCGGCGGTGTCCTCGGACGGGACCTTGCCGGCCTTCTCGTACTCGACGCCCTTGTGGACCAGGAGCGTGGCGTCGCCGCCGTCGTCCAGGATCATGTTCGGGCCGCCGGTGGGGGTGTTCGGCCAGGTCAGCGCCTGCTCCGTGCACCACCAGTACTCCTCCAGGGTCTCGCCCTTCCAGGCGAAGACCGGGATGCC
>NZ_SRIC01000605.1 GCF_004684775.1 Streptomyces sp. MZ04
CCAGGAGCCTCTGCAGGACCCTGGCCCACAGCCCGGAGAGCACCCGGCCGCCGTGGACCTCCAGCCCGAGCTGGCCCTTGAGCGTCCAGTTCACCGACTCGATGCGCTGGCGGAGCCAGTACGGGAAAATCCCCGGGTCCGTCTCGTCCTTGCGGGCGGGGCGGACCACCGTGATTCCCAGCGCGGCCATGTCCGCCTCGAACTCCGCGCCGGCGAAACCCTTGTCACACACCCCAGTGGTACCCGGCTCGGGCCGGTTCTTGTCCAGTGCGAACATCATTCGCACCGCGTCGCGTTCCTTGACCAGCTTCGGATTCACCAGGATGAACCCGGTGATCAGCCCGTCCGGGGCGCAGACCAGCATCAGCTCGATGCCCCAGTAGAAGCGGTGATGGGACTTGTCCATACCGTAGCCGGCCCATCCGAACAGGTCGGAGCGTTTCGCGGTCTGCCGCGAAGAGCCGCACGGGACGGGAGTACCGTCCCACAGCCGCACCACGTCCGCACTGGACGGGGTCCGGGCCGCCAGCCAGCGCAGGGCCGCTTCCAGCAGGTCCCCAGCCCCGCGCAGCCGCCGGTTGTACTCGCTTTGCGACAGCAGCCGCGGGAAGAGATGCCCGACCAGGGCCCGGGCCGAGCGCAGCCAGTGCCGCTCGTCGTTGAACCGCAACAGCACCTGGGCCACGGCCAGGCAGACCAACTCCGCATCGGTCACTTCCAACGGATGCCCCGGCCCCGAACTCGCCCTGCGCGAGGGGATGATGCCGTCATCCAGCTCGACGTACAGTGCGGTCAGGAGAGTGTCCAGATCGGTGTTCACAGCGCGCCCCACGGGTCGAGCCAGTGTTCTACACCACCGATTCTGGGCACTCTCCGTCATTCCGGACAGAGCCAAAGCGCATCAACCATCTAG
>NZ_SRIC01000606.1 GCF_004684775.1 Streptomyces sp. MZ04
GTGACCTCGATCCGGGGCGGGGTCGGCAAGTCCACCGTCTCCGCGCTCCTGGCACGGACGTTCAACCATTACCGGCACGACCCCGTCCTCGCCCTGGAGGCCGACGCCGCGCTCGGCACCCTGCCGGTCCGCCTCGGTGCCGAGTCCGTGCGCTGGGCCTGCGCGGACCTGGCCCCCCTCCTCAGCCCGGCCATGCAACTCACCGACGTCACCGGCTACCTGGTGCCGGTCACCGACGGCGGCTGGCTGCTCCCCGCGAGCCAAGGCAGGGTCGGCGCCCCGCTCGACGTACCCACCTACCGCACCGTCACCCTCGCGCTGCGCCGCTACTTCGCCGTGACGGTCGTCGACTGCGAGACGCTGCCCGGCGAGGTGGCCCGCACCGCGATGGACACCGCCCATGCCCGCGTGGTGGTCGCCCCGATGACCGCCGAGGGCGTCGGCGGCACCCGCGTGGTCCTGGACTGGCTGGCCCAGCTGCCGCACTCGGCCCTGGCCACCACCGTGGTCGCCCTCTCCGCCAGCTCCCCCGACACGACGCTCGATCTGAAGACGGCCGCCGCGCATCTGCGCGAGACCGGGGTGGCCGTGGTGCCCCTGGCCTACGACCGTCATCTGGCCCAAGGAGGCCCCATCCACACCGGCATGCTCGGCCAGAACTCGCGCGAGGCCGCTGTCCAGCTGGCCGCCGAGGCGATGGGGCGGGCGGTGCGGGTGCGATGACCCACCGCCTCGTCCACCGCCCGGCCCGCTCCACCCGGCCTCTCGCCGGCGCCCCGGAACGCACCATCGAGCCGCCCCCGAATCTGCCCGAGGGCAAGATGGGCAACGCCGCCACCGCCCTGCTCCCGATGGCCGGCGTCATGGGCTCGGTCGTCATGATGACCGTCATCCGCAACAGCCAGTTCGC